>JAJYLA010000114.1 GCA_021788115.1 Actinomycetes bacterium | reverse complement strand
GCGGCGGGGTGGAACCAAGAAAGCGACATGTTATAAGGTCAGCTGGATAGGGAGGATTCATCCAGGGAGGTGGGCCCATGACGCGGGGGTCGTCCGCGCCGGCGCAGACGGGGGAGGGGGAGCCAGATGCCGGCGCCACGGCCGGACGGCGACCCTGGGCCCCCGGGGATCGGGAGCAAGTGGCGGTGGTGTCCTTCTCCCACACGATCCAGCACATGTACGTGGCCTCGCTCGGCGTCGTGTACCCCTTCGCGCTCGCCGATTTCCACGTCTCCTATGCGGTGCTCGGGGTGATCCTCGGGGCCGCGGGCGTGGTCGGTGGCCTCCTCCAGGGCATCGCCGGCATCGTCAGGCGGTACTCCACCCGCTTCCTGCTCGGCATGCAGAACCTCGGCATGGCCGTGGCACTGGGCATCGCCGCCGTCTCCCCCGGCATCGGGCTCTTCGCCTTCGCCCGGGTGTTCGGCACCCTCGCCAGCTGGCCGCAGCACCCCGTCGGCAGCGCCCACCTCGCGAAGCGCGTCCCCCACCGGCGTGGCCTCGTCCTCGCAGCCCACACCACCGGAGGCAACGTCGGCACCCTCGTGGCGCCCCTGATCGCGTCGGCGGTGATCGCCGCGTACAGCTGGCGGTGGGCCCTCGGCCTGATCGGCGTGCTCATGGCCCTCGGGTCGGTCATCACCTGGACACGGGTCCGGCCGGCGCCGCGGACCGGCCCGGCCGCGGAGCGCTCCACGCCAGGCGCGAAGGCGGGAGCGACGGCGGTGAGCCTCCGGCAGGCGCTTCGCCGGCGGCAGGCGGTGGCCATCCTCGTGGTGGGGACGATCACCGCTGCGGGACGGGGCGTCGGTGTCCTGACCACCTACATCCCCGCCTATCTCCGCAACGCTCTCCACCTGCACGCGATCACGATCGGGGTCCTCGTAGCAGTCGTGAGCGTCGGCGCCGTCGCGGCCCCCATGGTCGGCGGCCACCTCTCGGACCGCATCGGGCGGCGCAAGGTGCTCTATTCGATCTACGCCCTGGGAGCGCTGGCCCTGGCCGGGTTCGTCCTGGTGGGCTCGGACCTGCTCGTGGTCGGCCTGGTCGGCCTGTGCGTGGGGATGTTCAGCTTCTCCGAGCAGCCGCTCCGCCAATCGTTCTTCTCCGACGCCATGAAAGGTGTCGACGCCCGCGCGGCTTTCGGCATGTACTTCGCGACGCAGTCGGTCGGAGCCCTGTGGATCACGCTGCTCGGTTTTCTCGTCACGGACGTCGGCTTCCGCGCGGCGTTCTTCACGATGGCGGGCTCGTTCGTGCTCGCCGGGGTGATCCTGGCCATCTTCGCTCGGGACGCGGCCCGGCCGGACGCACCGGCGCTGTCCTAGCTTCAGCGGGATGTGGCCAGGGCCACACCTACGATGGCCCCGCCCTGGCGGGTCATGGCGCGCAGCCCGGTGATCGCGCCGACGTCGCCCGGGCGATCGCTATCTGGCCGATCGCCTCGGTCGTCAGGAGCGTGCCGGCGGAGAGCGGGCGCCCAGAAGGAGACTCCCAACGCCCGCGCGTCCCGCCGGCGGCGCCCGGGCTTCCCCCCGCCACGTGCATACCGGAGGCCCGGTGTCAGCCCCCGAGGGTCGCAGCGGCGCTGTCGCGGCGGGCGCCCGCGGACGGCTCGACAAGCCGCAGCACGGGACGGGCGAAGCCTGCCCTGTCGAAGGCGTCTTCGACGGCGGCGCGCACCGCCCGCTCGAGCGCCACGGGCACGAGCGCGAGGGCGTTGCCTCCGAAGCCGGCCCCGGTCAGACGGGCGCCGAGGGCGCCGGCGTGCACCGCGGACGTGACGGCGAGGTCGAGTTCGGGGCAGCTCACCTCGAAGTCGTCGCGCAGCGACCGGTGCGAGGCGGTGAGGAGGGGGCCGACGCCGTCCACCTGCCCGCGGCGCAGGAGGCCGGCGACCGCGAGCACCCGCTCGTTTTCGGTGACAACGTGGCGCACCCGCCTCTCGAGAACGGGGTCGCCGAGACCGCCGAGCGCTTTCCCGAGACCGGCACCGCTCACCTCGCGCAGCGTTGGGACGCCCAGGCGTCGGGCCGCCTCCTCGCATGAGCGCCGCCGCTCCACGTAGCCGCCGTCGCGGAGCGCACGGCGGACGCGGGTGTCGATCACCAGCACTTCGAGCCCGTGGCTTGCGGGTTCGAGCGGCTCCTGGACGAGGGTGCCGTCGCGTGTATCGAAGAGAAGGGCGTGGCCCTCGGTGCAGGCCATCGCCGCCATCTGGTCCATGGGACCGCACGGCACGCCGACGTACTCGTTCTCCCCCTTCTGGGCCAGCTCGGCGAGGCGTCGCGGGGTGGCGTCGAACCGGCAGAGGTCGCGGGCGGCGAGGCCGGTCGCGCACTCGAGCGCCGCCGAGGAGGACAGGCCCGAGCCGGCCGGCAGGTCGCTGTCGACGACGAGGTCCAGGCCCGGGCACGTGGCGCCGTCGCGGAGGAGCGCCCACAGCGTGCCGAGGGGATAGGCGGCCCACCCGCGGACCGCCTGCCCGCCCGGCCCGCTCGCGGCGAGCAGGCCCTCCAGGCTGGCCACGACGTCTTCGGCGGGGAACTGCACCGAGTGCAGCGTGATCGTTTCCTCCTTGCCGAGGCCCGCCCCGACGTAGGTGCGTGCGGGGGCGGCGAAGGGGAGGACACAGCCGCCGTTGTAGTCGGTGTGCTCGCCGATGAGGTTGACCCGGCCGGGTGCCGACCAGACTCCGTCGGGGAGGCGGCCGGTCCGCTCGCGGAACGCCTCCACGACGCGGCCGGGGGCCTGTCCGCCGCCGGTCGAGGGGTCGGGCCGGCGCCGTGGCGTCGTCTCAGGAGCCATGATCTCGAAGGGCCTGGAGCTTAACGGGTGTGTCCTGCCTTCCGGGTGCTCGATCTCCGCCGCGCCCCGGGGTTGGGGGCACACGCTGTCATTGCGTGTCGGTGTGGAGACCCGGTTCTCGCCGGTGCCCGGGACGCGCCGGTCGCCGGCGAGGCGCTCGCCGCCGGTGGGGTCGTGGCGCCGGCCGTGGAGGGTTTCCTCCAGCCGGGCCATCCATCCGCCCAGGTCCTCCGCCACGATCGCCGTTGTGCCCTGCGCTGCCGGGACCAACGTCCGAGCCGTGGAGGTCCAACGACTCTGGGTATGTATTCACGTGTAACCGATACTGAGAGCAAGCGAGGGGAGGTGAGCCTCATGTCTCTCGGTGAACGGTGCGACGAGATCATCGAGATGATCGACGAGGTGCTCAAAGAGGCGCAGCCGCCGCGGGCCCGAGACGGGCGCCCATCGGAACGCAGGGAGCCGTCCCTGCCGCGAACCGCAGCGTGAGCCGCGCGGAGCGGCGACCACCCGGTCGATCTTCTTCCGGCACGGTCGATACGTTCCTGGCGACCGGGCACATGCGCCGATCGCCGGTGCATCCCCTACGCTGGCGCGGTGGCCCCCCTGACCCTCATGGCCGTCCACGCCCATCCCGACGACGAAGCGATCAGCACGGGCGGGATCCTCGCCCGTTACTCGAGCGAGGGTGTGCGGACCGTGCTCGTCACCTGCACCGACGGGGCGTGCGGCGACGGACCGGGCGGTGTGAAGCCCGGCGAGCCCGGCCACGATCGCGCCGCGGTCGCCGCCCTCCGGCGGGAGGAGCTCGCCCGCAGCTGCGAGATCCTCGGCGTCGACCACCTCGAGATGCTCGGCTACCGCGACAGCGGGATGATGGGATGGCCGGACAACGACGCCCCCGGCTCCTTCTGGACCACCCCCGTCGAGGAGCCGGCAGGCAGGCTGGTGGAGCTGATGCGCAGGTACGAGCCGAACGTCGTGGTCACCTACGACGCCAACGGGTTCTACGGGCACCCCGACCACATCCAGGCGCACCGGGCGACCATGGCCGCAGTCGGGGCGGCCGCCATACCGCAGAAGGTGTACTACACCGCCGTGCCGCGGAGCCGGATGGTCGACTTCGGCAGGCGCCTGCGCGAACTGGGCGTCGAGTCCCCCGGCGGCGACGCGGGCGACCCCTCCGGCGACGGCGAGGCCGGCCCGCGCGAAGAGTGGGGAACCCCCGACGACGAGGTGACCACGTGGGTCGACGTGAGCGCGTCGGCCGGGCGCAAGTACGAGTCGTTGCAAGCCCACGCCAGCCAGTCGGACAACATCTTCTTCTTGCGCATGGGCCGCGACGTCTTCGGGGAGCTGATGGGCTGGGAGACGTTCGTGCGGGTCGTCGACCGGGTCGGGGTTCCCGTGCCCGAAGAGGACCTGTTCGAAGGCTTGCGCTGAGCGCGGCGCCGCGGCGGGGCGCGCCGCGGCGGGGCGCGAAGCGGCGGGGCGCGACGCGGCGGCCTCAGCCGGTGTTGCGGAGCCCTGCGGCGATGCCGTTGACGGTGAGCAGCAGGGCCCTCTGCAGCTCGGGGTCGGCCGAGCCGCCGGCGGCCCGTGTGCGCTTCAGCAGCGACACCTGCAGGTCGTGGATGGGGGCGAGGTAGGCGTCGCGCACCGCGAGGGTTCGCCGGAGGACCGGCGCGTGCTCGAGCAGCCCGTCCTGGCCGGTCACCCACAGGATCTGCTCGACGGCGCGCCGGTACTCCGCGTCGATGGCACCGAGGATCGGATGCAGCGCGGGAGGTACCAGCAGCTCGACGTAGCGCCGGGCGATCCCGAGGTCCGTCTTGGCGAGGGTCATCTCGACGTTCGAAAGGAACGTGGTGAAAAAGCGCCACCCCTCGCCCATGTCGAGCAGCTCCCGTTCGAGCCCGGCAGCTCGCGCCGCCTCGATCCCGGTCCCCACGCCGAACCAGCCCGGAATGATCTGGCGAGACTGGGTCCAGCCGAACACCCACGGGATGGCGCGCAGGCTCTCGATGCCTGCGCTGCCGTCGGGGCGCCGGGAGGGCCGGGAGCCCAGGTGCAGGGCGCCGAGCTGGTCCACTGGCGTGGAGGCGGTGAAGTACTCCGCCAGCTTCGGGTCCTCCAGCAGGTGTCGGTATCGCCGGAACGCCCCGTCGGAGACCACTTCCATCGCCGCGTACCAGCGTTGCTGGTCTTCGGGCCGAAGCGCCGGCGAGGAGTGCAGGGCCGTCGCTTCGAGCGCCGAGGCCAGGATCAGCTCGAGGTTCTCCCGGGCGAGTGCGGGCAGGCCGTACTTGTCGCTGATGACCTCGCCCTGTTCGGTGAGCTTGATCGCGCCGTCGAGGGTGCCCGCCGGCAGGGCCATGATGGCGTCATGGGTCGGGCCACCCCCACGCCCCACGGTCCCCCCTCGCCCGTGGAAGAACACCACCCGCACCCCGTGGCGGCGGGCGACCGCGAGGATCCTCCTCTGCGCCTGGTGGATCTCCCACTGCGAGGTGGTGATCCCGGCCTCCTTGTTGGAGTCGCTGTAGCCGAGCATCACCTCCTGGATCCCGCCGCGAGCGTCGACGATCCCCCGGTAGGCGGGCACCCCGAGCAGGTCGTCGAGCACGGAGTCGGCCGCCCGCAGCTCCGACACGGTCTCCAGCAGCGGGACGAAGCCGACCCGTGCACTGCCCGCGTGCGTGTCGACCAGCCCCGCCTCGCGCGCCAGCACGACCGCCGCGAGCACATCCTCGGCGCCGCGGGTCATGGAGACGATGTAGGTCTGGGCGACGTCGGGCCCGAACTCGACCTGGGCGCGCCGGATCGTGTCGAACACCTCGAAGGTCCTCAGCTCCGCGCCGGTGAGCGGCGGAGGCCTGGGGGAGAGCGGCCGGCGGCCCTCGAGCTCGTCGCGGAGGACGGCAAAGCGACCGATCCTGTCGAGGTCCGCGTAGGGCTCGCCGACGCGTTCGAACAGGGCGGCGAGCGTCCGGTGGTGGGCGTCGGCGTGCTCGCGGACGTCCAGGGCGGCCAGGTGCAGCCCCCAGGACGCCACGTCGCGGATGGCCTCGGCCAGGCGGCCCGCGGCGGCGAGCCCGCCCCGGTTCGCGAGCAGGGACTCGCGCATCTCGAGCAGGTCGGCGAGCAGCTCCTGGCCGTCGAGGTAGTCGCGGCCGGGGGCGTGGACCTCGCCGCGGCGGACCCGCTCCCGGGTGAGCAGCAGCTTCTGGCGGATGCAGGTCGCCTTGAGTCGATAGGGCTCCTCGGCGTTGAGCCGCAGGTACCGCTCCTCCACCTCGGGCAGGGCCGCCAGGTCCGCCCGGAGGCTGCGCAACAGCTCCCCCGAAACGGACGTCAGGCGGCTCGACACGGCCAGCTCCTGGCGGAGGCGATCCACGATGCCGAGGGCGTCCCGGACGCCGTGGTCGTGCTGGAGGCGGACGACGTCGAGCGTCACCGCCGGCGTCACGTTGGGGTTCCCGTCGCGGTCTCCGCCGATCCAGCTACCGAAGCGCAGCGGTGTCGCGGCGGGCTCCACCTCGACCCCGGCGCTGCCGAGAGCGTCCGCCCACTCCTCCAGGACGGCGCCGACCACGTCGCGGTACAGCTCGTCCAGGTAGAAGAGGGCGTTGCGTGCTTCGTCGAGAGGTTCGGGCTGGGCGACCCGGAGGTCGTCGGTCAGCCACAGCAGCTCCACGACCTCGGCCAGCCGGCGGTGCGCGCGGTGGTCTGCGCCGGCTTCGAGCAGCTCCGACACCCGCCGCAGGTGGGCGAGCGTCGTGCGCCGCGCCGCCTCGGTCGGGTGGGCGGTGAAGACCGGCCGCACCGCGACGCGGCCGGCGATCTCGCCGATCTCGGAGGCGGTGAAGCCGGCCACCTGGATGGCCGCCACCGCCCGCGCCAGCCAGCCGCCGCCTTCGCGGGCGGTTCGCAGGGCGTGGGCCCGGTGGACCTGCTCCGTGACGTTCGCAAGGTGGAAGTAGGCGACGAAGGCGCGCACGAGCCGTGTCGCCGAGGCGATGTCCATCGAGTCCAAAAGCGCCGCGGTCGCGGCGCGATCCTCCCGGCTTCCGGCCCGGACCCGCTCCACGAGCTCGAGGACCGACGGGCCCTCGAGCCGGGCGAGGGTGTCGCCGAGCAGCCCCACCACCCGGCGGATGTCCCGGCGCATCGCGGCGTCGTCCAGGGCCGGCTCCGGCATCCCACGAGCTTGCCAGCCGCGTGCGGCGGGCGCAGCCCGCCGCCCGGGCGGGTTGCGGAGCTAGGCGTCGAGCCGCAGGGCCATCACCGCCACGTCGTCGCTGCGGTCGGGCGCCAGCATCCCCACCACCCGGTCACACAGGGCGTTCGGTTCGGGGTCGCCGGCGGTGGCGACGCGCGCCAGGCGGTCCATGGCGTCGTCGCTGTCCAGGGAGCGCTCCTCGAGGACCCCGTCCGTGTAGAGAAGGAGGGCGTCTCCCGGCTCCAGGCGCTCGCGGTACTCCACGGGTTCCGCGCCGGGCACGCCGAGCGGCGTGCCCGGCTTGACGGGCAGGAAGCTGCCCGTGCCGGAGCGGATCAGCAGCGGCGGATGGTGCCCCGCCGACGCGAGGACGACTTCACGGCTCGCGGGGTCGAAACGGCCGATGAGCGCCGTGGCGATCCGGTCGAAACCGAGCAGGCCCCAGCTCCATTGCAGCGCCGCCACCAGCTTCGAAGGCTCCCGGATCTGGCCGGCGAGGGCCCGCACGGCGCTTCGCAGCTGGCCCATGAGCGCCGCCGCCCCACGGTCGTGACCCGCGACGTCGCCGATCATGACCCCGACCTGGCCGCCCGGGAGAGGCACCAGGTCGTAGAAGTCGCCCCCCACCTCCAGCCCCCGGGTGGCGGGAAGGTAGCGCGTCGCCACGGTGAGCCCGGCGACCTCCGGGAGCTGGTGGGGCAGGAGGCTCTGTTGCAGGACGTGGGAGGTCGTCGCCGTATCCTCGAACCGGCGCGCGTGGTCGATGATCGCAGCCACCTGATCTGCGAGGTGCTCCACGAAGCGCACGTCCGCCTCGTCGAAGGGGCGGCGCGTCGACACCAGGGTGATCGAGCCGACAGGGCCCTGCTCTCCCTGGAGCGGCGCCGACACGTAGGACCGCAGGCCGAGAAGGCGGACCAGGTCCCGGTGCGGGCCCTCCCGGACGGTCGAGTCGAGCCACTCGTCCGACGCGCTGGCCGACCACAGCGTCCGCCCGGTCCGGATGACCTCCGCTCCGGGGGGGCTGCCCCCCACCCGCGGGGGAAAGTCGGATCTCATGCGGTCGACCAGGTGCTGGAGGGCCGGGTCGCGGTAGCGGGCGACCATCGGCGTGGGCTCCCCGTCTTCGCCCAGGATGTCGATGAGGCAGACGTCCCCGATGGCGTCGAGGGCGAGGTGGGCGAGGCGGTCGAGCGCGTCGGCGAACCCTGAAGCCTCGGTCATCGCCCGCGCCACCTGGGCGAAGAACGCGCTCACCCGAGCCAGGTCCCTCTGCTGCGCCGCCATCGTCGCTCGCGCTACGGCGTCCGCGGTCTCGTCGACGACGGCGCTCAGGAACGTGCGCTCGTCCCGTTCCAATGGCCGGGACCCCTTCAGGGCGACGGCGGCGGCACCGAGGCAGTCGCCGCCCGCCAGCAGGGGCAGCACAGCCCAGCTTCCCTCCGGAGCGGAGCCGCCGTCCGGGTCCAGCCCGCCGGCGAGGACCTCACGGTCGAGCCACGGTGTGCCGCCGCCCGACCCGAAGCAAGGCCTCCGGTCGCGGACGGCCCGGGTGAGCGGCACGTCGGCGCTCAGCGCCACCGCCTGGCCGGGTTCCGAGGACCCGACGCGATCGAGGTGATCCGCCCGCAGGAGCCACAGCTCGCCGCGGAGGGGATTCCCCTCGAGGTCACCCGCCCCGAGGCTGTCGGTCAGGGTGTCGGCGATCTCCTCCACGCTCGCGGCGCCGACCAGGCGCGCGCTCGCCGCCTGCATCCTCGTCAGCCGGTCCGAGCTCTGCTCCGCCCGCAGGCGGTAACGGCGCTCGCGTTCAAAGGCGTGGACCCGCTCGAGCGCCACCGCGAAGTGGACGCCCATCAGTTCCAGCAGCTGCGCGTCCAGGGGACCGAAGTGGTCACGCCTGAGGCTGCCGGCCCACAGGACGCCGTGGACGCGGTCTTCGCCGAGCAGCGGGACCGCGACGGCGGAGCGCAGGCCGCTGTCTCGCAGGATCGGCGAGTTGAGCTTCACGGTCTGCAGATCGCTGAAGACGAGCGGCTTCTTCTCCTCCATGACCCGGCCTGCCATACCCTGCCCGGATGCGATGGCCAGTTCGACGGTGACGTCCTCGGCGAGCCCGGTGGCGGCCCGCGCCATGAGCGTCTCCCCCGACGAGCCGGAGACCACGACCGCCAGGGCGTCGGCGTTCAACAGCTCCCGCATCGCCGCCAGGGCGTCGCGAAACGCGCCGTCGAGGGCGGGGCGCGTCGTCGCCGACGCAGCGGGCGCGGTCAGCTGCTGCCACCACTGCGCGGCGGACTCCCCGCCGAGGCGCGCGCGGCGCTGCGCGGCGACCAGCCGTTTGAGCTGACGGCTGCGGCGCTTCTGCAACGACGTACACCCCTTACACCCACATGGGCACCGACGGTCTCCCATTCTGCCACGGCACCGGCCGGGGTCAGACCCGATCGCGCGCGGCCAGGACCCGGCGAGCGACGACCGCTCGCGTCTCCGCCGACCAGGTAGGCGGCGGACAGGGACATGGCGACGGCGTGCGAGGCCGGGTGGGCGCAGAAGGCGTAGCCCGAGTCGTAGGGGACGTTGAGCCACTTGTGACCGTCGCACCCGGGCACCCCGCTCGCGGGCGGCTCCGCACCGCCGGCGCCCCCTGAGGACCGCGCGTTCGACATCCCAGCCGGCGGCGAGGACGTGGTGGCGGGCGGGGCGATCGCCACCAGGCCCGGCGCGGCGCCCGCCGCGAGCGAGAACACCGCCTCGTCGGCTGAGGCGGGGCCGTCCGGAGCGGGCCGCCCAGCGCCGCGCGGAGCGTGTCGGAGTCGGTCTCGGGAAAAACCCGGGCGCCCGCGCTCAGCAGCCCCTCGAGGGCCTCGAGGATCGCCGCTCGGGCATGTCCTTCTCCCCTCGGACCTGTGGGTGGTCGGCCCGGGCGAGGATGCAGCGGCGCCTTCCCCCGACCACCCCAGGGCCTCGCCCCGCCGCCGGCGGCCCTAGCGTGAGGGCCGGCACCGCGGATGGAGGCGAGGCGCATGGCTGAGGCGTTGGGCAAGACGGGCACGAGTGAGACGATTGCTGTGGTGTCCGGCGCCGGCTCGGGCATCGGGCGCGCGGTGGCGCTCGGGCTCGCCCGGGCGCGGAGCCTGGTGGTGGCCGCCGACATCGAGCTGGACGCCGCCCGCGAGACG
>JAJYLA010000008.1 GCA_021788115.1 Actinomycetes bacterium | reverse complement strand
TCCCCTGGTGGAACGACCGCAAACTCCGCTTCGGCTTCCCACCCCGATAAACCTCAACCCAACTACTGGAACCAGCCCTCCCGAGGATCGAGGCTAATCGGTAGCGCCTCGCCACGGTTCCCTCCCACAGGTCAGCCCATATCATCGCCGCTACCGGGCAGTGGCCCGGGTGTGGCGGCGGCGACGAGCGGCTGGTGCGGATGCCGTCCGCGGGGCCGGCGATAAAGGCGACATGGAGGTACGGGCCATGCGGTTCGGTCGGCGTCGTCGGCGCGGGCCGACGAAGTGGGAGTCGCAGTCCCGGAGCCGGTCCAGTCGGAGGTGGGCGGTAATCAGGCCCCAGATCCGACCTAGGCACGGAAGGTCAAGGCCGCCGCGTAGCATTGCCTGAAGAGCGACGTCGGACAGTCGGCATGGATGTCAGGCGCAGCCGGGCTCCATGGAGGATCAGTTGTCTGCTTCGACAGCCGCCCTGTACGGGAGACGTTCGTTCCGGTGACAGGTGCGATTCCGTTCGGCGTGTGGGTACGCCGGCGGCGTTGTGCGCGCGATCTGACCCAGCAGCAGCTGGGCGACCTGGTGGGCTGCGCGACGATCACCGTCCGCAAGATCGAGACCGGGGAGCGCCGACCGTCGCGGGCGATGGCCGAGCGGCTCGCAGATGTGCTTGGTGTCGACGTCGACGAACGTGCTCGTTTCGTGGCCGCGGCACGATCGTGGTCCGCGCCTGGCGACCTTGACCCGCTCGGCGATCCGGCGGGCCCGGCTCCGCTGCCCGCGTCTCTCACGGATCTGGTCGGCCGGGATCGGGAGATGTCCGACCTGGTCCGACTGCTGGCGATCTCGGGCGGTCCGGCCCGGCTGGTGACGGTCACGGGGCCGCCGGGGGTGGGAAAGACGCGGCTCGCCATCGAGGTGGCGCGCCACGTCGGGCGCGACCGTGACCTGTCGCCGGCGTTCGTGGCGTTGGCTGCCGAGACCGACCCCGCGGAGATCCTCGAGCAGCTGGCCGGTGCCTACTCCGTCGCCGCCATCCCGGGCAGGCCCCGACGTGACGCCGTGGGAGAACGGCTCCGGCGCCAGCCTGAGCTGGCGGTCCTGGACAACCTCGAACAGATGGCGGGGGCCGGCGCGGTGATCGTCGAACTCCTGGAGGACTGCCCTGATCTGGCCTGCCTCTACACCAGCCGCACGCGCCTCGACGTCTATGGCGAATATGAGTTCGTCGTGGACCCGCTGCCGGTCGACCAAGACGACTCTGCGGGTCCGGCGGTGACGCTCTTTGTCGAACGGTGCCTGGCGGTGGGGCGCCGGGCGCCGGTGGCTGCCGACCTGAAGGGCGTAGCCGAAATCTGTCGCCGTCTCGACGGCCTGCCGCTGGCGATCGAGCTCGCCGCCCGGCGAACGCGGGATCTCACGCTCGCCGACCTGCGGGCGGACCTGGATCGCGGTCTGTCGGTGCTCGACGCCGCGGGGGCGGCGCGCGACCGTCGCCACCACACCATGTCCTCGACGATCGCGTGGAGCTACGAGTTGCTGGCTGCCATTCCACCCCGCCGTTGTCGTATTCGCCGACCATCTCTTTCTTCTTGGTGTCCACGCTGATCACCGGCTCACCGGCGGCAACCATGGCCGCCGCCTGGTCGTTGAGGTAGCGGAACTGGGCGTCGCGGTCAGGATGGGCAGTGCCTTCGGTCACCTCGGCCGGAGCTTGCAGCGAGTAGCCCAGCTTCTTGAGCATCCGCCCCACCGTGTCGGCCGAGACCCGATAGCCCTGGCGGGCCAGCTCGTCGGCCAGTTGGGCGAGCCCCGGAGAGGGCCTGCCCGGGCCGACGCTGGGCGGAGACGATCAGGCGGTGGGCGCCGCCCCGCCACCCCCCATCGCGTCCACGGCACGCCCGTGAAGGCGCGGCACGAGACGTACGCGGCTCTGTCCGAGCGCACCTGACACGACGGTGATGGCGACCGAGAAGCCCAGCATCACCAGACCGATGGTCGCCAGGGCGTACCCGGCGCCGAACTTGTCGGGATTGGCGAACACCCACACGCCACCGCCGATGAGCAGCATCGTGACGGCGGCGATCGCCGTCCAGCCGATCGCCCCTCTGTACTCACGCCCGACCAGGTGGTCGGCGACCAGGAGCACGGCGAAGAGCGTCGGGAGCACGAAGAGGCCGATGTCCTGGTGCACCCACAGGAAGATGTTGTCGTTGACCGCACCGGGCGATCCCTTGGCCCCGGCGCCGAAGAAGGTCTCGCTCTCCTCGATCCAGTACCCGCCGATCACCACGCCGACGATGATGCCGGTCCACGCCCACGCCGCGGCGACGGGTAGGGCCGACTCGGTCCACGAGCGGGCCTTCAACGCGAACCGCACGATCAGCGGCCACAAGGCGAGCAGCCCGCCACCCATCACGAAGATGCCTGTGACGAGGTCGTCACCGGCGATCCCGTTCGTATCTCCCGCGGAGGTGAAGTAGGCGGCCACGGCCCAGCTGGTGACGCCCATGGCGACGTAGAGGCCCGTCATCCAGAACACGCCGATGGAGACCATGCCCATGCCGAACCGGCTCACGTTGCGGGCGACGCCGCGGGCCTCCAGGTATCCGAACTTGTACACCGCGACGCTCAGCAGCAGCGCCATGGACGCCACCGCCATGTCGTGGGAGTGGGAACCGATCAGGTTGTCCCGCAGGGTCCCCCAGTCTTCGCCTGCCCACTTGGCCCAGTCCGTGATGACGAACGGATGGCTGTGGAACTCGAGGATCCACCCTGCGATGTGCCCCATGACGGCCGCCCACAACATCGAGGCCGCGGCCATCCAGCCGGCGATGTAAGGCACGGTGTGTGAGGACGGGAGCTTGGCCCGCCAGCCCTGCCAGAAGCCGAGCATCAGCAGGATCAGGATCTCGTCCAGGAAGAAGAACCCCACGATCTGGGTCCACATGGCCACCTCGTCGCCGGGCACCGTCCGGTCGAAGATCCCGCCGATCGACGCGAACAGGGTCGCCCCCACCACGCCGGCGACGATCCCGACCCGGACGTGATCGCTGCAACAGGTCTCGAAGACGTCGAGCGCTACGATCGAGACCAGGCCCACCATTCCGATCAGCAACCCGTGCAGGTACATGACGTGCCAGTAGTTGGGGGTCGCGGAAGCCGTCGACTCGGACGCGAACGGATTGGAGATGGCGATGCTTCCCAGGGTGAACCCGGCCATCCACACGAGAAGGAAGAGGATCGTGCCCCGCGGCGTCATCCAGCTAAGTCGCGGACTGACCGCCTCGTCCAATCTCTCGGTAGGAGAGCGAGCTTCGGAGACGGATTCGGTACTTTGAACCATACCTACTCCTTCTGATGCGACAAATATCGCATCCTCTTATCAGAGGGATTGCGGCCAATGTCACAGGCGAGTCGACTGCAGCAGTGACCACGTTTCCCGTGCTCTTTGCGTCTGTCTAATACGAAGTTGATCACGAAAGCAGGTTTTGTTTGAAGGGTATAAAGTCCTGATTGTGAACACTGTGAGTAGGGAACAGTCATTGGACAGCCAAGATCCACACATAGGGCATAATGACCTCTTCAAGCATCATTCTCGGAGCCTTATAGTCGGCTCGGAGGTCGGGGACGATGACCGGCACACCCTGGTTGACGAAGCCGCCGGGGGCATGCCAACGCCGGCGGCGCGCGTGCTACGCGGCAGTGGGAATCGTTCTGGTTGCCCTGGTCGCGATGACCGGGGTCGCGGCGGTACGCCACTGGGGCAGGGCGTCGACCTTTGCGTTCGTCGGCTGCCGGGCCGAACCCTCCCTCGTGGATGTCATGACCACCTTCGCCTATCAGCCCGGTGACGGCAACCGGGCGACCGGGATCGTCCTCACCGCCGCCGGCGAGGTGGTCACGAACAACCACGTCATCGCCGGGGCGGGCACGGTGACGGTGCGCGACCTGGTGGACGGCCGCCGGTACGCCGCGACCGTCGTCGGCTCGGACGTGACCGACGATGTCGCCGTCCTGCGGCTCGAGGGGGCGGACGACCTGGAGGCGGCCACCTTGGGGCTCGGTACGAGCATCGCTCGCGGGGAGCAGATCCTGGCGATCGGCAATGGCAACGGCACGTGCGGCAGCCCCACGGTCACGTCCGGGACCATCGTCGGGCTGGGTAGTATGACGGTCGCGAGCGACGGGCCGAACGACATGTCGCTACCCCTGACTGGCATGGTCCAGGTAACCGCCCCTCTCGAGCCGGGCGATTCGGGCGGCGCCCTAGTCGACCACGCCGGACGTGTCATCGGGATGCTGACCGCTGGGTATCGGGATGCGTCGGGCGGCTATCTCGGCTTCGCGATCCCGATCTCTCGGGTCGTCGACATCGCGCGGCAGATCGTCGCCGGGCGTGCGTCGTTTACGATCCACGTCGGGCCGACGGCGTCCCTCGGCGCGCAGTTCTCCTGCCTCGACTATCCGGCCACAGATTTCCTCTCGGGGATCCTCATCACCGCCGTGTCGGCGGGCTCACCCGCAGAGCGTGGCGGCTTGCGGAGCGGCGACGTGGTGACATGGTTCGCCCGCCACCGGATCCAGTCCCCCGCCCAGATGACCGAGCTGCTCCAGCGGGAGCGCCCCGGAGACGTGGTGCAGGTCGCCTGGACCGACGGGGTCGGTGCGACGCACCAGGCAGCGATGACCCTGGTCAGCGGACCACCCCAGTAGGTCTCCCCGCGTAGGTGCGACAATCGAGCCGTGACGGGGCCCACGCCGCTGCGGCACAACCGCGACTTCATGCTGCTCCAAGGGGGGCAGCTCCTGTCGACCTTCGGCTCGAGCATGTCGAGCGTCGCGTACCCGCTGCTGGTCCTCGCGGTCACCCACTCACCGGCCAAAGCCGGGGCGCGCCGGTTGAGGCAGGTTGGGTCGTGACAGCTGGGGGGAGGCGCCCAGAGCGGTGAGCGTGTTGGCGCTCAGCGCCAAGTGGAGCATCTCCTGGGCGGCGACGCCCAAGACCGTCGCTCGCCACCGCCCGACGGCGGCGAGCTGTTCCGCGGACACTCCCTCGTCGGCTCGCTGCTTGAGGCTGAAGGCCGCGAAAAGGTACTCGCACGTCAAGCCGTGCTCCAGCTCGGCCGCCTCGCAGATCATGTAAGATGAGCGCCTCCCGGTGCTCGATCACCAGGCGGGGCTCCTCGGTCGCTGGCTGGGTACTTCGTGGTCGGACGACGTGCGACAGCATGCACTTACATCATTACACGACGCCGCGGTCTGGGGTCGGCCTGTCAGGGGGGAAGGCTCAGACGGGCTCCTCGGGAGCCTCTTCGAGCATCCGGGTGATCGCCTCGGCGGGGCGATCGCAGTCTCCAGCCAGGACGTCGGCCCGAACCTCAAAGCCGCCGCCGAACACGACGACATCCCCATCAACATCCTGTAAGAGCCCGCTCGGGGACGGACAGCGGCCATATCACCCATCAACCGGCGATTGAGGACACCGGGCTTGCAGATTCGAAGTTCATGTTCTGGGACATTCTCAGCGCGCCGGGGAGGGGCGGTGGACGGCCTAGGATCGACCCGTGGCCGAGGCCCCCGATTCGGCCCTGCAGCGCCTCGCCGCTGCCACCGGCGGCGTCGTCACTCCGGCCAACCTCCTCGACGTGATCGCTTTCGTGGGCGCATGGTGGGCTGGTCCCAGGCTGGGAACCTGGAAGGGATACGCAGTCGGCGCCCCGTCGTACTTTGCCGACTTGGCCGACGGCATCATCGCCCGCCGCACCGGCACGGTCACCCGTGTCGGGGAAATCATGGATCACGTCGGTGACAAACCGAAGATCTTTTGGGCTGCGTGGCACATCTGGCGTCTACGCTTCGCCGACCGACCCCTGATCGCCACCGTCGCCGCCTACAACGTGGCCAACGCCGTGGTCACCGGCTACGACCTGCTCCGCAACGCTGAGCCTGGGGTATTCCCCGACCAGCGTGCAAAGTGGGCGATGATGACCAGTGCCACCGGCATGGGCATTCAGGTGGCCGCCAAAAACGCTGAGCGAACGCACCCCCGATTAGCCCGTGCGCTGCACGTATCCGGGGCGCTCGGCAGCTACGGCGGAGTCGCCTTCCTCGGCATCCCCACCACCGTCAGGTACTGGCAGACCGCCCGCAACGGGCGAAGCCGGCGCCGAAGACCACCGGTCTCGCCTCCACACAACAACGCGCAGTCGAAGCACTCCCGGCGTACCGGATGAGCGCATACTGGCGTGCTGATCACCGCGCCGATCCTGCTCGTCCGCAGACTGACGCACCCAGAACAACGACCTGAACCCGGCGTTGGGGTGCGTCTTGTCGGACCGGTGGGGCCCGGGATTAGGGGACGCTTGATAGCGCGGTGTCGCCCGGATGCGAATCGTCGAGCTTGAGGTTACGGTCACCGCAGGTGACGTATCGTGCGGCGTCCGATTCGTGAACGCGAACGGCCGGGCGAGCCTACTGATCGGGAGTTCCGTGTTCGATGTTGGCGAGTTGTCTGGCGGGTCGATTCCTGCTGACCCGCGGTCTGCCGTGGTCAACCACTTCGATGACCTGATAGCGCTGTCCCACGGCGGGCCATTCTCAGGTGGCAACCCACTCGAGGATGTCGAGCTCGGCCCGCCAGTCCCATGCCCTCCGCTGGTCTTGTCCGTTATTGCCAACTTCCCGCCCAGCGAGCGTTCGACCTTCCCAATGGTGGTTGGGAAGTCGCCGACAGCGGTAACAGGTCCGCACCACGACGTTGTTCTTCCGGACCCGGAACGACTCCCCTTAGGTGAGGCCTGGGTAATCGCTGAACCCGAGCTCGGAGTAGTGACTCGCTGCGCCGCCCGGCACCTCACGATCGGTGAGGCCTCCGAGGCGATCGCCGGGTACGTGGTCGCGCTGGACATCACCGAACGCCGTCACGAGTTCGGGTCAAGCCCGGCGCCGTGGACCTGGTCTGATCTGCCGGCCAAGACCCTTGGCAAGAGCTTCGACACCTTCTGTCCGACCGGTCCGGCCTTGGTGACCCTGGACGAGCTCGCCGATCCCATACGGCTTAGAAAGAGGTGTTGGATCAACGGTGAACTCACCTTCGATCACTCCACTGCTGACATGCTGCGGAGCGCGGCCGAGCTTGTTGCGTTGATTTCGCAATTCATGACCATCCCAACTGGCGTGATATGTCTGGCCGGTTGCGGCAGTACCCGAGATGGCTCGCCCATCCCGTTTCTCAAACCGGGAGATGACATCGTCACCGAGATCGAGGGGATCGGGAGATTGACAAATCGTTATGTGGCCGAGGGGCCCGACCGCTAGTTGACTGAACCGGCGGACGTACCCGGCGATCAGGGGCGCGTTTCCCCCGGTATTCGGAGGCACAACCGCCTGGGATATTGGAACGGGTCTCTTGGCGTGGGATGTCTCGATGGTGGCCGGCGTGAGTTCGCCGCCTGACTGTTTCCGGTTACGACGGAGGGCCGACGCGTTCCAGCTTGGTCCATCCGGTCCAGCCGCGTTCCTCAAGCAGGCACAGCAGCGTCCGGGCGACCGGGACCGCGTTGAGGAACACCTCGTCGAGCAAGGCGACGAGTTCGTCGTCGAGCGTGAAGTCGGGGATCTGGTCCTCGCTCCACTGCTCGGCGTCCTTCTCGATCAAAACGACGAGCTGGTCGGCGATGACCGGAAGGCGTGGATCGTCGGCATCCCAGTCGGCGGCCTCGACGAGGTCGAGGTAGATCGCTGCGACGGCCGGGTCTTCGATCTGTCCGCGCTTGAGCGCCATGAGTGCCGGCATCTGGTCCGGGATCTGCGCGGCCACGAGGATCCATGCGTCGCGCTCCATCTCGATCGCCCTCTCGGGGACGCCAAGCTGGCGGAGCCGCTCGAGGTAGTCGACCGCCTCGGGCGGCAGTGCTAGTCGGTCGCCAGCGGAGAGCTGGGCGACCCGTTCGCGGTGGCGTTGTCGCTGGCGTATCTCGGCGCGCAGGCGACGGTCGATGTCCTCGATCGCCTCGGCGAACTCCTCTTCGCTTGCCGACAGCAGCTCTTGGATCCGAGATAGCGGCACGCCGGCCTCGGCCAATGTCCTGATTCGGATCAGCTCGACGACAGCCGCCGCGTCGTAGCGTCGGTAACCGGAGTGGTCGCGTGCGGGCTCGGGCAGCAAGCCTTTCGAGTGGTAGTGGCGCACCGTCCGCACGGTGACGCCGGCGTACGCTGCGAGCTGGCTGATCGTCAACATCTCGGATCGCTGTTCATCGGGTAAGTGTGCCGGGCGGTTCAGGCGAGCTTGCGGTGGTAGGTCCGTACGGCGAGCGCCCAGGCCACGATCAGAAGGCCGACGCACCAGCCCAGAGCGGTCCACAGGTCGTTGCCGAGCGGTTGGGCGGCGTAGAGGTTGCGGAGCGTGTTGACGATCGAGGTGACTGGCTGGTGCTCGGCGAACCACTTGACCGGGCCAGCCATCTCTGTGGTGGGCACGAAGGCCGAGCTGACGAACGGCAGGAACAGCAGCGGATAGGCAAACGCGCCGGCGCCGTCGGGTGTCTTCGCGGCGAGACCCGGGATCACTGCCAGCCAAGTCAGCGCCAGCGTGAATAGAACGATGATGCCGACTACCCCGAGCCAGCCGAGGATGCCGGCTCCCGAGCGAAACCCGATCGCCACGGCGACGACGACGACCAATATTAGCGAGATCAGGTTTGCGATCAGCGAGGTGAGTACGTGGCCCCACAGGACCGCTGAGCGGGCGATTGGCATCGACTGGAACCGTTCGAAGATCCCGCCGGACACGTCGGTGAACAGCCGCACCGCGGTATAGGCGACGCCGGAGGCGACCGTGATCAGCAGGATGCCCGGTAGGAGGTAGTTCACGTACTTGACGCCGCCGGTGTTGATCGCTCCGCCGAAGACGTAGACGAACATCAGCAGCATGGCGATCGGGGTTATGGCGGTGGTGATGATCGTGTCGGGGCTGCGCAGGATGTGGCGCAGGGAGCGGCCCAGCAGCGCTTTCGTGTCGCGGAGGAAGTGCTTGTTCATCGTTCGACCTCAGTTGTCCGTGGCGACCGGGCGGCCGCCGTGTCGTTCTGGCTGTCTTCCGCGCCGGTGCGCCGACCGACGAGTGCGAGGAAGACCTCTTCGAGGCTCGGCTGCTTCTCGACGTACTCGACCCGGGCGGGCGGCAACAGCGCCTTGAGCTCGGCCAGCGTGCCGTTGACGAGAATCCTTCCCTCGTGGAGAATCGCGATCCGGTCGGCGAGCTGCTCGGCCTCATCGAGGTACTGCGTGGTGAGCAGCACCGTCGTGCCGACGTGGGCGAGATCGCGAACAGCCCGCCACACCTCGAGACGCGCCTGGGGGTCGAGTCCGGTAGTCGGCTCGTCCAGGAAGATCACCGGCGGGTTGCCGATCAAGCTCATCGCGATGTCGAGACGGCGACGCATCCCGCCGGAGTAGGTCGTCACACGGCGGGCCCCGGCGTCGATGAGCGAGAAGCGGGCCAGCAGATCGTCGGCGATGTGGCCCGGTGTGTCGAGGTGGCGCAGTTTGGCGATCAGCACCAAGTTCTCCCGCCCGGTGAGTATCTCGTCGACGGCGGCGAACTGTCCAGTGAGGCTGATCGACTGGCGCACCTCGGCCGCCTGAGTGACAACGTCGAAGCCGTTCACCACGGCCGTACCGCCGTCAGCTTTGAGCAGGGTGGACAAGATCTTGACGACAGTGGTTTTGCCGGCCCCGTTGGAACCGAGCAGGGCGAAGATGCTGCCCGGCGCCACGTCGAAGTCAACCCCGCGAAGCACCCCGAGATCGCCGTAGGACTTCACGAGTCCGGCTATCCGGATGGCTGGTGTCGTACTCATAGGACCATCATGAAGGGTTGACGTCGCGTCAGGGTCAAGACCATTCTCGCTGGACCGCCCTTCGACGCCAAGACGATGGCCGGAATGGCCGATTCACCCACCAGAGGTCAGCCCATCGCGGACCTGGAATCCCCTCATCGGCATCGACAACGCCGACGACGACATGCAGGGCTCGACAGCACCCGACTCGGCTGCAGAATCGGACGTGTACTTGCACGGAACGAAGGCGGACCTCGCCGTGGGTGAGATGCTGGTCTCAGGCCGCGCATCCAACTTCGAAGAGGGCCGGGTGATGAACTACGTCTACTTCACCGCCACGCTCGGCGCCGCAACATGGGGAGCCGAAGTCGCCACCGGTGACGGCCCCGGGCGAATTCTATGTGGTCGAGCCAACAGGTGAGTTCGAAGACGACCCAAATGTCACCGACAAGAAGTTCCCTGGAAATCCGACGCAGTCGTTCCGTAGCCGCGAGCCGCTTCGGGTTGTCGGTGAGCTCGTCGAGTGGGTCGGCCTTTCGCCTGAGACGCTGGCGGCCATGCGGGCCGGTCTTCAGCGGACAGGAAGGGGGCAGATCGAGGACTGAGCTACGACGCCCCCAGGCGGTCGGCTCCGGCTTCGCCCGTGCACCGGCCCCCCCCTCAGCCGCATCGGTGGGGTACCCAGCGGCGGTCCGCGCGATGGCCGGAGGTCAGAGGAGAATGCGCCGAGCCGGCGGTTGAGGAAACGGCTCTCGGCATACTGCGACGCTGTTCTTGAGCGGTATGGGCGGCACGTTTCCCGATGGTGCATTCCAGCTACCGGCTCCAACTCGAAGCAGACTGGCGGAAGTGCGCAAGCAGTATCACTTCTGGCCGGGCCGCCGGGGCCTCGACGCCTGGGACGTCGATCGCCTGATCGAGGCGACACAGGGGCTACCGGTCGAAGACGTCCTTCTGGTCGATCTGACTGAGATCGACTCCGTCTACTGGTTCGATTCGACTCAGCGACCCACCGTGCGAAAGGTTGTAGAGCACATCCATCTGATCCAAGACGTCGACCCGAAGTGGCCGATCATCCTCGGACCGGACAACCGGGTCATGGACGGCATGCACCGCGTTGCCCGTGCGCTCCTGGCGGGCCAGGACACGATTCGAGCAGTTCGGCTACAGAGCCTCCCGGAGCCGGATTTCCGAGACTGCAGACCTGAAGACCTGCCCTACTGATAAACGCCCGTCAGCCGGCGGAGTGGGACAGTGCCGGCCCGCTGGACCGGCGGGGATATGGAGGCGCGCATTCGGAGACACACGCGAGCGCCCTCCCGGCGGGATCCGGTCCTGCAGTAACGGGTCCCGTCACGGATAGACCGGATGCCAGCGTGCGATGCTGCTGGGGTGCCTATGGAAGTGCTCTTCGCCTGTGTGCCAGTTGCAGACCTACAGGTGGCGATGGAATGGTACCAACGCCTCTTCGGACGCGGGCCGGACATCGTCCCCAACAGCAACGAGGTCATGTGGCAGGTAACCGGGAATGGCTGGCTGTATGTCATCAACGATCCGGAGCGGGCTGGAAGAACAGTGGTACTTGGATAGCGGGGTCCACCACCTGATCGCGAGCGGCGCGTAGCTTGGGGAATTCCGACTCGCGGCCCTTCTCCTGGTGATCCGGCAGCCTCCGAGATGGAGGCGTTACGTGAGATGGTCGAGTCGCAAGGGCGGCGTATCGACGAGCTGACGGCAGCGTTGGCCGCTCGCGATGCACGTATCGTCGAGTTGGAGAAGCTGCTGGAGGAGACCCGACGTTCGGGCAAACGACAGGCGGCGCCGTTCTCCAAGGGAGAGCCGACCGATGAGCCGAGGCGGCCGGGACGAAAGCGCGGACGGGGACATGGCCGCCACGGGCACCGTATGGCACCGACGAACATCAACCGCGAACTCGTTGCCCCGCTGCCCGGTTGCTGCCCGCATTGCGGCGGCGACGTCGTTCACGAGCGTGACGCCGAGCAGTACCAGACCGACCTCCCCTCCCTGCCATCACCAGTCGTCACCCGTTTCACCGTGGCGGTGGGCCGCTGCCGGGCGTGCGGCAAACGGGTCCAGGGCCGCCACCCAAAGCAGACCTCTGACGCGCTCGGGGCGGCCGGCGCCCAGATCGGGCCGGTGGCCAAAGGGTGGGTGGCGTGGCTTCACTACGGCCTGGGCCTGAGCTTCGCCAAATGCGCGCAGCTACTCGGCCGGCTCGGCATCGACGTGACCGCCGGAGCGATCTGTTCTGCGTCGCAATCCATGGGCACCTCCCTGGTGCCGGTCAAGAACACCATCATCGAGCGGGTGAACGCATCGCCGAGCGTGACCATGGACGAGACCGGCTGGCGAGTCAACGCCTCCTCAGCGTGGCTGTGGGTGGCCGCCACCGAAGACGCCACCGCCTACAACGTCGCTTCCGGACGCGGATTCGACCAGGCCTGCGACCTGGTCCGCCAAGACTACGACGGGGTCATCATCAGAGACGGCTGGGGCCCCTATCGCAGCTACCAGGCCGCCACCCACCAAAGCTGCTGTGCTCATCTCCTTCGTCGGGCCACCGAGATGGTCAGCGATCTGCCCGACTGGGCCCGGGGCACTCCCCGCCAAGTCAAAGACCTCCTCAAAGACGCCCTTGACGCCAGAAACGCAGAACCCGCCGAGCGGACGGCTGTCGCCGAACACGTCGTGGAGATGGTCGAGCTGCTCTACGAGCAGGCCCATCCCCACGACGAGAATCGCAAGCTCATCAAGCACCTCTACAACGAGCGGGAAGCCATCGTCACCTTCTTGACCCACCCCGGTGTCGAGGCCACCAACTGGCGAGGCGAACAGGCCATCCGCCCCGCCGTGGTCAACCGCAAGGTGTGGGGCGGGAACCGAACCTGGCGAGGAGCATCCACCCAAGGCACCATCACCAGCGTCCTGCGCACCGCCGCCCAACAAGGCATCGACGCCATCGACTACCTCGCCCGCCACGCCCGAGCCCCCGACCTCACACCCCTCTTCAGCTAAAAGCGAGGCAACCAGCACCAACATTTACATCAACTCAGTTCAACGCGCCCCGGTATCCAAGTACGAACAGTGGTGACCATATCGGTAACCGATCTCGACCATTCGTGGCAGAACTCGCCGGACGTGGGATCGACGCAGGTCCGATCGAGGCGGTCGGCGACGCCGGGCGCAAGGCCAACGCGACCGACGGTGATGAAAACCAGATCAGCTGGATCCAGGTGGCCGCCGGCTGAGCCAGCTTGTGGACCTCGGCGCTCCGGGCCATCAGGCTGTAGCCCGCTGCCAGCGATCAGGGACACGAACGCCTTGCGATAGTGGGCGCATCCTTGGATCTACCTTGCCCAAACGACCGGCGTTACGGGATTCGTCGATCAAGTGGACGGATCCTCGTCGAGCTGTGCTCGGGGGTCGCGTCCCATGAACGCGGCAAGGCGCTCCCAATCGTTGGCGTCGGGAGGTGGCGCCACTTCCGACCCGAAGGGAGCCCCTGGCGCGACCATGTTGCGATACAGGGGTTTGATCATGGCGTGTGCACCGCCGAGTGCCGGCAGGGCGAGGGAGGGATCCAGCCTGTCGAGCTGTCCGGTCGCTCGGGCTAGATCCCATGTGTGTGCGGCTAATTCGGCCAGGTACATGTCCACCAGGGTTGCCCCGCTGTACTCCTCGCCCCACGGCATGGTGAATCTGGATGACAGGGCAGAATCTCCGGCCCATGCCTCTGTCGCCTCTTCGGCGGCGCGCCGCATCTGGCCCGGGGCGTCGCTGAGCTCGATGTGAGGCGACTCGTCTCCCGGTGGCGGTGACTCTCCCCGCCCGAGAGCAGCCGCCCGGTAGCCGGCTTCGACGAGGTGGTCGATCAGTCTGGCCACGTCATATTCGGGGCATGGCGTCGGATGGCCGAGCTGCTCGGCGCTTATCGCCGAGATGATCACCGCGGCGTTATCATACGAATCCACCAACGAGCTTCGGTGGTCAAGGTCAGCCATGGGATCCCTCCACGGTGCAAGACCGTACTTGCCCGAGTCAGACTCCTGGATAAGCGACCTTCAGCCGGCATCGTTTGGGGCGTTACGGCCGCGGATGGGGGACGTTTGAGGCGGGTCTTCTGGGGCGCTTCCCACGGGTCGGAAGCAGGGTTCGGTCTTGATTGTCGCTGGGAGTGTTCGACGGTGTCCTTGGCAGCCGGGGGGATCACGGGCCGCTTCTCATGAAGGGTCAGATCAGAAATACCTCGAATCCCGACACTGAGGGTTGGAGTCGACGCGTGGATCCTGCTTCCCCACGATTAGCGTTGCTAAAGAGGTGTGCAGGGTGGCGCGGGGTTGCTGCAGTCGCTTCGGTCTACTCCGCCGCTCCGATGGGCGGGAGGTCGACGATCCGGTAGGGGATGTCCGCACTCTCGTCGATGTGGTAGCTCGCGCAGACCCGGTGGCACCCGTCGGCGACGGTGAACGGGGCGTCATCGCTAATAGTGCCGCGGACGAGCAAGACCGGCGAGAGGCGCTCTCCGTGGCGCACCTTGTCGAGGTCGGAGATGACGTGGGCGTTGTCGGTCTCTAGGAGCGGGAGCGTGCTCGCGCGGAGAAGATCCTTCGCCTTGCCGTGAGAGGTTTGAGCGGAGCGCAGGGCAGCGACGAGCCCTTCTATCGTGTGACCGTCGGCGAGAAGGCTGAGGTAATTCGCTGCGGCTGGGAAGTCGTGCTCCTCGGGTTCGTCTTTCCAGTACTCGCGCGGAAGCGTCTTGGCCCGGAGCCGCTTCCCGCCGTCCTTCTTTCCGTCACCCACTCCGTCGCCTTCCGAGCTACACGTCGAGATCGTGGGTGGGCGGCTTCTCGTTGAGCACGAGGACTCCGAGCGATCCCCGGGCCGCGCGTGCCGCGGTGAGATCCCGCCCGGGGCCCCGCAGCACCCACGCGACGGCGACGGCCACGAGCATCCCGACTGTCGGTCCGGCCAGGTAGATCCAGAAGCTCCCGATCTCCCCGTTGAACAGGTCGGGTGCCAGCGAGCGCACGGGATTCATCGACGCGCCGCTCACCGGGCTCGACCACAGACCGGCGAGCGCGATGTATCCGGCCACAGCGAGTGCTGAGAGCGGCCCGACGTTCTGCGCTCCCGAGGCCGTCCCAAGGATGGTCGTCACGAGGCCGAGGGTCAGGAGGATCTCCATCCCCAGCGCATGGAGGTCGTTCGTGTGCGGTCCTGGCAGGTTCGCCCCGAGGTGGCCGGCCTTGCCGAACATCGCCACAGGACGAGAACGGCCGCGACAGCACCGGCGAGCTGCGCTAGCACGTACCCGACGATCCGCCTCCAGGGGAACTCGTGGCGGAGAGCGAACGCCACGCTGACGACCGGGTTGAGATGCGCGCCCGATACCGCGCCGACGGCGAGGATAATCGCCATCACCATTAGCGCTGGGGCGACGACCGACGGAACCCGGCCGATCATCCCGTGAGAAGTGGCGTCGACGACCCTCGCACCGGCGGCGACGACCACGAGGAGGAACGTCCCGACGAACTCCGCGAAAAGACGCCGCCACTCGTACGCGAGGTCACCGAAGTCCTTGACCCACGGTGGGGCGTTGCCGAATAGCGCCCGTGCGAGTGCCGGTGACACCTCGTGGACGTGCCACGGCGCGGTTCTCGGCACGTCAGCCGACGGCTGTTGGAACCCTGCCACCACCGTCAAATCTACGACAGCTACCTTTCCCCGCGCAGGGATACCTCGCGGCGGGGACGGGCTCAACAGATCACGAGCTGCCGCTGCAGAGGAGTCCGGCCGGAGTGATCTTCTGGCAGGTCAGCACCGCGCCGCTGAATTCCAGTGCGCGGAGGTGTCACTACTACTGCCATCGAGCCGCCGGACTGGGTGGCACCGATCGAGGCTGTCTTTCGGAGACACCTTCGGCTTGGTGAATGATCAAGGGCAGGTGGCCTTTGGGCTTCGCACCCGGGGGCGAGATTGGTCTAGCGGTGCGGGGCAGTCGGGCGGCTGCGCCGGTACTCCGAATGCCACTCGACCAGGGCGCCCACCGGGACCAGTAGACCTCCGAGCATGCCGCCCAGGCTAGAGGGGCCAGGTGAAACCCCCGGGGATGCCAGGCGAATCCCGTCCGAATAGAAGGTGAAGAGGCGGTGAACGCCTCGGGGTCCTGCTAGGGCATGACCAGGTCGGCGATCACGGAGCCGACGGTGGCTGTCGATGCGGCGGTGGCGGCGATGGCCCATCCTCCGGGGCCGAGAGGGCGGCAGCCGAAGAACGTGTTCAGGCCGGGGGTTTGGATGATGGCGGCCAGCCCGGCCGCGGCCAGGGCGCTGGACCCGACCACCAGCGGGCTGCGCCGGCCCACCACCATCGTCTGGCCCAGCTGGGTGCCCACCAGCGCAGCCAGCGCCACCGTCCGGGCTCGGGCCGGGCTGCCGGTGGCCCGGGCGGCCAGCCACGCCCCGTAGGCGCCGGCCGATGTGGCCGCCGCCCGCAGGGCCACATCGCGGGCCAGCCGGCCGCCGAGCGAGGTCTCTGGACCTTCTCGTTCGAGGTGAACCCGACCCGAGCGGGGCGGCTGGACCGCTATGGCCATGGCCGGGACCAGGTCGGTGAACAGGTTGACGGTGAGCAGCTGGCGGGGCTCGAGTGGCGGCCGGCCGGTGACCAGGGCGGCGCCGGTGGCGAAGGCCACCTCGCCCAGGTTGCCGCCGAGGAGGAGGGCCAGGGCGTCGCGCACCGAGGCCCACATGGCCCTGCCTTCGACCATGGTCTCGATGAGCGCGGCGAGGTCGTCACGGGCGATGACGATGTCGGCCGCGGCTTGGGCCGCCGGGGTGGATCGGGAGCCGAAGGCCACGCCGACGTGGGCCAGGCGGATGGCCTGGGCGTCGTTGGCGCCGTCCCCGGTCATGGCCACCACCCGGCCGGCCCGCTGGAAGGCGGCCACCAGGCGGACCTTGTGGGCCGGTGCCACCCGGGCGAAGACGGCGACGTGGTGGATGATCCGGTCCAGCTCGGCGTCGTCGATGGCGTCGAGCTCCGGGCCGGTCATCACGCCGCGGCCATTGATCAGGCCCAGCTCGGCGGCCACCGACTCGGCCGTGCTCGGGTGATCGCCGGTGATCATGACGATGTGGATCCCGGCCCGCTGAAGCTGGCGGAGCGGCTCGGCCGCGCTGGAGCGGGCCTCGTCGGAGACGCCGACGAAACCCCTGAACTCGAGGCCGTCGACGTCGGCGTCGGCCAGATCGACGGGGGCGGCCCCGTTGCGTTCGGCCACGGCCAGGACCCGCAGGCCCTGGCGGGCCAGCCGCTCCATCTCGGCATCCACCTGCCGGCGGGCCGGCCCGTCGAGGGGGACGGCGGGGCCTTCGGCCCGGCGCCACGTCCCGCAGCGCGGCAGGATGACCTCGGGGGCACCCTTGACCGAGAGGCGGGCCCCGGCTCTGCTGCGGGCCGCCACCGCGTGGTAGCCGCGACCCGGCTCGAAGGGCAGGGCACCGGTCTTCTTCCAGCCCGGCACCCCTTCGTCGATCCGCACGCCGGCTGCGGCCGCCCCGTCCACCACGGCCTGGTCGGTCGGGTGGGACAGGCCGCCGGGCCGGGCCCGGGGAGTGGCCCGCAGGGCGGCGGCCAGGATGGGTCTCCAGGCCGGATCCAGCTCGTCGAGGGATCGTTCGCTCTCGCCGTCGGACACCCGGGTCACCCGCAGGCGGCCCTCGGTGAGGGTGCCGGTCTTGTCGAAGCACAGCACGTCGACCCGGCCGAGGGCCTCGAGGACCTGCGGGTTGCGGACCAGGATGTCGGACTGGGCCAGGCGGTGGCCCGCCGCGGCCTGGGCCACGCTCGCCACGAAGGGAAGCCCTTCGGGGACGGCGGAGGCGGCCAGGCTCACCGCGGCGGTGACCGCCTGGCGCGGCGGGGCACCTCGCAGCAGGCTGTTTAGGCCCAGGCCGACCCCGGCCGCCATGATGACCGGGATCGTCTTGTCGGTCAGCGACTTGAGCCGGATCTCGACCCCCGTGACGGTGCCTGCCTGCGTCCCGGTCAGTACCGCTCCCCGCCGGCCCTCGGTGGCCGCGCCGGTCGCCACCACCACCGCTCGGCCCCGGCCCGCCGCCACCGAGGTCCCGGCGTAGAGCATCGAGGAGCGCTCGGCCAGGGCGGCCGCAGCCGCCACGGGCTTGGCGCTCTTGGCGACCGGCAGCGACTCGCCGGTGAGCGCCGACTCGTCGACCTCCAGGCCGGCCTCGTCGATCACCCGGGCGTCGGCGGTCACCGCGTCGCCGGCGTGGACCTCGATCACGTCGCCGGCCACCAGCTCGCCGGCGTCCACCTCGACGGTCCGCCCGCCGCGCACGACCGTCACCCGGCCGCCGCGCAGGGCCCGCCCGAGTCGGGCGATGGCCGCCTCGGTTCGCAGCCGCTGGACCACGCCGACGCTGGCGTCGAGGCCGATGACCCCACCGATCAGGCCGGCGTCGACCAGCGACCCGGTGGCGGCCGACAGGGCGGCGCCGGCACCGAGCACCGCGGTCAACGGGTTGGTCAGCTCCGAGACCAGCAGCTGCAGCACCCGGGGCCGGCGGTCCTCGTCGGCTTCGGCCAGGGTGGCGGCGCGCGCCGATGCCTGGGCCGGGTCCAGCCCAAGCGGCCCGCTGCCGAGCTCGGCCATCACCTCCTCGGGGTCGAAGGCGTGCCAGTCGGGGCCGGGCGGGGCGGGCCGGCCCGGAGCGGCCCGGCGGGGAGGCAGCTTGGCCGCCGTCCACTCGGACGCGGCCATGGCGGCGAGGGATGCGATCTGCACTGCGGTGACGGCCCGCCGCCCGGCCCCCGGCATGGGGCCGAGCGCGGCCATCCCGCCGGCCAGAGATCCGGCCGCGGCCAGGCCGGCGGACAGCCGGCCGGCGTCGCGGGCCAGGCGGGTGGCGTCGATGACGGCCGGGACGTCGCCGGGGTGGCGGAGGATGACGTCGGCCCCCCACGGGGGGTGGGCCTCACCGGGGGCGACCACGCCGACACCCAGGTCGGCGGCGCGCAGAGCGGCGCCGGCCCGGTGGGAGACGAGGGCCACCACCCGTCCCTCCGCCTGCAGCTCCCGCACGGAGCGGGCCAGGGCGCTGCCGCCGGCGACCACCAGGTCGGCCTCTTTGTCCGCCGCCAGCTTGGAGGACTTCCCGGCGATCACCAGGTCGTGGGCGGCGGCCCGGATGGCCTCGTACAGGTCGTCACCGGCCAGCCCGCAGGCGGCCAGGGCGGCGTCCACCACGACCGTGTCGACGGTGTCGAGGTGGCGCAGGACCGCCGGGTTCATGACCACCGCGTCGCGGCCGGAGAGGCGGCGGCCGACGGCCGAGCCGAAGCCCTCCATCCCCAGCCGGGCCGCCCGGGGCACGCCGGCCAGGAGCATGTCGGCCGTGCGGAGCGGGTTGAAGGTGACCCCGAGCGTGACGGCCGCGGCTCCGAGGGCGGCGAGCGAGGACGCCTCGGCGTAGCGCTCGGCCAGGCTGGGCGGCGCCGGCTCCGGCCGGGGGGCCACGCCCATGGGCGGGAGAGCCTCGGGGGGTCCTTCCAGGCGGCACAGCTCGGGTTCGGCGTCCAGCCAGGCCCGGTGGCGGGCCACCTGCTCCCCCAGGTTGGACAGCCGGTGGGTGGCGTCCACGACCAGGCCGAGCGGTCCCTGCCCCAGGCCCTGCAGGGCGGCGCTGGCCACCGCGGTGACCGTGGCCGCCCCCGGGTGGCGGTCGAGCAGCCGGCGCACCGGAGGCACCCCGTCCACCCCGGTGATGGCGCTGGCCAGCTCCACCGGCAGGGCGGGCGCCCGCATCAGGCGCCCGACCATGCCGACCCCCACGCCCACCGCGTCGGCGGCCAGCGCCGTCAGGGTGCGGGTGATGGCGGCCGGGTCGGCCGGGTGCTCGGGGACGTAGCCGTCCTCGCCGTCCGCGTCGGCGTGCGCCTCCTCGATCGAACCGACCACCTCGGCGATGTCGTCGAGGCCGACCTCGCCGTCCGCGAACGAGACGATCACCGATGCCAGGACCGGGTTGGCCTGCGCCCACCGCACGCCCCGCATGGAGGCCACGGCGGTCTCGACGGCCCGGCCCAGCTCGTCGCCCCGGCGCCCGTCGAGCCCGCGCACCGACACGTAGGCGTGCCCGGGCCGGGTCCGGAGGATCCGCCGCTCGCGACCGGCGACGCCGGAGGCCACCGCCCGGGCCGCCCGACCCACCGGGGCCAGCACCGGCCGGGCCGGTCTCAGGATCAGCTCTGGCAGTCGGCTCCCGGTGTCGGGCGCGGGCGGTGTCGGCTCAGGAACGGCGGTGGCGGGCGACGACCACCCCGGCGCCCACGAGGAGAGCCAGGGGCGGATCGAGGGCACCGAATGCCGCCGCTCCCAGCAGGCCGCCCCAGAAGCCGGTCTCCACGAGACGGGAGGGGACGGTTACCCCGACGAGCGGGACCTTGTAGCCGTCCGTGTCGGCCCCGATCCGGGTGGCCCGGGTGGTGGCGTTGCCGCTGCTGCTGGTGCGTGTAGGGCTCATGCTGGCTGCTCCTGGTACGAATCACGTTTCCCGGTGCGGGTGCGCGAGGTAGGCGCTCAGCTGTCGGATTCAACCGGCTGCTGGCTCGCACCTTCCGAGGTTACGAGCCGAACGGTGCCTTCGCTATCGCCGCCCACCGGTTTGGCCACGCCCTCGAGGACCTGACCCACGAAACGGGGCAGGTTGGGGAGGCCGGGAAGGTCCAGCATCTTCACGAACGGCACCGCGGCGATGAACAGCCCGAGCGGCGGCTCGATCAGACCGGCCGCCACCGCCAGCCAGGTGCCTCCGAAATACCCGACGGAGCGGGGCCAGTCGAACTCGATCGGACCCACCCGGCTCACCAACCGGGGCTCGTGCTGCGCTGCCGCCTTGACCTTCCGGTTCGCTGCCACCGGCTGTCCTTGTACCCGTTGCGGTTGCCCGGTAACCGCAACGGGAACAGCAGAGGGCATGGAGGTGAACGACAGGTGACAGAGGCGCCGTGAAGGAAGTCGGCATCCTGGCGGTGCGGGCCGTGGCCGGGGGTGCGCTCGTGGTGGCGTTCACTCTCATCAGCGAGATCGTCAAGCCCAACGCCTTCGCCGCCGCTCCCTCGGTGGCCATCGCCAGCCTGGCCATCACCGTGATCACCGAGGGGGCGTCGAAGGCCCGCCAGGCGTCGATCGGGATGGCCGCCGGCGCGGTCGGGATGGCAGCATGCTGCGCCCTGGCCGCCGCCGTGATCCCCCGCCTGGAGGCCCTGTGGGGCTCGCTCGTGGCCACGGCCGGGTGGGCGGCGGTGGCCCTCGGCCTCTACTGGGTGGTGTTCATCGGTCGTCGGTAAGCCCCAGGTCGACGTTCGCCAGGTCCGCGACGTCAAAGCCAGCGAGATGCTGGTGCGCTTCGCTCTAGGGCGCGCCTACTCCCGGCGGTATGGGCGCCGGGTCGGCAGAAGGTCGTGAGTGGTATGCGGCGTTTTCTACCCGCCGATATCGATGAGTTCGATTCGATTCCCGAACGGGTCGTCCACCTACAGACGGCGGGCTCCCGGCAGGTCCTCGTCCCACCGCCAGGATGCCCCAAAGGAGTCGAGCTTCCCAATGAGGGCATCGAAGTCGTCGACAATGAGCGCTGGATGCGCCTTGCGAGCCGGGCGAAAGTCGTCTTCGACACCCAGATGCACCTGAACGTCGCCCGACGCGAACCAGCGGCCGCCGCGAGATGCGAGGGGCTCTGGTTTCGGAAGGACAGCGAAGCCGAGGACACCGCAGCAGAAGGCTTCCGCCTCAGCCTCCCGTCCAGCCGGCATGGCGAGCTGAACGTGATCGAGGGCGATAACTCGCGGTGGCACCCTCTCATTCTGCCCGCTGGACTGTCGGCATCACCCAACCCGAAGTCCGTATGCCGAAGCCCCAGCGTACTCACTGCGGGCAATGAGATCGCTCCCACGGCCGGTGAAGTGGGGCAGGTCTGCGGAGTTCAGCCCGCCGCGGATAGGGGATGGTCAGCCCGTGAGCGATGAGTAGACCCTGTGGCTACCGTCTACCGAACATGACCACTACGGAGCCATCCATTTCGGTCTCGCGGGACGTCGATGCCCCCACCGACAAACTGTTCGACTATCTGGCCCGGCCGGCCAACCATGCCACCATCGACGGGAGTGGGATGTTGAGAGGTACAGCCGATGATCGGGTCCTGTCCGGGGTCGGGGAGACCTTCGAGATGGAGATGCACAACGATCGCCTCGGCGACTACGTGGTGGAGAACCGGGTCGTGGAGTACGAGCCGAGTGGGCGGATTGCCTGGGTGCCAGTCCTCAAGTCCGTCGCCCAGCCCGACTCGGAGGTCCAACTGGGTGTCCCCGCCCACAACGTCTGGGGGTGGAAGCTAAGCCCCCTGCCTGGTGGTGGAACGAGGGTGACGGAGTTCTTCGATTGCTCGGCGTCGCCCGAGTGGTTGCGCGAGGCCACCAACGAAGGCGAGAACTGGCGGGCGACCATCGAGGCCAGCCTGGCAAACCTGGCACGGGTGTTCGCCGACTCGACCGCATAACTCTCTCCGGAACCGGGGGCAGCCCGCTAGCCGGCGATTAAGGATGCTCGGCGCCAAGGAAAGTGAGACGTTATGAATGCGTGGTAGGGGGCGGCGTCGCTGAGGGAGTCGGTTGACGTTGCAGCTGTTTAGGGCGCCCGGCAGGGATAGGGCGGCGAACTCCGAGGGGCAGGGCTACCGTCGATCAACATGACCGTGGCAGTGCGCGACTATTCACCGAAGGACTACGAAGTCTGTCGGCACCTCTGGGTGGAACTCACCCTGCACCACCGAGAGATCTATGGCGATCCGACCATCGGCGGAGACGACCCTGGATCGGGCTTCGACGCCTACCTCGAGGTCCCCGAACGGGTGGGTTCTTGGGTAGCGGTCAGCGACTCCCACGTCGTCGGGCTTACGGGCTTGTTCGACCATGGCTTCAGTGGCGAAGTCGAACCGGTGGTCGTGGCCGGCGGCTGGAGGCATCAGGGGATCGGTCGAGTGCTGATCGAGCGGGTAGTTGCGGAAGCATGCGGGCGGGGTTTCGAATATCTGGCGATTCGGCCGGTGGCCCGAAACGTTGCGGCGATCCAGAACTTTTACGCGGCAGGTTTCCGCACCTTGGGCGGTCACATCGACCTGACGATGGATCTAAAGGAGCGCCGGCACAGGTGGCTGGATGGCGTCAACCTGCACGGACGCGACTTCCACTACTGACACGGGCAGCCCGCGAGCCGGCGTTGAGGGATGGTCGGCGGCCGCGATACTGGGATGCCTTGGTGCTCACTTGATGGGCGCCTCCAGGCCAGTCCCGCGACCGAGTTGGAGGTGACGGATGCCTTATGAAAAGGGCCCAGCCCTGCCAGGAGCGCGCCTGGAGGACGTCGACTTTTCTCACGCTCGTTTGCACGCACCCAACTTCGAGGGCTCCAAGATCACCGACGCGTGGGTTCTACAACGCTGACATCTCGGGCGATCTCGAAGGTCTCCGTCTGAACGGGGTGGAAGTCGCTCCCCTGGTGCTGGCTGAGCTCGAACGCCGGGTCCCGGAGCGGGCCAAGCTGCGGGCAGCCGACCCGGAGGGTATGGCCGAGGCGTGGGACATGATCGAGGACCTCTGGAAGGCGACGGTCACTCGCGTCCGCGAGCTACCGGAGCCGATTCTCTACGAGGGAGTCGACGACGAGTGGAGCTTCGTCGATACTCTTCGCCATCTGATCATGGCCACCGACTGTTGGCTCCGCCGCATGGTGAAGGGCATGGACCGCCCATACCACCCGTGGGGACTTGCCGGGTCGTGGCTCGCCGACCCGGCCAGCTGGGGGATCGATCCCGGGGCGAGCCCTTCCCTCCAGGATGTTCTCGAGCTGCGACGGGAGCGTATGGACGAGGTCGGACCTTCAGGGTCCAGGACTCGGTGGCGGTCCACCCCATCTGCCCGGCCACCCCGAGCGCCTCGACGTAGGTGAGCGCATAAGTGCTGGCGTGCCCGGGATCGTGGACCCGCCAGACGTGGGCGAAGAGCATCCCGTCGAACTTCTCGTACTTCCGGGCGATGCCGAACGTGGCCCTGGTCGCCGCCTTCATCTGGATGGGCACGGCGACGAACCCGCCACCGGCCTCGTCCAGGTCGAGGTAGGCAATGAGGTCTACCCCCCGGTCCCGCTCCGGCCGGGCCACCTCCAGGCCGTCCCGCACCAGCTGGGAAACCAGCAGGTTACGGCCGATGATCTCGGTGCTCTGGCTGTCCATCGTCCTCGGACTCTACGACCGGGGGTCGTGGGTCAGAGGCGCCCCGTGTGGCTGTTGACCTCGATGAAGTTCTCCATGGCTGCTCGGCTGATGAGCATGCGGCGACCGACCCGGACGTGCTCAATCTCACCAGCGGCCACCAGGCGGTAGAGGCTCGCCCGGCTGATGTGCAGCAGGTCCGCTGCCGTCCCGGCGTCGTACATGAGCGGCCCGGCCCCTGGCAGCCCGTCCACCTCATGGGGCAGCGGGCTCTCTTTGCCGACGACTTTCACCTCGTACCCCTGGTCCTTCCAGGCCCCGATATAACCGAACGGCCGCTCAAGCTCGGCCCGGCATCGGCCATGGCTGACTCGGGCCACCGGCTGACGGTCTCGCAGCCGACGTCTTCCGGCACCACATCTGCCACTGCTTCGGCGAAGTGCCAGCGGTGACCGGCGAGGTCCTCGACGGTGCAGTCCCGCTCGCCGTACTCGCGAGTGACCGGTGCTTCGAGCACGACCGCGCCGTTGTCGCGGGCGCGCTCGAAGGCGGCGTCAAGGTTGTCGACGCGCACCCGGATGGCATGAGTCGTCGACGCCGGCTGCGGGGGATGCCTGTCGCCGCTGGCGTCGGCGATGATGACGGCGCCATCTTCCCCGATTGCCATCTGGGCGCGGTGACTCTCACCGATGCGGGTGCGTTCGACGAAGCCGAAGGCGGCGGTGAGGAAACCCACCGCCGCACGCACGTCCGGGTACACGAGGATCGGCACGACCGTCATCGGTGGCACTGAGCGGTTGACCCTCATCGGCTTCCTCCCCGATCTGTAACTCATCTTCGTAGTACACGTCGGGGGAGAATTGGGGAACCTGCAAGTGCGGAACTCCTGGCTGCCGTCGGGTCAGGTCAGGGTATGCCACTCGCCATGAGCGTCGCCCGCTGTCGCCCGGCACAGCCCCGGCGACGGGTTCCGGGGGACTCGAGGAGGCGTCATCCGGACAGGGGGTAGGCTCGCCGACGGTGCCGAATGGGTCCTCGAAGGAGCGTACGCTCCCCGATTTCGATGCGCGCCTGACCGTGGTGACATCGGAGGGCCGGGTGAAGGGCCGCGGGCACCGCGAGGTGACCATGGCGGCGATCCTCGGCGGCGCGGACTGCGTTCAGCTTCGAGCACCCGAGCTACCCGGCCGCGAGCTCCTTGCGCTGGCGGCAGACCTGGCAGCGGCTTGCCGGCGCGCCGGAGTCCTCTTCGTCGTCAACGACCGCGTGGAGGTGGCGCTGTCGGCAGGGGCAGACGGCGTCCACCTCGGGCAAGGGGACCATCCGGAGCGGGCGCGAGCCGCCTTGCCGTGGTCGACGGCGCTCGGCGTGAGCGTGGAGACCCCCGAGCAGGCCCGTCGGGCGCAGGATTTCGGCGCCACCTACCTCGGGGTGACGGTGTGGGCCACGCCCACCAAACCCGAGGCCCGCCCCGTGGGCCTCGCGGGGCTCGACGAGATATGCGCAGCCACCGAGCTCCCGGTGGTGGGGATCGGGGGCATCGGGCCCGCCAACGCGGCCCAGGTGCTCGAAGCGGGAGCCCGGGGGATCGCGGTGGTCTCCGCCGTGGGCGCAGCCGAGGACATGGTCGGCGCGACACGCGCCCTGGCAGCGAAGCTGGAACGGGTCCGTCCATGAGCGGGCAGCGCACCGGCAAGATCGGTGCGGACGTCTTCGAGCAGGTGATCCTCCGCCGGCTGGGCGCCCCGGACGCCGAGGTGATCGTCGGACCACGCCACGGGGTGGACGTCGGGGTGATACGGGTCGCCCCGGGGACCGTGATGGCCGTCACCTCGGACCCTGTGTTCGTGGTACCCGCCTACGGCTGGGAGCGTGCGGCGTGGTTCGCCGTGCACATTCTCGCCTCCGACGCGGCCACGAGCGGCCTACCGCTCCGGTGGATGGCGGTGGACCTCAACCTGCCGCCCTCCATTTCCGACGAGGACATGGCAGCCCTGTGGGGCGCCTTTTCCGCGACCTGCGCGGATCTCGACATCGCCGTCGTCGCCGGCCACACCGCCCGCTACGACGGCTGCAACTGGCCGATGGCCGGTGGGGCGACCTGCATCGCCGCAGGCAGGGAGGACCGGTTCGTGACACCGGGGATGGCCCGGCCCGGAGACCGTGTCGTGGTGACCAAGGGAGCGGCGATCGAAGCGACGGCGCTTTTCGCAGCCACCTTCCCCGATCGCCTGGCGGCCGGCGTGGGCGAGGAAACCGCTTCGGCCGCCGACGCGTTGTTCGAGAAGATGACCGTCGTCCCGGAATGCCGCGTCGCGGCCCGCTTCGGCGTGCGCGACCGGGGGGTCACCTCCATGCACGACGCCACCGAGGGCGGCGTCCTCGGCGGCCTTCACGAGGTGGCAGCAGCCTCACAGGTCGGCGTCCGTGTCGACCTCGCAGCCATCCCGGTACGCCCTGAGGTCCGCGCCGTGTGCGGCCACGTCGGCATCGACCCTTACATCTCGATCTCGGAGGGCACCCTCATCGCGACCGTCGGGCCCGGTCGGGCCGACGCCTTCGTGGCAGAACTCGCCGCAGAGCACATCGAGGCCGCCGTCGTCGGCGAGATCCTGGAGCCGTCCTCAGGCAGGATCCTCGTCACCCCGGGGGGTGAACGCCCACTCGAGCATCCCGGCCTCGATCCCTTCTGGGACGCCTTCGGCCGCTGGTCGGAGGAGGCGGCACGCCAGTAAGCGGTCATCCCCGAACCACGGATACGGATCGGTCGCGGTGTTTACGAAGTAGGTGAGCAGTGCTGCTGCGCAGGCCGCACAGAAAGCCGGTTGACGACCGCCACGACGCCGACGATGCGCCCCGCCTGCCTCGCCAGGAGGCTGCGGCGGGAGTGGCACGTGACCTGGCCGGAAAGGCTGACGACTCCCTCGTTGACCGACGCGTGGACCCGCTCGCCGTCGCACAGCTCCTGCAGGAGGCGGTCGAGGTCGGCGACGACCTCGTCGTCCGGCCGCCCGAACGCCGCCAGGAGATCGCTCCGGGTGACCAGGCCGACGACCCGACCCTCCTGGTCCACGACCGGCAGCCGTTTGACGCGGTGGCCGCGCATCCGGCGCCCAAGCTGCTCAACCGTGTCATCGAGACGACACGTGTGGACGTTCGCTGTCATCACCTGTGCTGCCACGAGTGCCGTCGACTTCCCCATCAGCGAAGCTCCGCCGCCGCGGAACGCCTCGGCCAGAAAGGCGAGCGCTCGCGGGCGGTACGTGCGCCACAGTGTCGCGCCCACCACGTCCGTCTCGGTGATCATGCCCAGCAGCGCGCCTCCCTCGTCCACCACCGGGACGCCGCTCACCCCGCGGGTCACCATCAGTTCGACGACCTCCGGGAGGGGGTAGTCCGGGTGCACCGTGGCCGCCGGGCTCGTCATGACGTCTCTCGCGTTCATGGACGCGCGCCTCCTTTCCCGACGCCACCGCCCGCGACGGTCCCCGAGAGGGCCCTTTACCGGCAGGACCGAGCCGTCAGGACCCCCATTGTCGCGCCGGACTCCCCTGCTTGGAAGGGGGATCTTCGTGGCGCCGCGGCCCCTGTCCGACCCGCAACGCCCGCCGTCGCAGGACTCGCCGGGAGCTAGGGTCGGCCCTCCGCACATTTCTCTGATCGAAGGTGATCACGTGCCATCCGGCTCTCCTGCCGTGCAGGACTATTACCCTGACGATTTCTCCTGGTGCTATGGATGTGGGCGCCTCAACGAGAAGGGACTCCACTTCAAGACACGGTGGGAGGGGGATTACACCGTGACGGAATATGTCCCCCGGCCAGAGCACACGGCGATTCCGGGCTACGTGTATGGCGGATTGCTCGCGTCACTCATCGATTGTCACAGCACAGGCAGCGCTTCGCTCGCTCTCCTTCGCCGGGACGGCCACGCGCTGGGCGATGAAGCCGCCACGCCGCGCTGTGTTACCGCTGCTCTCGCGACAGATTTCCTCCGGCCGACCCCCCACGGGGGGCTCATCACCGTCCGCGGCCGCATCGTCGAGGTCGGCAGGAAGAAGGTTGTCGTCCACAGTGATCTGATCGTCGACGGAGAGGTATGCGTCCGGGGTGAAGCGGTCGCGGTCGTCGCTCCAGCCGCTATGACCGGAGGGCATTCGTAGGGACCGGTTGCGGCGCCTACCGGCGCCGGCAGCGCCGGCCGAGAACCGCTAGCCGCGCGGGCGGTCGCGCCCTGACGCGGCGTCGCGGACACGGTCGAGGGGGCGGATCACCACGCGGGACAGCCGGGCGCCGACCCCGACGCCGGCGGCGCGGCCGTGGGGCCGGGTGGGTGCCTTGGCCTTGGCGGCTTGGAGGGTCCTGCCGAGCTCCGTCAGCTCCTCGTCCGCCATGCGGGCCCGCAAGGCGGGCAGCACGCCGCTCTCCTCCTCGGCGATATGGGTCCGGAGGAGCGGTATCAGCCGGTCGAGGAGCCGCCGCCGGTGCGGGTCCCCTTCGGGACGCCGGTCGATCTCGGACAGTATCTCCACCATCGCGCCGTGCTCGGCGATCCAGTGGGCATAGAGGTCGTTGCCGTCGTGGATCCGCCGCCGCGCCAGTGGGTAGAGGTGCTCCCTCTCGACCCAGTCGTGGACGGAGACCTCCCGGATGAGCCGGTTGACCAGGCCGGGGTCCGGTGCGGTGCGGCCGCCCGCCTCGAGGTCGGCGCCCCATCCTGCGGGGTCGAGCTGGGCGAGCAGCGACTCGATCGAGGCGTGGTCTCTCTCGACGGCGGCTACGGCGTCGGGCCAGCCCGCTGTGCTCGAGCGGCCGGGATACGAGCCCCGCCGGCGTGCGAGGCGGTCGCGCAGGCGGTCGAGGGCCGCGGCGGGGGTTCCCACCATCAGGAGACCGGCGAAACTGTCGGGCCCCCGCGGGTGCGGCCGGGTGGGCGCGACCTTGGCTGCCAGGGACAGCTTGGCGCCCAGCATCCGCGCGCCGATCCGCGTGGTCGCCGAGCGAAGGGCAGGCCACACCTGCGCTTCCTCGAAGGCGACGTGCAGGCGCATCACCTCCCCGACCTGGCGCGACAGGTCGATGATCTCCTCCTCGGAGGTCGCGAACCTCAACGCATCCAGCAGGTGCTTGGCGTCGCGCTCCTGGGCCAGGGCGTGGGCACGCAAGGCCTCGCCGCCGGCGGCACGCTTGCGCACCGCCGGCCAGAGCACCAGTTCCTCGCACACCTCGTGGCGCGAGCCGGCGACGACCAGGTGGTCCCGGAGGCGGCGCCTGCCGACGTGGTCGAAGCCGGCCTGGCCCCGAGGAGCCTCCAGGCGGCCGAGCAGGTCCTCCATGTGACGGTGGTCGGCCTCGAGGGACTGGTAGATCGTCGGCATCGGTCCTTCCCTCCCTCTAGTACCCGCCCTGCCAACCTTCTATGCCGCGCGCGGCACCGGAGGGTGAGGGGCACCGGGGTCAGGCGACCACTTCTCTGAGCCTGCCCGTCTCGACGTCGTAGACGAACCCCCGGGCGCCTCGATGCGCCAGGAACGGGCTGGCCTCGATGCGGGCCATCGACTGGCGGACGTCGTCGTCGACGTCGTCGAAGGCCTCGAGGGCGAAGGGGGGACGAATTCCGGTGTCGGCCTGGATCTGGGCCTTCAGCTCGTCGTCGCGGAAGCTGAGCATTCCGCAGCCGCTGTGGTGCACGAGGAGGATTTCGGTGGTGCCGAGGAGTCGCTGGGAGATCGCCAGGGACCGGATCACGTCCTCGGTCACGACCCCGCCGGCGTTGCGGATCACGTGTGCGTCCCCCTCGGCGAGCCCGAACAACCCGTACACGTTGAGCCGGGCGTCCATGCATGCGACGATGGCGACGTGCGTGGCCGGTGCCGCCGGCCGGCCGGCTTTGTCGAAACCCTCGGCGTAGCGCTCGGCGTTGCGCACGAGATCGTCGATAGCCGCCACAGGAGGACCCTCCTCAGCTCCCAGAGACCTGACCACGACGCTAGGAGGCAAAAGCCGACTTCTCAAATGAGGATTCGGTGGTTGCCGGCCGTGGCGGGTTCTTGCGTCGCGGGGGGCCAGACCCGGGTAGATGGTCGATCAGTTGGCCGCCCACCAGCGAGGCCGCCCGCAGCACGTGCGCCGGTTCGTCGGGGCCGCTGTAGAGCGGGCTCGCCAGACTCCAGGCGGCGATCAGAGCGAACAGCGGCACCCACAGGGCCGGCCACAGCCGGGGCCCCCCGGGCCGGGAAAGGCGCCCGCGCGGTGGTGGCACCACCCCCGGCGCGGGGCCTCTGCCAGCGCCGCCCCGCAGCGTGGCTGGCGGCGTCCGGGTTCACGAAGCGAAGCTGATGTCCTCGCTCGCCTGCTCCGTGGGGTTCGGGGTCGCCTGGGTCACCGAGACCTCGCACTTCTGCGATGCACCGCAGACGATCTTGTTGGCACCGAAGGGACCCTTGAGGACCGTCAGGGTCGTGTCCACCTCGCCGCTCGCGTTCGCGTTGGTGAGCACGATGCCGCTGAGGTTGCAGTCCGCCTGCCCGGTGGCGCTGCCCTTGTCGGCGCACTCGCTGACGACGAGTCCCGACTCATTGGCCTTGAAGCCCCGGGCGACTACGTGGACGGTCTGGTGATTGCTCAAACCCGTCGAGGGGGTCACCGTGATCGTCTGCTTGCCCGCCGCCGGAGTTGCGGTGGTCGCGGTCGTGGCCGCCGGCGCCGAGGTCGAGGTCGAGGTCGCCGGCGCCTTGGAGGAACTGCACGCAGCGAAAAGGGCCAGCCCTGCCACAACGAGGACGGCCGTAGGACCGGCGTGCAGCCGGGGGTGTCTGTGAACTGCAGTGCCTGTCATCATCGCCATTGTGCTCCCCTGACGGCGGCCCGTGAACCGCGGGACCGCCGAAGTCGCCGCGAGCGATGGCATGGGCACTGTGCGGGCAGTGTCGGACGTGCCGGATCCGGCGGCTACGGGACCTCCGCGGGCCCCTGCGCAGGGGCCCGCGGAGGGGCTGCGGGGAGCCGGATGGTGAGCACCGCGCCGCGGCCGGCGCCGGCCTCGACCGTGCCGCCGTGCGCTCCCACGATGGCCGCCACTATGGACAGTCCGAGACCGGTGCCCCCGCTCGTGCGCGAGCGCGACGGGTCCGGGCGAAAAAACCTCTCGAATGCCCGCGCCGCCTGCTCCTCGGTCATGCCCGGCCCGTCGTCGGCGACGACGCATACAGCCTGGTCGCCCTGGCGGGATATCCGCACGGTGGCGCCGGTACCCGGAGGCGTGTGGGCCCGGACGTTAGAGAGGAGGTTGTCGAACACCTGGCGCAGGCGCCCCCGGTCGCCCATCACATCCACCGGCTCCGCCGCCTCGAGGCGCAACGGCAACTCCGGGCCGACCGCGCGGGCCGCCTCGACCGCTTCCGCGGCGAGGGGCGCCAGATCCACCCTCTCGCTGTCGAGGGGTCGGCCCTCGTCCATCCGGGCCAGGAGGAGCAGCTCCTCTACGAGATGGCCCATCCGTACGGTCTCCCCCCGGATACCGCTCAGCACCAGACGAGGTCCCGGGGGCGGTGCTGCACGCCGCGCTCGAATAGCTCGGCGTAGGCGGCGACCGCGGCGAGGGGGGGCGCAGCTCGTGGGAGGCGTCCGCGACGAAGCGCCGCATTCGGGCCTCGGAGCGGCGCAGCGCCGCCTCGGTGGCGTCGCGTGCCGTGAACGCGTCCTGGATCCGCCCGAGCATCACGTTCAGGGCGCGGGCCAGATGCCCGACCTCGCTCCGGTGGTTCTCTCCCGGCACGCGCGGATGCATCTCACCGGCCGCGATGGCGTCCGCCGTCCGTTCGAGGACGCGGTCATCAGGAAGTTCTCGATCGGCACGTGGTACTGCTCCAGGCTCTGGTCGACCTGCCCGAGGAGGAACGACTCGAGCGCCGAGTACGTGGCCACGTCCGCGAGCACCAAGGCGGCTACGGCGACAGCGCAGAGGACCAGCAGGAGACGGCTGCGAAGCGACACTCCTGGCCCGCTTCGCGCAGCGTGTAGCCGACGAGACGGATCGTGTGGATGAGGGGGGGCCCGCACGCGTCGAGCTTTTTGGCAGGTGGCTCACGTAGGTCTCTACCACGTTGGCGTCGCCGCCGAAGTCGTAGTGCCACACGTGGTCGAGGATCCGCGCCTTGGAGAGGACACGGCGGGGATTGAGGAGAAAGAAGCGCAGCAGGCTGAACTCCGTCGCCGTCAACTGGAGCGGCACCCCGGCACGCCACACCTCGTGCGTCTCCTCGTACATGACCCAGGTCGGAGAACTCCAGCCGCCCGTCCCGGTCCGCCTCCCCGGCCGTGCGGCGCAGGATCGCCCGCGCGCGGGCGACGATCTCGGCCGGCGAGAACGGCTTGGTCACGTAGACGTCCCCGCCGACGGTCAATCCGGTGAGCTTGTCCTCCAGCGAGTCGCGAGCCGTCAGGAACAGCGCGGGGACGCGGACGCCGTCGGCCCGCAGGCGGCGGGTCACCTCGATGCCGTCGAGGTCGGGGAGCATGACGTCGAGCACGATCAGGTCGGAAGCCCTCTCCGGCGCGGCGGACAGGGCCGCCCGGCCGGCCACCTCGGGCGGTCCTGAGATCTCGCTGTGAGCCAGCTGTGAACTTATGGCCGCGGTGCGCCCGAGGCGGGCCGTGTCCCGCCTGGCGCTGCTTTCATCCGCGCGAAAGCCGCGAGAGGCGCGCGCACCTCCGTGCGGGTCTCCTCGCCAGCCCGCAGCCGGCCGGGCATGCAACGAGCCCGGCCAGGTGGCGGGTGGGACTCCTGGGGCCGGGCTCGCTTGGCGGCTCGATGTTGTTGTGACTACGTGCCGCGCGTTTCACGATAGCCACCGGAGGGCTTTATCTGAGGTCGCGGCCGGGACTTTTCGCGGCGGAGCGGGAGGCGGCCGCGCCGCGCAGGAGCGTGACGGGGCGGCGACACCGGGACCGGGAGCGGCCCGGACCGACCCGGTCAGTCCTCGAGCCTGAGCGCCTGCTTCGGGCAGTTGCGGACCGCCAGCTCGACCTTCGAGCGAAGCTCCTCGGGCGGGATCTCCTGCAACACGTACATGAAATCGTCGTCGCGCACTTCGAACACCTCTGGTGCCGCCGCCATGCACAGGCCGTTGCTCTCGCACAGGTCGTAGTCGACGACCACTCGCATCACTCACCTCCCGTCGGCGCAATGCGTCGCACGCTAGCGCTGCACTCCTCGATGGTGTGGGCCGCGCTGATCAGCGCCAGGTGCGACAGGCCCTGGGGGAGGTTGCCGAGGAAGGACCCCGACTTCCCGTCGATCTCCTCGGACAGGAGGCCGACGTCGTTGACGAGGCGGAGGGCCTCCTCCATGAGCGCGGCGGCCTCGTCGACGCGGCCCAGGCGGGCCAGGGCGTCGATCACCCAGAAGGTGCACGCCACGAAGCAACCCTCGTGCCCCTGCTGTCCCGAGTAGCGGTACACCAGGGGCCCGCGCCCCAGCTCGTCGCGCACCGCTTCGACGGTCGAGGCGAGCCGCTCCCCCCGCTCGAAGCCGGTACGCCCCGCGAGCAGGACGGCCGCGTCGAGGCGGTCGGTGCCGGCGTGCATCGAGTAGGAGCCCTTCGCTTTGGACCAGCAGTGCTCGTCGACCCACGCCTTGATCTCCTCCGCCTCCCGGCGCCACCTGCGGGCGGAGGAATGCCCGTGCAGGTGACCCGCCTCCGCCATGCGTGCGGCGCGGTCGAGCGCGGTCCAGCAGCCGATCTTCGAGATCGTGTAGTGCTGGAGGTCCGGGAGCTCCCATATCCCCGAGTCGGCCGTGGTCCACGTGTCGCAGCAGCGGTCCGCCAGGCTGCCGAGGACGTCGGAAGTGCGCGGGTCGAGCACGTGGCCCTCGGCGACATAGCGGTGGATCGTGTCGAACAGGTCGCCGAAGGTCCCGAGCTGGGTCTGTTTCGCCGCCCGGTTCCCGCTGCGCACCGGGGTGCTGCCGCGGTAGCCGCGCAGGTCCAGCTCCGACTCGTCGTCCGTGGGCACCGTGCCGTCGAGCCTGTAGAACACCGGCAGGTCGGGCGCGGTCCGCTTCAGCGCCGAGAGCAGCCACGAGACCGCGTGGTGGACCTCTTCGTGCAGCTGGAGGCCGATCAACGCGTCGAGTGTGAAGGAGGAGTCCCGCACCCACGCGTACCGGTAGTCCCAGTTCTGGTCTCCGCCGATGAGCTCGGGAAGGCACATCGTGGCCGCGGCGGCGATGGCCCCCGAGGGCTCGTACAGGAGGGTCTTGAGCACCAGGGCGGAGCGCAGCACCGCGTCGGGCCATCGGTCGCCCGGGGCGACCAGGTCGGACCAGCGGCGCCAGTGGTCGGCGGTGCGGTCCAGGCGGTACTGGATCGACTCGGCGCTCGGCACGAACAGCGGCTCGGCGTCGCTGGCTACAACCGCCACGAGCGACCGCTGGCCCGCCCGGCAGCGCAGCCGGCCGGCCGCCCGGTGCGGGCCCATCTCGACCGTGCCCCCGCCGTCGACGATCACGCCCAGGCTCTGGTCGCCGACGTGGAGGATCGGCGTGCCCTGCCAATCAGCGCTCCAGGGGCGGGCGTCGTGGGCGCGCTCGCCGGGGGCCAGCTCCCATCTCATGGGAACCTCCCCGGACAGCCCGTCGATCCGCCGGGCCAGCTCGGTCCAGGGGAGCCGGCCGGCGGTACCGACGTTGAGCGTTTCGGTGACGCGCACCGTTCCCGATTGCGTGACGTATTCGGTTTCGAGGACGTTGGTGCGCGGCAGGTATCGGCGCGAGCACTTCCAGTCCTCCTCCGGCGCGAGGAGGAAGTGGCCGCCCTGCTCGGGATCGAGGATCGCGGCGCATACCGGTGGGGAGTCGAGCGTGGGGATGGCCCACCAGTCGATCCTCCCGTCGCTGGCCACGAGGGCGGCGTTGCGCCCGTCGCCGAGGGCGGCGTACGCCTCGAGCGGGACGAAACCGTCCTGACGCGCCGCCGGCCGGGTCTTCGGCGGGGCCTTCATCGGTCGGCGCTGAGCCGCCGGCGTTTCTCCGCGACCGTGCGCGACAGGGCCGTGCCGGCGTTCTTCGCCGTCTGCGGCAGCGACCTGAGAAACGACGGGGCCCAGAAGCCGCCGGCCTTGTCGTCGAAGGACCCGTGGGCTCCCGCGTCGCTCCCCCCGTCGAGCGGGGCGTGCAGGTTGGCCGGCCGGTCCGGGGAGATCGGGCGCGAGGTGAACTGGCTGCTCCAGGCGGCGATGGCTGCGTACTGGTTGCCGTATCCGGGAAAAAGGGAGCCGGCCGCGACGAGCAGCTTGTTCCAAGAGCCGACCACGCGCGCCCTCCGGCCGTCGAGGACCGTTTCCACGATCCGCTCGGCAGCGATCTCGGGCTGGTAGATGGGCGGGACGGGCTGCGGGTGGCGGTCGACGGTCGTCGCGCCCCAGTCGAACTGGGGGGTGTTGACGGCGGGAAGGTGGACCATGCTGAGGCGGACGTGGCTGCCTTCGTGGAGCAGCTCCGCCCGCGTCGACTCGAAGAAGCCGCGGCAGGCGAACTTCGCCGAGCAGTACGCCGACTGGAGCGGGATGCCGATGAAGGCCAGCGCGGACCCGACGTTGACGATGGAGCCGCGGTCGCGGGGACGCATGCGCGCCAGCGCCACCTTGGTTCCCCACACCTGGCCGAGCAGGGTGACCTCGATCGCCCTGCGGAAGTCGTCGGGGCTCACCTCCCACACCGGGGCGAAGACGGTCGCCATCGCGTCGTTGACCCAGGCGTCGATGGGCCCGAGCTCGTCCTCGACGCGCCCGGCGGCGGCCTCCACCTGGTCGTAGTGGGCCACGTCGGTGGGCACAGACAGCGCCCGGCCGCCGGCGGCGCGCACCTCCTCTGCTGCAGCCTCGAGCCCCGCTTCCCCGCGGGCGAGCAGGGCCACGTCGAAGCCGCGCCCGGCGAGTGCCCGTGCGGTGGCGCGCCCCACGCCGGCGGAAGCCCCCGTGACGACAGTCACACCGCGTCGTGTCATGCCATGGTCCTTTCCCGCGTCACCGGGGTCGTAACCGCGCGACCCCGGGCCCCGGCTCAGGAGGGGCGGTGGTGGACCTCGTTGAAGGTCAGCAACGCCGGCCCGCTGCGCCCGGCACCCACGCGGGAGACCGACGCGACATCGACGAACATCCGCCACGCGATGTCGTCGCCGACTCCGAGCGCCCAGGCGACCGCCGCCTTGAGGGGTGACACGTGCGTCACGACCACCACGTCGCGCTCGGCGGCCTCCGGCCACAGCTCGGCGCACGCCTCCCGCACCCGGTGGCCGAGCGCCGCCAGCGACTCGCCGCCCTCGGGCGTGTAGGACAGGTCCGCTCCCCACCTTTTCCACAGCTCCGACGCGTCCTCGACCTTCCACCCGTCGTACATCCCGTAGTCGATCTCGGCCCAGCGCTCGTCGACGCTCACCCGGGGCCCGAGCGCCGCGGCCGTATCCCGCGCCCGGAGCAGCGGGCTGCTCACCACACGGGCCGCCCCGCGAAGGAACCCGAGCTGGCCGAGCGCCGCCGCCTGGCGCCTGCCGAGCTCGTCGAGGGGGACATCGACGCGGCCGAGCAGGCGCCTATCGGCGTTGGTGGCGGTCCGGCCGTGGCGCACCAGGTACAGCACGGGGCGACGCTACCCTCCGGCCGGCGCCGGCGGCACCCGCGGCGGCGGGGTCTCTATCCCCCGGGGACCAGGATCCTTCCGCACTGGTCGCAGGTGACCACCTCCCCGGGGGGAAGACGGCGGATGCGATCCAGCTCGGTGGCCGGGAGCGTCAGGTGGCATCCGTTGCACCGGTCGCCCACGAGCCGGGCGGCGCCGACGCCGTCCCGCCTGACCCGAAGCCGGTCGTAGGTGGCCAGCAGGTCGCCCGGCACGCCGGCGGCGACCTCGCGCCGCCGCGCCTGGTGGCCCGCGAGCTCGGCGGCGAGCTTCTCCTCGGCGCGCGCCAGCGCCTCCGCCGCGACCGTGCGGCGCTCGGTGAGCGCGCTCATCTGCTCGGAGAGCTCCCCGACGCGAGCGTCGAAGGGTTCGCGCTCCTCCATCAGCGTGAGGATCTGCTCCTCCAGCCCGGAGATGCGCGCCCCGAGCACGTCGACATCGCCGGCCAGGGCCTGGAGGTCCCGCGACGCCCGAACCTCGCCGCTGTAGAGCCGGCGCTGCACCGCATCGCGCCTGCCCTCGGTGGAGGCGAGCTCCGCTTCGGCCTCCTCCTGCCGGCCGGCGATCTCGTCCCGGGAGGCGGTGGCGGCGGCGAGGTCCGCGCCGAGGGCCGCGATGCTCTGATCGACCGCGGCGAGCTCCGATCTCTCCGGGAGGGTCGCCCGGCGGTGCTGGTTCTGGTCGATGGCCGTGTCGAGCTCCTGGACGGCCAGGAGGGCTTCGAGCTCGGCGCTAGCCATGGTGCCCGCGCTTGGGGGGTGCCGTGGTGGAGGGCGGGGAGGTGGTCGTGGGCGAGGCGGTCGTCGGCGGGGAGGTCGTCGAAGGCGGGACAGTCGTCGGAGGGGGCGCGTAGTTGTGGTCGAGCACGTCGTCGCGGACCAGCGCAGGGGAGGTGATGTAGCGGGGGGCGGGGAGCTGGGAGGGGTCGGGCGGCAGGAACGCGGCGAGCGGCGCGTTCGCCAGGGCCTGGGCCATGAAGTCGTTCCAGGTCTGCGCGGGGAAGGTAGCCCCGTACACGGCAGCGACACCGTCGACGTTGACCATCGGGACTTCCGCGTGGAGGTCGCCCATCCACACGGTCGCCTCTAGCTGCGGGGTGTAACCGTTGAACCAGGCGTCCACGTACGAGTTGGTCGTCCCGGTCTTGCCGGCGACCTGCCGGCCCGGAAGCTGGGCGGAGGTGCCGGTACCGTACTGCACCACCGCCTGGAACGCGACGTTCGCCTCGCGCGCCAGCTGGCTGGATATGACTCGGTGGCCCCGGCGGGACGCGCTGAAGATCGTCGCGCCCGAGCGGTCGAGGACCTTTCGGATGAACGTCGGCGTGTGGTAGACGCCGTCGTCGGCGAGCGTCGCGTACGCAGCCGCCATCTCGATCGGGTGCACGGCGATGGAACCGATCACCATCGACGGGTAGGGGGGGAGCTTCTCGCTGATACCGAGCCGGTGCGCCATGTCGATCACGTTGTACAGCCCCACCTCGTGGGCGAGGCGGATGTAGGCGCAGTTGATGGACAGGGCGGTGGCGTTCAGGACCGTCACGATCCCGCCGCCATTGCCCGTGTCGTTGTTGATGGGATGGCTCACGAGGGCGTGGTCCGTCGGGAAGTTGATGGCGCAGGGCGACTGCGAGTCGACCGTGTCGTAGATCGAGTAACCCTTTTGAAGAGCCGCCAGAAGGGTGAACACCTTGAAACCGGACCCCGGCTGGCGAAGGCCCTGCGTGACGACGTCATAGGCCGACTGCTTCACGCCGAGCCCTCCGACCATCGCCCGGACCGCCCCGGTGGCCGGGTCGATGGCGACGAGACCCTCCTCGAACCCCCTCTTGTTCGGCGGGGAGTCCGCGGCGACGGCCCGCTCTGCCGCTTTCTGGAGGGCCGGGTCGAGGTTCGTGTAGATCTTGAGACCCCCTTCGAAGAGGGCCTGGTAGCGCTGGTCGTAGGTGCCGCCGAGCGGGCTGTTGGGACCGAGCAGTTCGTCGCGCACCTCCAGCACGTAGTAGTCGCTGATCTGGTCGCTCTGCACGTGCGGCTCCAGCCGGCGGGTGGGTAGAGGCGTCGCGTTGGCTGCGGCGGCCTGGGCCGGCGTGATGTCGCCGTAGTGGACCATGCGGCCGAGCACCTCGGCGCGGCGTCGCCGTGCGCCTTCGGGGTTCAAGATGGGGTCGTAGCCGCTCGGGTTCTGTATCAGACCGGCCAGCAGCGCCGCCTGGGGTAGGTCAACACCGCTGGCATGCTCGCCGAAGTAGGCGTTGGCGGCGGCTTCCACGCCGTACGCGCCGTTGCCCAGGTAGATGGAGTTCAGGTACGCCTGGAGGATCTCGTTCTTGGTGTACTTGCGCTCGAGGCGGACCGCGAGAACCGCTTCTTTGATCTTGCGGGAGATCTTTTGCACCGAGGTCAGGTACGTCTGCTTCACCAGCTGCTGAGCGATCGTCGAACCGCCCTGGATGCCTGCGCCGGAGGAATCTGCCGCCAGGGCCCGCAGCGCCGAGGGGAGGTCGAAACCGCCGTGGACGTAGAAGCGGTGGTCCTCCGTGTCGAGCACGGCGGTGATCAGCACCTTGGCAACGTGGCTGAGGGGAACCGGTTTGCGGGACTCGGAGGCGTGCAGGACCGCGAGGACGGTGTGGCCGTCGCTCGCGTACACGGTGGAGCCGCCGAGCGGAGACTCCGCTTGGAGGGGCGGCAGCGGAATTGCCTCTGCGGTGGCGGCGTGGCGCACGAGTCCCCTGCCGACGGCGACGAGCCCGGTCGCGGCCCCCGCCAGGGTGAGGGCGCCGGCCGCTGAAAGGGCCACGAAGCGGATCAACCGGGGCACGGCTCCCCCACAGTAGCCCGACGGCCGTCACTGTCGTCCCCGGGCCGGCGCCGGCGTGCCGCCGCTGCCGCCGGCGCTGTCTGACGCAGGCGTCTCGCCACCGGCGTGCCGAGACCGATATGGTGGCCGGGCGGCCCCGCCGGGGAGTCGGGAGGACACATGACCGCCACGATCACAACACCCACCGACGAGGACCTGGTCGCGCGGAAGCTGGACGAGCTTTTGGCAGCCCACCCGCCTGCGTCCACCCCCGAGGTCGAGTTCCTCGGAGCCCAGTTCGACGCCGGCCTCGCTTTCGTGCATTTCCCGGAGGGCTACGGGGGCCTCGGACTGTCCCGGAAGCTGCAGCCGATGATCATCGACCGGCTGCGCAAGGCGGGAGCCCCGATTCCGGCGATCCGCAACGCCATCGGTTACGGCATGGCCGCCCCGACGGTGCTGGCGCTGGGCACGGAGGAGCAAAAGCGCCGCTACCTGCGGCCACTTTTCACCTGTGAGGACATCTGGTGCCAGCTGTTCTCCGAACCTGGGGCCGGCTCTGACGTCGCCAGCCTGGCGACGCGTGCGTTGCGCGACGGCGACGAGTGGCTGATCAACGGTCAGAAGGTCTGGACCACCCTGGCGCACACTTCGAACTACGGGCTGCTGCTGGCCCGCACCGACCCCGAAGCGGAAAAGCACAAGGGTCTCACCTACTTCGTGGTGGACATGCGCGCCCCGGGCGTGGAGGTCCGTCCGCTCCGCCAGATCACCGGGGACGCGGAGTTCAACGAGGTGTACTTCACCGAGGTGCGCATCCCCGACGCCGAGCGCCTCGGCGGCGTCGGCGAGGGCTGGCGGGGGGCGATCGTCACGCTGATGAACGAACGGGTCTCGATCGGCGGGGTTATCGCCCCGCGCGGCTCGGGTCCGATCGCGACAGCGTTGCAGCTGTGGGGCCGGCGGCGCCCCGCCGAGAGGGACCCGGCCACCCGCGACCGGGTGATGCGCCTCTGGGCCGAAGCGGAGGTGCTGCGGCTCACCAACATGCGGGCGGCCGCCAACTCGCTGCTCGGCACGCCCGGCCCCGAAGGGTCGACGGCCAAGCTCGCCTACGCGGAGCTCAACAAGCGGATCTACGAGCTCTGCGTCGACCTGATGGGCCCGGAGGGGATGCTCTACGACACCTACGAGATGCGCCGGCCGGAGGGCGCCGGCGGCAGCGGCGGCCCGCAGCGCATGTTCCTCCGGTCGCGGGCCAACTCGATCGAGGGCGGCACCTCCGAGGTCATGCGCAACATTCTCGGGGAGCGGGTGCTCGGCCTGCCCGGCGACGTGCGCGTCGACAAAGGCGTCCCCTGGTCTCAGGTGCCGCGCAGCTGAGGCGCGCCCGTCACGCCCCGGAGGCGGCCTGCGCGGCGCCGGCTTCGAGCGCCAGTTGCATCTGGGCGCTGACCACTTCCAGGCGGCACCGGAAGACCCGCTCGAACAGCTCCCGCTTGCGTCGCAGGCCCCACAGCTCCAGGTCGATGTCGTCGTCCGCGTCGACGACGATCTCCACCATGCCGGGGCTCGTGTAGACCTCGACTGCCCGGACCGGGCCGCCGTGGCTGCGATCGAGGCCGTCGGCGACCTGGAGAATCGCCGTCAGGCGGATCACCCGCTCCCGCTCCCGCGGTGTCAGCCGTGCGAACGGCTCGAAGGACATCTTCGGCGAGCCCCGCTTGTGGAAACGCCCCATGCAGGCCAGCATCGAGATCTCCTCGGGACGGAAGCCCCGCAGCCGGCCGTTCTCGATCAGATAGGCCGTGTGGCGTTCGTGGCCCTCCATGCTCACGTGCTCGCCGATGTCGTGCAGGAGGGCGCCCAGCTCCAGCAGGTCCCGGTCGTCGCCGTCGAGGTGATGCAGCGACGTCGTCCCGTCGAAGAGCTCCACCGCGAGGCGGGCCACCTTCACGGAGTGAGCCTCGGACCAGCTGCAGCGTCGGGCGAGGCCGATGACCGAGTCCCGCCGGATGGCACGAGGGTCGTGGGACCACTCCGCCTGGGAGTGGCGCCCGATCGCGTCGAGGACCATGCCCTCCCGCAACGCCCAGTCGGAGCCGACCAGCTCGTCGAGGCGGGTCATCTCGAGGACGGTGCAGATGAGCAGGGCCCCGGCGGGCAAAAGGTCCGCGCGGCGGGCGTCGACGCCCGGAAGGTCGCTGCGCTCTGCTGCGGTCATCTCCAGCAGGTCCGACGTGAGCGAGCCCAGCTCGGCAGCGGTGACCGCCACCTGGTTCACCGTCGACGGAGCGGGGCCGCCCCGCCGGCCGGCGGCGAGGCGGATGAGCGTCTCGAGGGTGCCGCTGCTGCCTATGGCCATCCTCGGCCGCAGAGAGTTGATCTCGGGCAGCACCCCCTGGAGCCCGGCGACGACCGCGTCGACGACTCGCCGCCGGTCGCCGCCGGTGGGCGGGTCTCCGCGCACGCGCTCGGCGGTGAGGCGGCCCACCCCGAGCTTGAGGCTCGCCGACCAGTCGAGCCCGCCGGCCCCGCCGACCATCAGCTCGAGGCTGCCTCCTCCCAGGTCGATCGCCAGCGCCGGGCCGGGGTCGATCATGACGCTGGTCCGCACGGCGGTGAATATGAGACGGGCTTCCTCCCGGCCGCTGATGACCCGTACCTTCACGCCGGACGCGGCCTCGATCCGGTCGACCAGGGCCGCCGAGTCCCGCGCCTCTCTCAGCGCCGAGGTGCCGCACGCCACGATCTCGTCGGCTCCCAGGGAGTCGGCGAGGGCGCGGAACCTCCGGACGACGTCGACGGCGTCCTCCGCGGCGGCCTCCCCCACCTCGCCGGTCGCTGCCACGAGGCCGCCCAGCCGGAGCATCTCCTTGTCGCGGGTCAGGGGCTCGAAGGTGCCGTCGGGGTGGGCGTCGGCGACGAGCAGGTGGAACGAGTTGCTCCCCAGGTCGAGCGCCGCGATCCGCATCGCCTGTCGACGGTACTCGCCCCGCCCGCCGAAAGGGGCTCTCAGCTCAGCCAGCGGCGCAGCCTCTTGCGGTTGACGGCGGACCAGACCCGCACCCAGCGGGCCCGTTGTTCGGCTGCGACGGCCCGCTGGCGGGCGATCAGCAGGCCCGCCGCCACACCTTCGTCGACCGTCGCACCGGCGACGGCGTCGCGGATCCAGGCCTCCGCCACGACGGCGTCGTGGAGCTCCCCCAGCACCCCTTGAAGGTCGGCCGCGGCCCGACCCAGCTGGGCGGCGGGCCGCCCGGCCACCTGCGAGAACGCCTCACATGCGTAGCGCAGGCGCTTGGCACGGATCCGGACGTCGTGGAGCTGCTCGTCGCTCGGGTGGGGGCCAAGCTTCCGCACGGCCCGGACGAGCTGCCGCCACGGGCCCGCGACCACGAGCCGGGCCGCCTCGCCGGCCGGCAGGTCGCCGGCGGCCACCGCGGCGCGGGCCCCCTCGGCGGCCGCTGCACCCGACCCGTCCGGCGCGGCAGCGCCACCGTCCGCGGGGGGCATTTCCCCGAGCGGCGCCTCTTCGAGCGCCGGCTGGTCGAGGCGGATACTCGCGTCGGCGGAGCCCGGCGGCGCGGCCGGCGCATCCTCGGCCCCGGCGGGCGGCGCCGGCAGCTCCCGCGCCGCGGCGGCGAGCCGATCGAGCAGCCGGCCGTAGCGCTCAGAGTCCATCGCAGCGCCGAGCTCGCGGCGCGCCTCGGCGCCTTCGGCGGCCAGGCGGTTGAGCATGCCGCCGGCGCGCGCGGCGTCGGGCTCGCCGAGGCTCTTGACGGTCGACTCGAGGTTCTCGAAAAGAACGTCGGCGTCCCGGACCCGTCCGAGGGCACCGGCGAGCCAGCCGAGCTCGTCGACGGTCCCGGCGGTCCACACAGGGTCCACGACGGCGGCCAGGGTGCGCAGGTCGGACCGCATTCTCCGGGTGGCGACCCTCGCCTGGTGCACCGCCTCCGGGTCCTCGCTCAGACGCACCGCCGGGTCGTGGGCGACGAGCCTGAGGTAGCCGGCGGCCACCGCCGCGCGGGCCACCTCTCGCACGGGCGACGACCGATGCACCCGCACCTCCGCCACGTCGGGCGGGCCCCCGGCCCGATACCCCAACGCCCGTATCGCCTTCGCCTGACCGGCCCCGAGCTCGGCTCCGGCGCCCGCGAGACGGGCGACGGCGGCGTCGAAGTGTTGATCGGTGGCGGCGCCGACCACCTCGACCTCGACCTCACGGAAGCGGGCCGCCACCCGCCGCCCGTCCATCACCGAGACCACGTCGTCGTCGACCTCGAGGAGGGGATCCCCGCCGGCGGCGCACAGCAGCGTGCGCCGGCGGTGGGTGACCAGCCGCGCGACCGGCACCAGCGGGGCCGTGCGGCGAAACGCCCGTGTGAGGCTGAGAAGCTCCGGCGGTACGGGCCCCCACTTTCCCGGGTGGCCTATCTCCCGGCGCACGAGCGAAGCGCCTTCGCTCGCCACGGGCAGCTTGAGGGTCCACTCGCCGCCCGTTTCCCCGCGCTCGCGGCGGTGGCGCAGGGTGACACCGGCGCGGGCCATCCGCAGATCCTCGGTGTCCACGTAGATGGCGTAGAGCTGCTGATCGGGCAGCGACCGGGTCGAGCCGCCGGGAACCACGTCGCTCAGGTCCGGGACGCGGAAGCCCACCCCCGCCTGCAGCTTCGCCTCCCGTTCGAGCAGCTCCTCGGCCACGGGCAAAGACTACGACTGTGTGGCAGCCTGCACCGCGGCGTAGATGGCCAGCGCCGCCAGCACCACCGCGGTCAGGGTCCGGACCTGGCGGACCGGCAGGGCGCGCCCGAGCCTGGCGCCGCCGATCGCAGCTATCCCCGCAACGGTCGTGAGCGCGGCCAGCGCCCCGACGCCCACGCTCAGGGCGTCGTGGTAGCGGGCGGCGAAGTTCGCGGTCAGCACCTGCGTCAGGTCACCCCACTCGGCGAGGAAGACGACGACGGCCGCCTCGGCGAGCGCCCGCGGGGCCGAGCGCTGCGCGGGGACATCCCTGGCGTCCTCCTTGTCGCGCAGCGCGTAGGAGTACGCCGCCCCGCCGGCGAACAGCACCGCGACCAGGGCGGCGGTCACCCGGTGCGGGAGGAGCCGGAACATGGCAACCCCCACCGAGACGGCGATGGCGACGTGCACGGCGAAGGCGGCAGTCGCACCGGCCCACACCGCCCAGGAGCGCCCGCGCGAAGCGAGGATGAGGTTGGCGAACATGGTCTTGTCCGGCAGCTCCCCGACGAGGATGACCGGGAACACCGCCCCCAGGATGGCAGGGTTCACCCGAAGGCCCCGGGGTGACCCGGCGCCCCGGTGTCGTTGCGCGCCGGCGCTCCGCGGTGCGCGACCCACACGCCGAGCAGGGTCCGGTCGTCGTGGCACCCCTGGCGGGAGAAGTCGGCGAGACGGGCGAGCTCCAGGGGGCCGGGCGGAGCCGCGAGCAACTCCTCGAACGCGGGGGCGACGGTGCCGGGCCCGTCCCGCCAGGGGTCGGCGACCCCGTCGCTGACCAACAAGAGCACCGATCCGGGCGCCAGGGTCATCTCAGCGGTCTCCGCGTCCGGCCGGTCGGAGGGGAGCGCCGCGGTGCCTGTGCCCACCAGGCCCTCCTCCGCCGGCGCTGCGAACAGCTCCCGCGCCCGGCTCGCGCCGGCGCCGACGGCGAAGGCGGTGCTGTCCCCGACGCGTGCGAGGCCGGCGCGGCCGTCTCTGTCGATGACGGCCACCACGACGGTCGTCGCCCCCCCGCCGGCGGCGGCCTCGTTGGCGGCGCGAACGCCGGTCCGCGCGGCCCCGACGGCGGCGCCGGGGTCGACGATGGCGGCCGACACGGCCGCCGCGGCGGCTCGCCCCGCCGCGGCGGCGGAGCCAGGCACCGATCCGAGGCCGTCGCACACGGCGACGGCAACGCGGTCGCCGGCGCTCTCCCACGCGAACGCGTCCTCGGAGGTCTCCCCGGCGAGGCGGTGGCGAACCCCTGCGACCGTCGCCGCCCGGAGGGCACACCAGCTGAGGTCGCCCCCGTCGGCCCGGTAGGCGGCGTGCGCAGCGTCGCCGAAGCCCCGCAGGACCGGCGCCACCGCGGAAGCGGCCGAGGGACGGCCGAGCACGGGTCCCGGCGCCCAGCCGGCCGGGGGCGTGTCAGTCGAGCTGGTCAACCGGAATCGCCCGCATGCTCGGCACGTCGGGGAGGACCAGCTGGGCTTGTCCGCTGTAGACGCTCGCGGACGAGCTGACGATCGACTGGATCAGCCCGGTCATCAGCTCGGGCACCACCGACGCCGGCTCCGCCCCTTCCGCTGCGAGGAAGGCGCGGTTCGGCTTCGAGCCACTGACCTCGGCGAGGACAGCGGGGTCGGCGTCCCCGAAACCGAACGACAAGATGTTGGGGCGACGCTTCCACCCGGGGTCGGTGAGCGTCCGGTGCGCCGACCGCCAGCGCTCGGTGTCGTCGGTCGGGCGCCCGTCGGAGATGAACACCACCGCCGGCCGGTACCACCGCTCCCCCGCCGTCCGGCTCCGCTGGTAGTCGTCCTCGATGGTCCGGCGGAGATGGTCGAACGCCGCAGCGTAGGAGGTCCTCCCCTGGGCGGCCAGCTCCGGCAGCGCCTCCACCAGGCTCAGGTCGCACAGCGGCACAACGGTACGCGCCACGTCGCTGAAGGTGACGACGCCGAAGCGGATCACCTCGGCGATCGCCGGGTCCTCGCCGATGGCGGCCCGCAGGAGGGGCAGCTGCCGGTTGACGCCGTCGATCGCTGCGCCGTACATCGACGCGGACACGTCGAGGCACAGGTAGAACGGGAACACCGCGTAGCGCTCCTCGACGCCGAGGTTCCCCCCCGCGCCCTGATCCTGTGCGGTGCCCTGATCCTGTACGGTGCCCTGGTCCTGCCCGGCGCCCTGGTTCGCCGCGGTGGTCGGGTTCCCGTTGGTGCCGCCGCTGCTCACCTCTCCCACCCTACCGGCGATGCGCGAACCGCTCATATCCCGAGTAAGGGCGCCACGACCGTGGCGACCAGGAAGAAGCCGAGCAGGCCGAGGATCAGGTCCACGGCGGTGCACAGCGCCAGGGACCGAGCGCCCCCGCCCCGCCTGCCGGAGCCGGCGAGCTCCTGGACGGCTCGGGCGTGGGCGGCCAGCCACCACGCCGCGGCCTTACGAAGGTCGGCGGCCAGCGACGGAGATCGG
>JAJYLA010000113.1 GCA_021788115.1 Actinomycetes bacterium | reverse complement strand
ATCTGCTCGGGCCCGGCGTCTGCTTGATGGCCACGGCGACGTCGTAGAAAGCGAAGCCCGCTGGGCTCTCAAAGAACTCGCCCGTCGCATCGGGTTCCTCGACGAGCAGACCGCCCGTCTCGAGTGCCACCTCGGCGAGGTCCCGGGTCTTCCAGGTGTCGAACTCGTCCTTGATCGCCTCGCACACCCGGCTGACGGTCGACTTCGACAGGGCCGCCTCCGCGCCGAGAGCACCGGCCAGGCTGGCCTCCACATCGCGGACCGACAGGCCCCGGACGAACCCGGCGATGACCAGCGACTCCAAAGCGTTGGTGCGACACACCCCGACGCCGAGCAGCCGGGACGCGAACGCCTCGTCGGTGCCTCGCAGCTTGGGCCGGTCGATCTTCACTGGCCCGGCCGTGGACTTGATCGTGGTCGGACAGTGCCCGTTGCGGCTGCCCTGGCGGACCCGTTCGCCGTGGCTGTAGCGCTCACGGCCCAGAAACTCGGTGACTTCGGCCTCGATCGCGGTCGCATCAACAGGCGCACCCCGAGGCGGGCCACCTCCTCCAGCACCTCGCCCAGCTCCCTCTCGGAACCGAACAGGTCGTCTATCCCGGCGCGGATGCCCTCGATCGGTGATACTCGTGTGGACACGGGTGTAGGTCTCCTTCCTCTGCTGTGGTAGGTGGAAGAAGGAACCCTACGCCCGTCGTCTATTTACACCGCGGATGGGACGGCACCGGCCGTGCTATTGAGTTCTAACGGTGCTCGTCACAGCCGCCCAGTCCGGCCCGGCCCATGTCCCGGGCTGGTTTCCATCTCTCCGGCTCAACGGCTCCCGCTCCCTGAACGAGACGCGAAGCCCCTGAATTCCGGAGCGATCCTCCGCCGCCCTCACTCGAAGCAACATCGACATTCCCGGCCCGCTCATCCGTATCACTGCGAGGACGCAGGACGGGCGAGCGGAACCGTGAGATCGCCGACTTCATCGACGGCCACATGGCGGACAGCCATCCGCCTAGACCGACTCTCGACCCGTAAGCTTGAGGAGTGGAACGAGCTCAACGCCGGGCAGCGGCTCAGGCCGGGGATGGCCGGGACCGCCGAAATCAAGCGTGAGTAACTCGGACCGCATTCTGTGGGCGCTCGGCCAGCATGGCCCGCTGTCGGACGCCGACCTGGTGCGGATCACCGGCATCAGACCTCACCAGCAGGTCAACCAGATCTGTCGCCGCCTGGCGGCGCAAGGACTCATCCGCAGGTGGCACAACGTCGGAGGGCCCATCCTGAACGCTCTCGTTGTGTCGGATCGACCTACTCCCACCCCTGACCCGAGCACTTCCCCAAGCTCCCCACCGCGGACCGCCCCTGCCCTCCTGGAGAAGCGGAACCGCTCCGAGTTGTTGGCACCGGGCCCGTCCACCCTGTTCGTGCTCCCCTGCTCGGGAACGAAGCGGACAGGCGGTTATCGCGGCCTCGAAGGCCCGTCCGTTCTCCACCTTCTGTCTGCCGACGTGGCGGAGCGGCTAAGGCGGGCCCGCGAGTCCCTGCGAGTTGCAGGGAACCTCGACGACTCGCTGCTCCTACCCGCATCGCAGCGCTACGACGGTCATCTGTACAAGGCCGCCCATCCCGCACTTGGGAAGGCCGTCGCCGACGGAATTAGCGTCGTCATCCTTTCCGGCGGATACGGGGTTCTTCTGGCCGACGAGCCCATCGGCTATTACAACCGTCGTTTTTCCAAAGCCGACTGGCCGGCGGGGCTGCTCGAACGATGCCTGGCCGAAGTGGCGGTGGCCAAGGGGACGGACCGCGTCGTCGCCTTCTGCGCCCGTACGACCTCCTACGCCGAAGTGCTGCGGCGGGTTCGATGGGAAGGCCGCGGCATCGAAGCTCACCTGCTGACACCCGACCTTGGGGGCGGAGGAGGCGGTCAGGTGCTGGTGCCGAGGGCCTCCGGTGAGGCCGTGAGAGCCGCCTTGGATGGGAGGCTGTCCAGCACCTGGCGCAGCAGTGACGGTCTTGCGCTGACTATCGAATCCTTGCGTTGACGGAGAAGGCCCTCGTCGAGTGGGCGGTCGCTCAGCTCTCGGATCCGAAGCTGGCGGCGCCGGCCGCCGCCTTTCCAAGGGATCGGAGGGAGGTTGACGGACCGGGTCTCTACTCCTGGTGGGCGGACGAAGGGGGGCGGGCGATTCTCGGAGCACCGCTCGGCACGGTGCTTCCTCCTCTGATTTACGCCGGACAGAGCGGCGCAACAACTCGCCGGGCAAGGGTGGAGCGGGTCGCCACACTGGGCTCCCGGATCCGAACCAACCATCTCGGTGGCAACGTGAAGTCCTCGACCTTCAGAAAGACACTGACAAGCCTTCTCCGGGACCAGCTCGGGCTTGAGCTAGTAGCGCCGGACCGGCTGGACGAAGCGAGCAACCGCGCCGTGACGGTTTGGATACGTCAGCACCTGTCGGTAGCGACGGTCCGCGTGGACGACCGGGCCGAGCTGATCGACCTGGAGGAGGCGGTACTGGCACGACTCGACCCTCCGCTCAACTTGATGGGCATGCCGACGACACCGACCCGTCGCCGACTGACTACCCTACGTCGAGGCCTCGGCCAGGTACCGTAGGAGCGTCTCGATCTCAGCGATCCAGCCCTGGAGCTCGGGAAGGGCGGGTTCCAGCTCGTAAGGGTGGGCGTGACAGGCGGTCGACAGCTCGTTCCAGCACTGCCTCGTCCTCCTGGCCATCTCCTCGTCGGAGAGGTAGTAAGGCAGGCAAATGAGCTGGGTGGTCATGGGGAAGTCGACCAGTCCGGCCGCCAGCCCGTTCCAGGATCGGCGCACGGCGTCCTCGAGCGCCTGGCGGGCCAGAAGGGCGGCCGCCCGGGCCCACGCCGGACCCCAGCCGCCTTTGTCGGTGAGCGCTTTGCGGGCCGCGGCCAGCAGGTCGGCCGGGGATGGTCCCGACCAAGTCATGGCAGCTTCCCCCGGAGGGCGGTGACAAGGCGGCGGGTGTCGCCGACGAGGCCCTTCGGGTCGACCGTGGTACCACCGTGGCTGCCCTCGTTGACGGCTCGGACGGTGTCGGCGGCCCAGCGCCCGCAGCGCTGGTTGAGCCACTCGTAGACTTCGCCGCCCCGGTTGGCGTCGTCGAAGACCGCGAGAGCCAGACGGGGCATCAGCTTGGTGGCCGCCGACAGTGCGTCCTCGACTGAGGCGGCGGTGTCGCCCCGACCGAGCCGCCGCGTTCGTGCGATCTCGAAGCACACCTGTTCGATGGCGTTCCGGCACAGGCCGGGCACGACCCGGCCCGCAACCGGCGCCGGGACCCCTTCGCCGGCCGCCAGGCCGCCAGCCTCCCGCAGGTACTGCTCGGCGGGGTCTCCAGCCGGGCGGACCTCGACGGTCGATTCGGATTGGCGGCTCACCTGGACGATGCGGGCAGGGATGCCGAGGTTGCGCACGGCGGCGGGGAGCCGGTCGTCGTGGGTGAACACGACCACCTGTCGGGTCTGGGCCGCCTCGGCGAACACGTGGGCCATGCCGTCGACCTTGCTCGGGTCCATGGCCTGGACAGGGTCGTCGATGACGACGAACCGCAGGGGGCTCTTATCAGAGGTAGCCCGGGGCAGGAAGACCGACAGGGCCAAGGCGTTGACCTCCCCCTGGCTCATCACCCCGAGGCCGGCGGCCGGTTGGCCGTCGACAGTTACGTCGAAGTCGACGGCCCGGCTGGTGGCCGATCCGATCAGCTCCATGCGGACCAGGTCCACGTTGCTCTGCTGGCGGAGCTTGGCCCACACCGCGGCGGTGCCCTCGGCGTAGGGCTGCAGGCGGGCGTTGCGTAGATCGTTGTTGGCTCGCTTGAGCCAGTCCTCGACCGTCTTGATCCCGCCCGACACGGCCTTGGCCGCTAGGGCAGCTTCCTGCAGCTCGCACCAGGCGGAGATAGCGGTAGCGACGGGTTCCCAGCGGTCCTCTCGGCGCTGCACCTCGGAAGCCACCGCAGCGGACACGGAAGCCGCGGCCTGGGTGAGCTCGCCGTGGGTGGTTCTCATGTGGGCGGCCAGTCTCCGAAGTCCCGAGGGGGTGGCCGTGGCTGCCGGCGCCGCCGCCCACGACTGCCACCGCTCGGCCAGTTCGGACGTGTCGATGTCGACGGTGTGCGCTTCTGCCAGGACAGCCGGCGCAGGGCCGATCAGCAGTTGACCCGATTGGAGCGCCCGGGTGGCGGCCGTCGTGGCCTCGCGGTGGACCTGTGCCGCGGCTTGCAGCTCGTGGATCCGGTCGGTGGTCTCGGCCAACCAGTTGGCGTCGAGGGCGTCGGAGCGTCCGCATACCGGGCAGTCACCGGGTCCGTGCTGTCGGAAATGGGTGACGGCGGCGGAGAGGAGGTCGGCGGTGGCCGAGGCCTGCCCGGCGGCGGATGTGCCGGCCGCTTCTAGGGCGTCGGCTGCCTGCTCCAGGGCGTCGCAGGCGGCGTCTACGTCGGCGGATGACGGTGGGTTGAGTGCCCGCAGCTGGTTGAGCAGTCTGAGTGCTCCCTGCTCCGGCGCCGCCGCTCCGGTGGCGAGCGATCGCAGGTGGTCGAGGTCAATCTTTCCTTTGGACAGAACCCCGGACGCGGTGACGGCGCGCTCGTCGTCGCTGGCGTCGACCAGGGCCCGCAGCCGGCCCAGTTCGTCCTTGGCCGTCTTGACCGCCGTGTCGGAGCGTTTGCGGGCGTCGGCCAGGCGCTTGGCGATCACGGCAATGTCGTCGAGGCCGAGCAGCGCGTTGAGAGAGTCGTAGAGGTCGGAGGGCCGGGCCAGGAGAACCTCGAGCTCGGCGTGGGAGAGGAACGGCCGGTAGAGGCGCATGGCGTCGCCCCAGCCGAGCCGTTCCATGCCGGCGTCGGTCTCGCCGGGAACCTTCACGGTCACCCGGCCGCCGCCGATGCGCTTCTCCCCCGGCTCCCATGTGCAGGTGACCGTGGCTGTGCCTTTGTAGCCTTCGAGGGTGAGCTCTGCGGACACCGTTGGTTCGCGGGCGTGCAGGCAGCGCCACGAGTCGCGCCACACCGCCGGCCGGTCGTCGAAGCGCCGTACCGAACCGGTGAGGAGCACCTCCAAGGCTTCGGCGAAACTGGACTTCCCGGACCCGTTGCGCCCGCAGACTACGGTAAGGCCGGGGCCGGGTTCGATGTCCAGGCTGGTTGGCGGCCCGATGCCCCGGAAGCCGGCGACGGTGACCGATCGCAGATAGGCGCAGGCTGGAAGCGCTGAGTCCTCACTGGCATCGCCCGTTGACGTCTCTGGACGAGGTGGAGGCTCTCCGCCGATGGCGGCGGCCAGCTCGTCGTCGCCCAAGATGGCGGCCAGTAGGAGGTTCTCTTCTCCGGCGGGCAGCGGCGCGAAGGTGAGGCGGTCGAGGAGTGCCGCTTCCAAGTCGCTCATCTGGACGGCTCCTCGGCCTGGATTCCTGCTGCAGTCATGTCTGCTCCGAACCCGGCGACCTGCTGGGTGAAGGTATCGGCCAGGCGGCCCGGCATCCGTTGGGTGTAGATGTGTGCCAGGGTCTGGAAATACCACAGCTGCTGTCCGGGGCGGCCGCTGAACCGGCCCCACAACTGGTCGCCCTGGTGCGCGAAATCGTCGCGGATGGCCCTCAGGTTGTGAAGCTTGTCCGCCGCCGACACTAACAATGAGTCCTCCGACGCCTGGTGATCGAGATGTTTCAGGTAGGAGACCTTGCGGGGCAGCCATTCCGGCTTCGGATCCTCGAAGGTATCCGTGCAGTCCTCGACGATCCCGGCCACCCGGTCGCCGAAGCGCGCACGGATCACCTCCACGATCGGCCGGCCGCCCTGGTCCTCGGGGGCGTCGTGGAGCAGGGCTGCGATGGCCTGATCCTCGTCGCCTCCGTTCTCCAACACGATCGCGGCCGCGGCTAGGAGATGGGCGAGGTAAGGGATCTCGGTCGCCTTCCGCTTCTGATGGCGATGCAGATCCGAAGCCATCTCCAGTGCGGCATCGAACCGCTCGCTGAGGATCATGTCACCGCCTCCACTGTTGCCGACCCGTGGCCGAACCCGGCCACGATAGGGCTCACAGGTACAGCCCGGTGGAGACGGGGCCGGGAGGGTCGACTATCTGGCCGAAGAAGGTGGCACCACCGAAGCGGGCCTGCAGGACGCCTGCATAGTGGGAAGCCAGGGAGCCGACGGCGTGGTAGGCGTCGCTGAGCGGTCCCTCGATCGCCGGTGTGTCGTCGACGTCAGCGCCGACAAGCACCTCCGAGCCCTTGACAAGGAAGCGGGCGATGCGGATCTCGAGGTTGATGTCGTTGACAGCAGCCATCAGCTCCGCAGTGGGTTCCAGGTCGTGCAGTACCGGCGAGAATACCCGCACGTAGTCGGGGTCGGACGTCACTCGGACGAAGACCATGTGGTCGTCCCAGCGGATCGGGATGTCGCCGTCGGAGTCGCGCGTCAGCTCGTCGAGGCCGAGTAGGTGCTTGAAGTAGGCGTCCACGCGCCGCTCAAGCGACGCCGGCTTGGGCCCGGCGACCTCGCGGGCCAAGCTGAGTCCCGGGAGCAGGATCGTGTCTCCAGATTGGGAGAAGGCCCGATACTCGAGCTGGTCGACCCGGGCCACGTCGAAGGCCCGGTGGAGCGTCGACGTCAACAGCTCGGCCGCCTCCCGGGCGGGGACGGGACAGTCGAAATGGCGCCACCAGTTGACCGGGCCGTCACCGATGTCGGTCGGCGGCCGCCAGCCCAGCCGGCGTAGGCGGTCGATCGCCGTGGCGTCCAGGCGCTGCCAGCCCTCCAGGAATCGATTGGACACCGCCTCGGCCCGCACTCCCTCCGAGGTGACAGCTAGCTGCACGTAGTAGGGCACACCGGCCCGCAACTGCAGGCCCAGGTACTGGCCCTCCTCTAGGACCTCGATCGTGTCCGCCAGGCGGGCGGTCAAGCGGTCCCACCCCCGGCGGCGGGTGCTCACCCGCCTGGCCTTGGCAGCCCCTTCGACCGCCTCATCCGATCCTAAAACGCTCTGCAATGCCCCTCGCATCTTCCCTCGCTTTCGCGTCCATTCTCCCAGAGGGGTGTGACCGTTATGGAGGGGCCGGACACCTTGTTGAGGACTCCCCTGCCCGACCAGGGAGATCCCTCCGCCTCGCTGGACGGCCCCTTGCCGCCGACGCGGCCGGCATCCCAGTGTCCGTTGTCCGGGTCTCCATCGGCGCCATTCCGACTGGGTACACGCCGTCACAGGTGCCGCTTACGCTGTTGTGTGTGGAATCGAGGGGACCGGATGTCGTCGAGCGAAGGTGACGGGGTCGGGCGGTCAAGCCTGGAGGGCGTATTCCGCACCGGTGAGGCCGGCCGCGGGGCCTACCTGTCGCGGTTGTTCGCGTTCTTCAGCGAGGAGGTGGTCCGCCACTGGGCGGCCGACGGGCGGGCGCCGTATCGGGACCTTGGCCGTCCGACCGTCTGGGACGAGGCCGGCAAGTACCACACCCTCGACTTCACCCTCGAGCGGCGCTCCGACGGGGCCCGCTTTATCGGCGAACTCAAGTGCGAGATCCAGTTCGAGAACTACAAGTACATGACCCTGGCAGGTCCGGACCAGGTGGTGCATCACGACGGAGGGGCGGCCTTCGAGAGGCTGACCCGGATGGCCCGTGAGCCCCGATCGCACCGCGTCACGATCAACGGCAAGGAGCAGCCGGTCAACGGCGCCATCCTGCTCTGGGGCGTCGTCACACCTGAAGGCCGCCGGTCGGTGATGGACCACTATGGCTTCGCCGACGTGCTGGCCATCGAGGACATCCTGATCGACCTCGCCGCGTGGAAGCCGGCGGCGTGGGCGGAATGGGTCGGCCGTCGCAGGCGGTGGACAGACGAGCTCTTCGGGTGGATGGCCCACCCGGTCGAGGAATAGGGCGATCGGGTGCCAAAGGCGAGTCGCCGATGACGATGGCGGGGTGCTTCGGCGGGTGGCATGAGAACGAGTGGGGATGCGGCTGTGTGGCTGTATGAAATCGGGCGTCGACCTCGTCGTCCGGGACGTCGATTGGCATCGCCGGGGGGCTGGTAGGAGGACGGGAAGCCTCTGGCAGGAAGGATGATGAATGATCAGATATGACAGGCGGGCGCCCGAGCCGCTGATGGAGGTACTTGAAGGTGGGTGGGCCTCATCGCTCGCCGAGTACGGCGGCTGCGGCGCCTTCGCTCTGGATCTCCAGTTGCGACGGAACTACGACAGCCCGGACCGCGGATGGGCCAGCCTCTACGTCGGGCTGACCAAGGTCCTCGATCTCCACTACCACCCGACCAAGGGCTTTCGGCTGGCTGTGCACGATTCGCACAAGGAAGCGGGGCCTTGGAAGCTCCACTGGGAGGCGTGGTTTAACGGGATGACGGCTGATCAGTGGCGGGAGGTGGAATCCTTCATCGAGGTCGTCATCCCTGCCGTAGGTCACGCCTTTATCAAGGAGGGAGCGGTCCAGGCGGCCGTCACGTCATTTGGTCGGGGGAGCATGGCTGCCATCGACCGCGAGGTCGTCATGTCCTTCGACTCCGTCGAGGAGCGGAACGCAACCCATGCGGCGCTTCAGGCGCCCGTGCTCCGAGCACTCCAAGGCCAGCCCGATGGTGAGGACTGGTGGTCGGCCGCCCCCGAAAAGCTGGGAGGCGAACTAGATCTGTTGGCCATCGACGCAGATGGATGCCTCATGGCCATCGAGATCAAGCCGGCCAAGGGTGCATCAGGCACGATCCCTTGGGCTCCCGCTCAGGTGCGTCATTACGCCAACCTCCTGCGCGAGTGGGGTGACCACCACAGCGACGCGGCCGAGATCGTCGCCGGCATGGTCGAACAGCGGCGGCGACTCCGGCTCATCAGAGGCGCGATCCCCGACTGCCGCTCACCGATCGAGATCCGACCGGTAGTGGCCATACAGCGCCGCCCTTCCGACGAAGTCCGGCGGCGGCTGCAAGTCGTACGCCGACGGCTCGAAGAGGCCGAGGTCAACGACCCAGCGTTGGAAGTGTTCGAGGTCAATCTCATTGGCCGGCTCGACGAATACTTGGGCGATGCCTGACCGGCCGCCGAAGAACGAGTTCAAGGCCGAGGCTGCCGTCAAGGCCCTGGATTGGAAGCGTTCCAGCTTGTCCCTGCCCGAGCCGGCCCGAGCCCCCGGCTACTACTGCCGCCAGGACCGGGAACAGCGACCGCTGGACATCTGTTTCCCTGCCTCTTTCGCCTCATACAACCTGCTGCCCGACATCCGAGATCCGGCTTTGGAACTCTTCGCCAGGCATCGGATCGTCTGGCACGACGACATCGACGGAGGGCCGTCCAACCACCTGCTCGATTCTCAGGTGCAGTGCGTCAATGCCCTCGCTGCCGGCCTCCACGACCCATCGTTCGTCGTCGCTGCCTTCGCCGGGATCCTCGCCATCGACCAGGTACTCCCGATGGAGGACGACCTCTACGTGACCTTCGAGTACATCGGCGCCGAGAACCACCTCGGCGAGCGGGTCGGCCACGAGCGGCAACGAGGGAACCTGTCTACGAGCACCGACGCCGCCATCCGATACCGCAGCCGTATCGACGGCCAGGTAGAGGTTGCGCTGATCGAATGGAAGTACACCGAGGACTACCGAGGGCAGGAACTCTCCGAGACCAAGGGCCAGCACCGCCAGGACCGGTACCGGCCACTGTGGGAGGCCGAGGACTGTCCGATCGACAAGTACGTCATCCCCTATGCCGACCTTTTCGTCGAGCCCTTTTACCAGCTGATGCGTCAGCAGCTCCTGGCTCGCCGGATGGAGGCAGCCGGAGAGCTAGGCGCCGTCAGGGTACGGATCGTTCACTTCTGCCCGGGCAGGAACCTCGGCGTTAGAAACGCCCTCGACCGTGAGAGCCAGCGCTCGGCCGGCGACGACACCCTCGCTATCTGGGCCACCATGGTGCGTCCGGCAGACCGATTCGTCAGCGTGGACAGCGAGCGGTTCGTGGAGCTGCGAGGCGGTGAGTACGCCCGGAGGTACAACGTGCGATGTGGTGGAGAGAATGACGGAGACCTCTGACGAGCACCCAGCAGACGCCCCGCCCATGTGGCTCACGGCTCACGAGCTGCAGGAGATGGAGTTCGCGGGAGACACCGAAGGTATGTGGGTTCGGCGAGAGGTGTTAGCGGCAACGCTGTCTGCACACGGACCGGCGGTGTTGTGTGGACAGTGGTCGGCAGCTTTTGGTGAACATGGCGTTTTTCACCATGAGGCGATCTGGCCTGTGATGTCGATGCGGATGGCG
>JAJYLA010000112.1 GCA_021788115.1 Actinomycetes bacterium | reverse complement strand
CGTCGGCGACGTGAGCCCGAGCGGCTTCCTCCCGCTCGTCGCCGGCAACGTCCGGCGCGCGCCGCTGACGGCGATCTACAGGGATTCCCCGCTTTTGCAGGATCTGCGGTCCGCCGACCGTTTGGGCGGCAACTGCGGCATCTGCGAATACCGTTCGCTGTGCGGCGGCTCCCGCGCGCGGGCCTTTGCGATGACGGGTGACCCGCTCGCCGGCGACCCCGGATGCTCCTACGTGCCGCCGGCGGTCCCCGGCGCCGGTGCCGGGGCAATCGGTGCGTGGGGCGGCGCGCGACCCGCACCACGGTAAACGCCGGCGCCCCCCCATCCGGCGGGCAGGCCCGCCGCCCGTTCAGGTCGTTCAGGCGAGGGCGCGCGGGAAGAACCGCCGGCCCGACAGAACGTCGGGGTGGATGCGCACGAGCCTTCCGCCCGGCTCGGGGACCGCGGGGGCCGGCATTACGGGGCGGAGCCGGGCCAGCAGCGCCGGGTCGGTGATCTCCTCGGCGTGCCCCTGGAGGAGCACGCTCCACCAGTAGGACCGGCGGTCGGCGGGAGTGTGGTCGAACTCGAAGGCGACGATCGCCGTCCCGGAGCGGATGGTGGCGAGGATCGTGCCGGCGCCGATCCGCACCACGACGTACCCGTCGACGAGCGTGTAGCCGAGCGGAACCACCGCCGGCTGGTCCTCGACGACCATGCCGAGACGGCCGACGCCACCGGAGTGCAAGGCGAGGAGGCGCGCGCACTCGGGTCGTGGCAGCACCTCGCTTCCTCGCTGGTCGATCAGCATCGGGATGTCGCCCTCACGTCGGCCCTTCTATCGTCTCTCATTCAAGGCTCGGTGCGGCGTCACCGCAGAACCAAAGGACCCTGGCGCCGGCGCCGAAGGTCCCTTCCGCGACGGTCAAGACCGCAGTTCCCGGAGCTCACCGCGCGGGCCATGCTCGATGCTGGCCCACAAGGCTCTTCACGAAGGGACATTGTGCCCTGGCGGACGCTCTCGGCGCGAGGAAGGGTCGGGTCGTAGGCAGTAGAAGGGGGACGACATGGCCACGAACGGTTGGCTTCCATGGCGACGCTCCCGATCAAGGGGGGGTCGCGCCGCGAAGAAATGGTCGGCGCGCCGGGGCGTCTCGGAGTTCGAAAGCGATTTTGCCGAGATCGGTCGATACCTGGCAGAGCAGGGGCTGCCCGAGGAGGGGAGCACCCCGGACCCCATCCAGTCCTCCGAGGCGGCCCTGGAGGAGGTGCGCCGTTTGTTGACCGGGGAGCTTGTGCTGGCGTCGAGCGCCGTCGACGCCCTCCTGGACCTGTGGTCGGCCGTGCACCTGGTCGATCCCGCGGCGGCCGAGCCGGTGGAGCGCGTGCTCCCCGAGGCTGCCAATCAGCGCTGGGTCTCCGCGGAGGAGCTGATATCCCTGTGCGATCAGACGACGGCCGCGTTGGCGCAGGCCCGGTCCCGTCTGAAGGGCCGGGTCCCCGAGAAAGGCAAGGGGCGCCTGTCCTGATCGAAGGCCTTCACCGGCGGGGCCGCAGAGGAAGCCCTGCTACTGGTATTTCACGCCCTAGCCACGCCCTAGCCACGCCCTGGCCTAGCCCGCCAGCCCGGTTGCTTCGGCCTCCTCGATGGTGCTCCGCAGCTGCTCGAGGAGCGCCCTCCCGGACTCGATGTCGAGCTCGACGGCCACCCGGGCGTGGGTGCCGAGGCCGTAGTTGGCGAAGTCGAGGAGCAGGGCGTGCTCTTCGGAACCGTGCGCGCCGTGGTCGAAGCCCACCGTCGCGGTCGTGACGTGGAACCAGCCGTCCGCGCCTTTGGCCTCGCCGGCGACCGGCGCCGTCCTGGAAATCCCGGTGCACATGATGGGCGGTCCTTTCTCAGCAGATCCTCACCGGAGCCGCTCGCCGAAGAAGGCGAACACCTTGCTCCATCCGTCCATGGTCTGTTGGGGCCGGTAGGCGGGGGAGTGATAGTAGAAGAACCCGTGGCCGGCGCCGTCGTAGCGGTGGAACTCGAAGTCCTTTCCGTGCCTGGCGAGTTCCGCCTCGTGTGCATCGACCTGGTCGGGGGAAGGCGACTGGTCGTCGTTGCCGAAAAGACCGAGCAGCGGGGCGTCCAGGTCGGCGGTGTAGTCGATCGGCGCGACCGGTCGGGCGGGGCTGAGCTGGTCCTCGGACATCACCACCCCGCCACCCCACAGGTCCACGACGGCCGAGAAGCCGCGGACCCGGGATGCGGCGAGCACTGCGTGACGGCCGCCTGAACACGAGCCGATGATGCCGACCTTGCCCGTGCACCCGGGCTGGGCGGTGAGCCACGCGAGGGCGGCAGCGCAGTCGGCGACGACACTGTCGTCGTGCACGCCGCCCTGGGCGCGGACCTTCGCCGCTACGTCGTCCGGCGTGCCATGGCCGAACCTGCAGTACAGGTCGGGGCAGATGGCCCAGTAGCCATGCCGGGCCAGGCGCTCGGCGAACTCCTGATAGAACTCGTCCCACCCGGGCATGTGGTGCACCAGCACGACGCCGGGCAGCGGGTCCGCGGATTCGGGGCGCGCGACGTAGGCATGTTGCTCGTCACCCCCCCCGCCGGGGAAGGTGGTGATCGTCGCGGTGATCGCCAGACGGGCGTCGGTGCGGAAGCTGTTCCACATTCCGGGCTCCTCTCAGTGGGTGTGGGGGCTGGCGCCGGCGGCGGCCGCCGCGATTCTGCCCCGTTGTGATCTGGCGTGTTGGGACTTTCGCCTCTGGAGATCGAGGGGTTCCCGCCGCAGTGTGGTTCTCGGACAGGCTGCACGCGATCGAGGCTCGCCACTGGCAAAGGACGGACCTTCCGGAGTCGGAGGTTGGCGATGAACGGGAACGGCGTGTTGTTGAGGGTTGGAACCGTCGTGGTGGGCGTCGACGGATCGGCGGGCTCACGGGCGGCGTTGCGCCTGGCCGCTGACGAGGCCGCCCGTCGCGGCGACGTCCTCGTGGCCGTGACGGCGGAGGGCGTGATGCTCGAGGACCTGACCGCGCCGGAGCCGGCGCAGGCGCGCGAGGGCATGTCTTTCCTGGCCGCCCTGTCGACCGCGCCCGCCGCCCGGGCGGCGGTGACCGCGTCGCCGTCGGTGCGGGTGCGGAGCGGCATCCGCCGGCTCCGGCAGATCGTCTCCGAGGAGCTGGGAGCCTCGCCGGCGTCGCCGGTCCAGCTGGAGGTCTGGGACGGCCGGGCAGCGCGGATCCTGGCCACGCGGTCCGAGAACGCGCGCCTTCTCGTGGTCGGCGCCCGGGGTTCGGGCGGGTTCCGGGGCCTGCGGCTGGGCTCGGTCGCGCAACAGGTGCTGCGCCGTGTCGCCTGCCCGGTGATCGTGGTGCGCCGCTGGCCCCTGCCGGCACGGGAGGAAGCCCCGGCCGTCTGCGCGGTCGTCGCCTTCGCGCCCTCCGGGAGGGCGGCGACGCTCGAAGCGGATCAGGCTGCGGCGGCGATCCTCGGCTTCGCCGCCGACGAGGCGAGGATGCGAGGAGCCGCTTTGGAAGTGCTGGCGCTCGGAGGCGCGCTGCTCGGCACGCACGACTCCGCCGATGCCCAGCGGTTCGTGGCTGAGCGCGGCGACTTCGCCGACCTCGCCGTCCGGGTCACGGTGATGACCGGGGATGTGGCGGCCGGGGTCGCCGAGCGCAGCCGCCTGTCCCGGCTGGTCGTCGTGGGGTCGAGCAGGGACGGCCCCTCGGCTGCCGAGACCGCGGCGGTGGTGGACCGCCTGGTGCGCGCCTCCGACTGCCCCGTGGCCGTGGTCGCGACCCCGGCGGGTGAAAAGGGCGGCGACGCTCGGCGCCTGACCCGGGCCGGGGCCTGAACGCCGGCGGGGGCTAACGCCGGCGGGGGCTAACGCCGGCGGGGGCGCACGCCGGCGGGCGGCTATGCGCCCGCGAGGGCGGAGCGCAGCCCCGCGGGAACCCCGGTTCCGTGGACGGCGGGCGCGGTGACCAGGTCGAAGCCGTCCTTGGCGAGCATCGCCCGCCCGGCCGGTCCGAGGAGGTAGGCCACGAACGCCTCCGCGCCCGCCTCGTGCGGGGCGCGGGCCACCACGGTGACCGTGTAGGTGGCCTTCAGGGTCTCGCCGGTGAGCGGCACCGTCGGAATGCCGGCGGCCTTCGCTTCGCTCGAGTAGAAGAAGCCGGCGTCGAGCTGCCCGGCCTGCAGCCGGCCGACGAGCGACTCCTCGGTGAACACCCCGGACTTCGACCCCGCCAGGGTGCTCAGGGCCGCAACGCCGTGCGCTGCCGCGGCGCCCTCGAGCGCCTCGACCGCGAGCTTGCCTTTCGGGTCGACCGCCGGGTCGGTGCGGCCGAGCAGGAAGCCGGGCTCGGTCACCACGTCGTACCACGGCCTGGTTCGCAGGGCCCGGGCGAAAGAGCCGTGCGGGTTGTAGCCGAGCACGAGGGGCGAGTTCGCGAACGTCGCGTACCAGGCGACCCAGTTGCCGTTTTCGGGGCCCTCCAGCGAAGCGTTGACCCCGGGGCTCGCGCTGACGAACACGTCCGCCACGCGCACCTTGCCGGAGATCTCCGTTGCGAGGGCCCGAGAACCGCCGGCGAACCCGTCGAAGCTGTACCCGGTGGCGGCGTGGAAGCCGGGCCCGAGCCTCTGCTCCATGAGATCGACGAGAGACCCGGCGTAGAGGACGTCCACCGGGCCGGAGCCGCGGTGGGCCGTCGGGGCTGCGCCGGCCGCGGTGGCGCCCGAGCCGGGTCGGACGCCGCGGCTCGCATCACGTGCGGAGCTGGAGCCGCACGCCCCCAGCAGGGCGACCAGGGCGATCGCAGCTCCGAGTGAGGCGGCGGCCTCCCGGCGCGTCCCCGCCGGCGGGCGCCGGTCGCTGGTGCGCCGGCCGGGCGGCCGAGAACCGCGCATGGCCCGACACTAGCATCGGTAGTCGCAATGTGACTACCGGCGCGCCGCCTCAGGAGGTGACGCGATCGACGAAGCGCAGGGCGGCGTCCGCGGTCTCGAAGCGCCAGAGGGCCAGCGTGCGCTCGAAGCCGCGAGCCATGTCGACCTGCTCACGCAGCGCTGCGACGATCGGGGCGAGGACGTCCCGCTGCGCAGCGAGCAGTGCCGCGCCGTCGCCTCCCGCTCGCGCGAGCAGCGCCAGCTTCACGAGCAGGTCGGTCCGCACCTCCCGGACGTGGAGGACCGGGGCAGCGAGCCAGGCCTGCACCGCCTGGCGGCCTGCCGGCGTGGCGGTGATCAGGGTCCGCTGGGGGCCACGGTTGCCGCGCTCGACGCGGCTCGGGCGGAGAAGCCCGGCCGCGACGAGGTGCTCGATCGTGCGGTACACGACCGAGCGCGGGATCCGGTACACGCGCCCCAGGTCCGCCTCGGGCTCGAGGAGGCGGGCGACCGCGAACCCGTACGTCGGCTCCTCGGCCACCACGCCGAGGACCAGGTTCTCGACGAGGGACAGCTTCGCCGGCACTTCGTGAACCGGCGGGGAAGCGGAGGGCATGAGCTCAATTTATGGAGCGGCGCAGAGCGCCCACCGTGCGGGGCCCGCCCGCCCGCCGGCGCGGTGCGTGCGAGCCTCTGCCTGCTGCCTGTGCCCCGAGCGATGCGGCCCCCGGCGAGCCGTTTCCGGCGCGGGTATCGTCGCCGCCATGGCCGACGAGACGACGTTTCAGGCGACCGCTCTCCGGGTGGCGGCCGCGATCCGCTCCAAGGAGCTGAGCCCCGTCGAGGTGCTCGACGCCTGCCTGGCGCGCGTCGACGCCGTCAACGGGTCGGTGAACGCGGTGGTGTGGCGCAACGACGAGGAGGCCCGCGCCGCCGCCAGGGCCGCCGCCGATGCCGTGGTGCACGCGGACCCTGGCGAGCTGCCACCCTTTCACGGCGTCCCCATCCCGATCAAGGACCTGACGCCGGTCGCCGGCTGGCCGGTCACCTACGGCTCCTGGGCCGCCCCCGGGGGTCCCTCGGAGGAGAGCGCGCTGGTGGTCGAGGCGTTCCGCAGGGCGGGCTTCGTCCTCACCGCCCGGACCAATACGCCCGAGTTCGGCCCCATCACCGCCGCGGAGAACGACCGCTACGGCATCACCCGCAACCCCTGGGACCTCGATCGGACCGCCGGGGGCTCGAGCGGGGGGGCGGCCGCCATCACCGCGGCGGGGGCCTTCAGCGTGGCGCACGGCAACGACGGGGGTGGCTCCATCCGCATCCCCGCCTCCTGCTGCGGGCTGGTGGGCCTCAAGGTCAGCCGCGGGCGGATCCCTTCGCGGACGCTCCCGTGGGAGGGGGGCGCCGTGGAGGGTGTGCTCACCCACGACGTTGCCGACAGCGCCGCCATACTCGACGTCACCTGCGGACCGGATCGGGGCCAGTGGTACAACGCCCCCGCCCCGGAGCGGCCCTTCCTCTCGGAGGTCGGTACCGACCCGGGACGGCTGAGGATCGGCCTCCTCGACGAGCCTCCGCTGCGGCTCGGCTACGACCCCGAGTGCGCCACGGCGGCCCGCGAGGCGGCAGCGGTCCTCGAGAAGCTCGGGCACCGCGTGGAGCACGTCACCTACACGATCCCCGACGAGTTTCTCGACGCCTTCCTCAAGGTGGTCAACTCGGGGCTCGCCGACTACGACAACGTCGACTGGGATCGGGCCGAGCCCCACATCCGCGCCAACATGGCTGCCGCCCGCTCGGTCGACAGCCTCGACTACGTGCGCTCGGTGTTCGCCCTGCAGCGGTTCAGCCGTCAGCTGGTGGGCAGGTGGGGCAGCGAGTTCGACGTCCTGCTCACCCCGACGATGACGATCGAGCCGCCGCGCGCCGGCGAGATCCTCGCGGCCGTCCACGGCGGGGTGGCCACCGGCGCCCCGGCCCTGCAGGTGTTCCAGATGGCCGTGCTCACCTCCGGGTTCAACGTGTCGGGCCAGCCCGCCATCTCCCTCCCCACCCACGTCACCCCCGCCGGCCTGCCGGTCGGCGTTCAGCTGGTAGCGGGCCCGTGGGAGGAAGCGGTGCTCCTGCGGCTGGCCTCGCAGCTCGAGGCGGCGCTGCCGTGGGCCGACCGCCGGCCTCCGCTGTAGGGCTCCCCGGCCTTCAGCCGGTGACGGCGACGCCGGCCTCGCGCAGCCGATCCAGCGTCTTCGGGGTCGCCGCAGCGTCGACGTCCGCCGTCAGCGGCGCGAGCACCCGGGTGGCGAACCCCTCCCGGACAGCATCGAGGGCGGTGGCCCGCACGCAGTAGCTCGTGGCGATCCCGACCACGTCGACCGAATCGATGCCGGCGTCGCGCAGCACCCCGGCGAGCGGCCGGCCCTTGTCGTCGCGGCCGTCGAAGCCGCTGTACCCGGCCCCGTGTTCCCCTTTGGAGACGACCACGGTGCCGGCGGGCAGCCGCAGGTCCGGGTGCCATCCTGCGCCCGGCGTCCCCGCCACGCAGTGCGCCGGCCAGGTGTCCACGTAGTCCGGCGTGGCGCCGTCCCCGGCGAAGTGCGATCCGGGGTCGATGTGCCAGTCCCGGGTGGCGACCACGAGGGCGAAGCGCCCGCCGGCAGCCTCGATCAGGTCGGTGATCCCGGCGGCCGCGGCCGAGCCGCCCGGGACGGCCAAACTCCCGCCCTCGCAGAAGTCGACCTGCACGTCGACGATGATCAGGGCGACCTTCGACGGCATCGGGACAAGGCTACTCCAGGGCTCGTGTCAGGCCCGGCCGCGGCCGGCGCGGTAACGGCGGATCAAGGCGTTCGTCGAGCTGTCGTGGTCGAGCGGCGGGGGCCCGGTCGACGTCAGCTCGGGGACGATCCGCTGCGCGAGGGCCTTGCCGAGCTCGACGCCCCACTGGTCGAAGGAGTCGATCCCCCAGACCACCCCCTGGGTGAAGACCTTGTGCTCGTACGCGGCGACGAGCTCGCCGAGGACTCGGGGGGTGAGCCGCGGGGCGAGCACCGTGTTGGTGGGGTGGTTGCCGGCAAAGGTTCGGTGCGGCACCTGGGCCGCCGGCACCCCCTCGGCTTGCACCTCCTCCGCCGTCCTGCCGAACGCCAGAGCCTCGGTCTGCGCGAAGAGGTTCGCCATGAGCAGATCGTGGTGGTCGCCGACGTCGTGGTTGGGCTCGACGAAGCCGATGAAGTCCGCCGGGATCAGTTGCGTCCCCTGGTGGATCAGCTGGTAGTAGGCGTGCTGGCCGTTGGTGCCTGGCGTCCCCCACACCACGGGTCCGGTGCTGGTGTCGACGGGTTCGCCGGAGAGGGTCACACTTTTTCCGTTGCTCTCCATGTCCAGCTGCTGCAGGTAGGAGGGGAAGCGGGAGAGGTAGTGGTTGTAGGGGAGCACCGCGTGGGTCCTGGCTCCGAAGAAGTCGACGTACCACACGCCGATGAGGCCGAGGAGAGCCGGGAGGTTGGCCTCCACGGGCGCGGAGCGGAAGTGCTCGTCGACGGCGTGGAAGCCGGCGAGCATGTCGGCGAAGGCGTCTGGGCCGATGGCGATCATGAGCGAGAGGCCGATCGCCGAGTCGTAGCTGTAGCGGCCGCCGACCCAGTCCCAGAAACCGAACATGTTGTCCGTGTCGATGCCGAACTCGGCGACCTTCCCTGCGTTGGTGGAGACGGCGACGAAGTGGCGGGCGGCCGCCTCGGGCTCCCCGAGCCGGTCGAGGAGCCACTGGCGCGCCGTGGTGGCGTTGGCGATCGTCTCCTGGGTGGTGAAAGTCTTGGAGCTGACGATGAAGAGGGTGCGCGCCGCGTCGAGGTCGCGGGTGGCCTCCCAGATGTCGGTGCCGTCGACGTTGGAGACGAAGCGGCAGTCGATGCTCCGGTCGGTGAAGTCGCGCAGAGCGTCGTAGGCCATGGCCGGCCCGAGATCGGAGCCGCCGATGCCGATGTTGACGACCGCGGTGATGCGCTCGCCGGTGTGGCCCGTCCACTCGCCCCTGCGCACCTGGTTGGCGAACACCGCCATCTTGTCGAGCACGGCGTGCACGTCGGGGACGACGTCGCGGCCGCCGGTGGAGATCGACTGGCCCCGGGGTGCCCGCAGCGCGACGTGCAGGACGGCGCGGTCTTCGGTGGTGTTGATGTGCTCGCCGGCCCACATCTGCTCGATCCTCCGGCTCAGCCCGGCGCGCTCGGCGAGGGCGGCGAGGAGGGAGATCGTCTCGGCGGTGAGCACGTTCTTGGAGTAGTCGAGGTGGAGGTCGGCGGCGTCGACCGTCAGCGCCGCGCCCCGCGCCGGGCTGGCGGCAAGAGGTCCCGCAGGTGGGTGCCCGCCATGAGGCGGTGGTGTTCGGCCAGCGCCGCCCACTCTGGCGTGGACGTGATGTGCACCGGGGTGATGTCCATTGGGGCAGTCTGCTCCAACGCTCGGGGGTCGCGTGACAGCGCCGTGGGCCCGCCGGCAGGCCGGGTCGCCGGCAGGCCGGGTCGCCGGCCCGCCGGGTCGCCGGGTGGCTATTCGCCGGTCGCCGGGTCGCGGGGTGGCGGGGTGGCGGGGTGGCGGGTCCGGGTGGCGGGGTGGCGGGGTGGCGGAAGTACCGTGGCCGCCGTGATCCGCCGGCTGGTGCTCTGGGACGTCGACGGGACCCTGGTGCGCGCCGGCGATATCGGCGGCGCGGTCTTCGACCGCGCCCTGGAGGCCGCCCTCGGGAAACCGCCCACCGGCAGGGTCCGGATGAGCGGGAAGACGGACCCCCAGATCGTCCGGGAGTACCTGGACCTCATGGAGATCGAGGAGGTGGACGGTCTCGTCGACGGCGTGCTGCGCCGCATCGAGGAGCTTCTCTCGGCGGCGGCCTCGTCGGGGGAGCTCGCCGCCGGCGGCGAGGCCCTGCCGGGCACAGCGGAGGTCCTCGAGCGGCTGGCGGCCGACGAGCGCGTCGTGTCGAGCCTGCTCACCGGCAACATCGCCGCCAACGCCCTGCTCAAGGTGGCGGCGTTCGGCCTCGAGCGCTGGCTCGACTTCGAGGTCGGCGCGTACGGCAGCGACCACGCCGACCGCAACCTGCTGGTGCCGGTCGCCCTGAGCCGGCTCAAGTCGGCGCGGGGTGTGGAGCTGGGCCCAGGAGACGTCTGGGTGGTCGGTGACACCCCGCGCGACCTCGACTGCGCCCGCGCCGCCGGCAGCCGCTGCCTGCTCGTGGGGACCGGCCGCTACAGCGCCGGCGACCTCGCCCTCCTCGGCGCCGATGCCGTGGTCGGGGACCTCTCCGACACCGCCGGCGTCGTCGAGCTCCTGGCAGCCGACCTCGCCTGACCGGCGCCCCGGACCCCGGCGCCCCGGACCCCGGCGCCCCGGCTGCGCCCGCCCGGACCCCGGCGCCCCGCCTGCCGCCCGCCCGGACCCCGGCGCCCCGGCTGCCGCCCGCCCCGCCCTACAGCTCGTCCAGGGCGGCCAGGTCGTCGGCGTCGAGCAGCCACCCTCCGG
>JAJYLA010000111.1 GCA_021788115.1 Actinomycetes bacterium | reverse complement strand
GCCCAGCGCGGCCGCCCCACCGCCGGTCGCGCGCCGGGGCGCCTTCCCGGCGGGCGGCCGCCCGCCCGCGACGACCTCGGCAGCCGGGTCGTGGTCGGCATCGGGCTTGTCGTCCTGCTGGCCATCGCCTACGCGGTCGGCGCCAAGGCGCTCATGGTCCTTGCCGCCATCATCCTCGTCGCCGCCGCCGCGGAGGCCTACGGGATGATGCAACGCTCCGGGTTCCGGCCCGCCACCCTGCTCGGTCTGGTGGCAACCGCCGGCGTCGTCCTCGGCGCCTACTGGCAGGGCCTCGCGGCCCTGCCGCTGGCCGTCGTGCTGGTGTTCGCCGGGAGCATGATGTGGTATCTCATGCGCATCGTAGAGGCGCGGCCCCTCGCCAACGTGGCGGTCACCACGATGGTGTTCGTCTGGGTGGGGGTGCTCGGCTCCTACGCGTCGATCCTGGTGCGCGCCCCGCACGGCAAGGGCCTGCTCCTCGGGCCGATCGCCATCGCGGTGGTGGCGGACATCGGGGCGTTCGTGGTCGGCAGGTGGGTCGGCAGCCGGCCGGTCGCAGAGAGCATCAGCCCCTCCAAGACCGTCGAGGGCTTCCTCGGCGGCCTCGTCGCCGCGATCATCGCCGGTGCGATCGTGGGCAAGGAGCTCACGCCGTGGGGCGGCATGAAGCACGGCCTGGTCCTCGGCGTCGTCGTCGGCCTGGTCGCCGCCGCCGGCGACCTCTTCGAGTCGATGATCAAACGGGACCTCAGCCTCAAGGACTCTGGCTCGACGCTGCTCGGACACGGTGGTCTCCTCGACCGCTTCGACTCGGTGCTGCTGGCGCTCCCCGCCGCCTACTACATCGCCTGGCTGTTCAGCATCGTCAAATGACGCCCCCGGCGGGCCGGTGAAGGCGGCCGGGTGAAGACGGTCAGCCTGGTCGGCTCGACCGGGTCCATCGGCACCCAGGCGGCCGAGGTCATCGCCGGCGCGCCGGACCGCTACCGGGTCGTCGCGCTCGGCGCCGCCACCTCCGTGGATGCCCTCGCCCGCCAGGCCCGCGAGCTGCGGCCCGAGCGCGTCGCCCTGGCCGACGCATCGCGCGCCGCCGAGCTCGCCGCAGCGCTCCCCGCAGGCGTCGAGCTGCTCGCCGGCCCCGAAGCCCTGGCGGAGATCGCCACGCTGGCCGACGTCGTGGTCAACGGGGTCGTCGGCTTCGCCGGCCTGCCCGTCACCCTCGCCGCCCTCTGCTCCGGGCGGCGCCTGGCGCTCGCCAACAAGGAGTCGCTCATCGCCGGCGGGCCGGTGGTCCAGGCGGCGCGGCAGACCCCCGGCGCCGAGATCATCCCTGTCGACTCGGAGCACTGCGCCGTCCACCAGTGCCTGAGGGCCCTCCTCGGGGAAAAGGACATGTCCGCGCTGCCGCACCCGCCGGCCATGCCCGTCCGGCGGATCGTGCTGACCGCCAGCGGGGGTCCCTTCCGCGGGCGCCACAAACGGTCCCTCGCCGAGGTGACCGTCGCCGACGCCCTCGCCCACCCGACGTGGAAGATGGGCCCGAAGATCACCGTGGACTCCTCGACGCTCATGAACAAGGGCCTGGAGGTGATCGAGGCCCACGAGCTGTTCGGCGTCGGCTACGACGCCATCGACGTGGTGGTCCACCCCCAGTCGGTCGTGCACTCGATGGTCGAGACCACCGACGGGGCAACGCTCGCGCAGCTCTCCCTCCCCGACATGCGCCTGCCCATCGGGTACGCCCTTGCATACCCCGACCGCCTGGACACACCCTTCGGGGTCATCGACTGGTCGAGGCTGGGCTCCCTCGACTTCGAGGAGCCCGACCGCGAGGCCTTCCCCTGCCTGGACCTGGCGTACTCGGCCGGCCGGCAGGGGGGCGCCGCGCCCGCCTGGCTCAACGGCGCCAACGAGGTGGCCGTCGCCGCCTTCCTCGACGGCCGGATCCGATGGGTCGACATACCCGCCGTCATCTCCGAGGCCCTCGACGACTACAACGCCTCGGTCCCCGGTACCGTGGCCGACGTGCTGGATGCCGATCTCGCCGGTCGGGACCGGGCGCTCTCCGCCGTGGAGAGGCGCTCCAGCGCGCTGCGGTGAGGCCGGCGGGCCCGGGGCGCGGCGAGCCGCACCCCGGCGACCGAACCGCCAGCCAGGACCGGCCCGCCGCCGGCGACCGAACCTCCAGCCAGGACCGGCCCGCCACCTGGCGCGGGGCGCTGGAGGCCGACCCTCTCGGGCTCGCCGGCCGGCGCCCCGTCGAAGAGACGGAGGACGCGCAGGCGCCGTCGGGGGCGGCGCAGCTGTGGGCGGTTCTCCGCCTGGCCGCCGTGATCGCCGCCGTGATCGCCGTCGGCTTCCTCGCCGGCGTCGGGGAGACGGTGGTGCTCATCGCCGTCCTGATGGCCTGCATCATGGCCCACGAGGCGGGCCATCTCGCCACCGCCAAGGCGGCGGGGATCAAGGTGACCCAGTTCTTCGTCGGTTTCGGGCCGCGGCTGTGGTCGGTACGCCGGGGAGAGACCGAGTACGGGGTGCGGGGCATCCCGCTCGGTGGCTATTGCCGAATCGTGGGCATGAACAACCTCGAGGAGGTCGCGCCCGCCGACGAAGCCCGCACCTACCGCCAGGCGCCCATATGGCGCAGGCTGACCGTCGATGTGGCCGGATCGGCGACTCACTTCCTCATCGCCATCGTGGTGCTCTTCGCGATGTTCTTCTGGACGGGCGACAGCGGCTTCTACCTCAACTCGGCGACTTCCGTGCCGGCCTCCAATCCGATCGTCGAGATCGACGGCCTGAAGGTCGGCAACCAGGTGGTGAAGAGCCCTGCGCAGCAGGCAGGGTTCCGGCCCGGCGACAGGATCGTGGCCGTCGACGGGCGGCATTTTTCCAACTGGGCGCAGCTCAGCGGGTTCATCCAGGACCACCCGGACGTTCGACTCGACGTGACCGTCGAGCGGGGCGGGCGCTTGCTGCACCTCTACCCGGTGCCGGTGAACCGCAACGACGTCCACCTCGCCGGGCCGGGCGCCCCGCCGCTTCCCAAGGTCGGATCGGGCAACCAGCCCGTCGGCTTCCTCGGTGTGGCCATCGGTGGCGTGGTCCACTCCGGGTTCGCCGCCTCGGTGAGCGACGCCGGCGGCGCGTGGGTCACGGTGTCAGCGGAGACCCTCGACGCGTTCGGGCGGCTCTTCAGCTTTCGCGGCGTGAGCAACTACGTGCACATGCTCACCAGCCAGAGGGCCGCCAACAGCCCGTCGAACGGCGTCCGGTTCGAGTCCCCCGTCGGCGTCGTGCGCCTCTTGCACCAGGCCGGCCAGCAGGGGTTGCCGACCGTGCTGTGGCTGGTGGCGGTCATCAACATCTCGATCGGCATCTTCAACCTGCTTCCGCTGTTCCCTCTCGACGGCGGCCGGGTCGCGGTCGCCCTGTACGAGGCGGTCCGCAGCCGGCGGCGCCGGCCGTACCACGCCGACCTGGCCAAGCTGCTGCCCCTGTTCTACGCCGGCCTGGCCCTGGTGATGTTCCTCGGCGCCAGCGCCTTGTTCCTCGACCTGCGCGACCTCGTCGCATGAGCACGGCCGGGAACGGCGGGTAGGCTCGACCCGATGGTTGACGCGCAATTTCCTCGACGTCCATCCCGCCAGGTCATGGTCGGGTCGGTTCCCGTGGGCGGGGGCGCCCCCGTGACGGTGCAGTCGATGACGACCACGAAGACCGCGGACGTGGAGGGCACGCTCGCCCAGATCTACTCCCTCAAGGCCGCCGGGGCCGACATCGTCCGCTGCACGTGCAACGAGCGGGAGGCGGCCGAAGGCCTCGCGCGCATCGTGCCGCGCAGCCCCGTGCCGATCGTGGCGGACATCCACTTCCACGTCGAGATGGCCCTCGCGGCGCTCGAGGCGGGCGTCGACTGCCTGCGGCTCAACCCCGGCAACCTGCGCAAGCCGGAGGAGATCAAGCTCGTCGCCCGCGAATGCAAGGACCGGGGGGTCCCGGTGCGCATCGGGGTCAACGCCGGCTCGCTCGACCCGCGCCTGTACAAGAAGTACGGCCGCGCGACACCCGAGGCGCTGGTGGAGTCCGCCCAGACCGAGCTCGGGCTCTTCGCCGAGGAAGGCTTCGACGACGTGAAGATCTCGGTGAAGGCCTCCAACGTGCCGCTCATGGTGGAGGCCTACCGGCGCCTGGCGGAGCTGACCGACCGTCCGCTGCATCTGGGCGTGACGGAGGCCGGGCCTCCGCCGGGAGGGCTCATCAAGGGCACCGCCGGGATCGCCACGCTGCTCTCCGAGGGAATCGGCGACACGATCCGCTACTCGCTCACCGCCGATCCGGTCGAGGAGGCCAAAGCCGGGCGCACCCTGCTCGAAGCGCTCGGGCTGCGCGAGCGCAGCAACGTCGATCTCATCGCCTGCCCGTCCTGCGGGCGCGCGGAGATCGACGTGTACAAGGTCGCCCAGGAAGCGCAGGCCGCCCTCGAGCAGCGCGAGATCCCGCTGCAGGTGGCCGTGATGGGCTGCGTCGTCAACGGGCCGGGAGAGGCCCGCTCGGCCGACGTCGGCATCGCCGCCGGCCGCCACCGGGGCCACCTCTTCATCCGCGGCAAGATCGTGCGGGTCGTCCCCGAGGACGAGATGGTCGCCGCCCTCGTCGACGAGGCCGAGAAGCTCGTCAAAGAAGGCGTCGACGCCCGGCTGGCCGCCGCCGACGCCGGCGCCGAGGCGGAGGCCGAGGCGGACCGGCGTGCGCTCTTCGAGGCCAAGGGCGCCGACGTCAACCGCAGCGAGGCGCGCGTCGAGCTCATCGGCCGGCGCCTGAGCGACGGCGAGTAAGCGCCACCGCCCGCCTCGCCCTCGCCCCGACCCCCCCGCCCTCCCGAGGGGGGCGCCCTGTCTGCGACGAGGGGACCATCCCCGCCCTGCGGGGTCGCCCGGCATCCTCCGCCTTCTGCGCGCGGCGAGCGGTAAACCCGTGTGCGGAACGGGCACGGCGCGGCGAGACTGGTCATCCGTGGATGCTGTCGTGCGCCGGTTGCAGCCCGAGGAGGGCCTCGCGTTCGTGCGGTCGGTGCGGATCCCGTTCCTCGACCCCTTCCACGGGGACCGCGTCCAGCAGCTGCGCGACGAGCGCGCGGCGCGGACGCTCGAGACCGACCGCGCCTGGGTGGCCGAGGCGGACGGCCGTTTCGTGGCCAACGCGTGCATTGCCAGCCTCGATCTCACCCTCCCGGCCGCGCCGGGGCAGGAGGCGCCGGTGGTGGCCTTCGCCGGCGTGAGCGCGGTCGGGGTGCACCCGACGCACCGCAGGCGGGGGTTGCTCCGCCAGCTCATGGCCCGCATGCTCGACGACGCGCGCAGCCGGGGCGAGCCCTTCGCCGGCCTCCTGGCCTCGGAGTCGGTCATATACGGCCGCTTCGGCTTCGGGCACGCCACCACAGCCCAGGAGCTCACCATCGACCGCCGCGACGCCGCCTTCCTCGGGCCCGTCCCCGAGCTGGACCTGCGGATCGTTTCCGGCCCCGGCGAGGCCCGGGAGATCCTGCCCTCCCTGTTCGACCGCCAGCGGCGCCGGCGGGCCGGTGAGCCGAGCCGCAGCGCGCAGGCGTGGGATCATGCCCTCGAGGAGTCCGCGGAGCACCGCGACGGCGCCATGGGGCTCATGCACGCCGTGTGCGCCGAGGGGTACGTGTCCTACCGGGTCCACGAGGGCCGCGTCATGTCCGGCGAGCGGGACCGGGCGGTCGTCGAGGAGCTGCGGGGCCTCACGCCGGAGGTGGAGGCGGCGCTGTGGCGCTACGTCTTCGACGTCGACCTGGTCGGCGAGGTGACCGCCCGGCGCCGGCCGGTCGACGAGCCCTTGCGCTGGCGCCTCGCCGACCCGCGGCGCCTGCGCGTCACGAGCGTCGACGACCGGCTGTGGGTGCGCATCCTCGACGTGCCGGCCGCCCTCGAGGCCCGCGGGTACCGGCGCGCCGGCCGCGTGGTGCTCGAGGTGGTCCCGCCCCGCGACGCTCTCGACGGTCGGGCCGACGGAGCGCCGGGCCGCTGGGTGCTCGACGCCGGCCCCGACGGGGCGTCGTGCCGGGCGGCGCGGCGAGGCGAGGACGCCGACGTGCGCCTCGGCGTGGCCGACCTCGGGTCCCTCTACCTGGGCGGCTTCTCCGCCTTCGAGCTGGCGGCGGGCGGGCGGGTGGAGGAACTGCGCCCCGGCGGCCTCGACGCGGCCGACGCCCTGATGGCGGCCGCCCCGAAGCCGCTCACCGGCACCGGGTTCTGATCGGGCCGATCTTTTTCCCGTAGCTTCTGTGGCCATGGCATCGCCGCTCACCCCCCGCGCCACCGACTTCCCCCGCTGGTACCAGGACGTGATCACCCAGGCCGGCCTCGCCGACAACGGGCCCGTCCGGGGGACCATGGTCATCCGGCCGTGGGGCTACGCGATCTGGGAGCGGATGCAGGCGGAGCTCGACGCGCGCATCAAAGCGGCGGGGGCCGAGAACGCGTACTTCCCCCTGTTCATCCCCGAGTCGTACCTGCGGCGCGAGGCCGAGCACGTCGAGGGCTTCAGCCCGGAGCTGGCCGTGGTGACCCACGGGGGCGGCCGGCGCCTGGAGGAGCCCGTAGTGGTCCGCCCCACCAGCGAGACGGTGATCAACAGCTTCTTCGCCAAGTGGGTGCAGAGCTACCGCGACCTGCCGCTGCTCATCAACCAGTGGGCCAACGTGGTCCGCTGGGAGCTGCGACCCCGGCTGTTCCTCCGCACGAGCGAGTTCCTCTGGCAGGAAGGTCACACCGCCCACGCCACCGAAGCCGAGGCGCGCGTCTACGCGCTGCGGATCCTGCGTGACGTCTACGAGGCGACGATGCGAGACGTTCTCTCGGTGCCCGTGCTCGTCGGCCACAAGACCGCCCGTGAGCGCTTCGCCGGCGCGATTCGAACCTGGACCTGCGAGGCGATGATGGGCGACGGCAAGGCGCTGCAGATGGGCACCAGCCACGAGCTCGGGCAGAACTTCGCCAGGGCGTTCGGGATCCAGTTCTCCTCCGAGAGCGGCACCCAGGAATACCCCTGGCAGACGTCGTGGGGCGTGTCGACCCGCCTCGTCGGGGCGCTGATCATGGCGCACGGCGACGACGCCGGGCTGCGGTTGCCGCCCCAGCTGGCGCCCCTGCAGGTGGTCGTGCTCGTCGTCCGCGACGACGAGGGGGTGCGCCGCGCCGCGGAGGAGATCGCCGCCGAGCTGCGCAGGACGGGACGGCGGGTACGCGTCGACGACGCCGTCGACGTCTCCTTCGGCCGCCGATCGGTCGACTGGGAGCTGAAGGGCGTACCGGTGCGTGTGGAGGTGGGGCCCCGCGAGCTCGCAGCCGGGCAGGTGACGGTGGTGAGGCGCGACCGCCAGGAAAAGCGCCCTGTACCGGTCGGCGCTGCCGCGGCAGAGGTGCGCAAGGATCTGCTCAAGGTGGCTGTGTCCCTCCGGGAGGAGGCCGCGGCGCGCCAGGCGGCCCGCACGGTTGCGGTGTCGACCCGCGAGGAGGCAGCGGCCGCCGCGGCGGACGGTTTCGCGGTGCTGCCGTGGGACGCCGTGGGGGTCGGGGGAGAGCTGGAGTTGGCGGCCGCGGGGGTGAGCGTCCGTTGTCTGCAGCGTCCCGACGGCACCCTCGCGGAGAGCGACGACGAGCCCGGGCTGGTGGCGGTGGTCGCCAAGGCCTACTGATCGCCGGCCGCTATACTGGGCGGGCTGACCGGGTGCGGGAGCGACGCTCCGGCCCGGTTGTTGTCGGCGTGGGCCGCACCTGCGTAGCGCGTAGCAGGGTGCCCACGCTTTTGTTTGCGGCTGTTCTGCGGCCTGATGAGGTGAGCCCGAGCGAGTGAGGAGGAGGTGGTGGAGGTGGTGATGGTGTCGACCGACGTCGTCCGCGAGCTGGTCGGCCCTGCCCTCGCCGCCGCCGGCCTCGAACTGTGGGACGTGGAGCTGTCCCGCGATGTGCTGCGGATCCTGGTGGAGCGCCCGGGTGGAGTCGATCTCGACACGCTGACCGCTGCCAGCGGCGTCGTGTCGCCGATCCTGGACGAGCACCCCGAGGCGACCCCGGCTGGGCGCTACCAGCTGGAGGTGTCGAGCCCCGGCCTCGAGCGCACCCTGCGCACGCCGGAGCAGTACCGGCGCTTCGTCGGCACACCCGTGACGGTGAAGACCTGCACCCCGGTGGCCGGCTCGCGCCGCCTCCGCGGGCGGCTCGTGGACGCCTCCCCGGACGGGATCGTCCTCGGTCTCGACGAGCCCACCGACGGCCGCGACACCGTACAGCTCCGCTATGACCAGATCGACCGGACCCGCACCGTCGTGGAGTGGGGTCCGAGCCCCGGGCGCCCTGCCCCCGGTCGACGCGCGCCGGCGCGCCCGACGGCCGGCCGCAGCGCGACCGGCGACCGCAGCACGGATGCCGCCCTCGAACCAAGGACCCCGGACCGATGAAAGACGCCTTCGCGTTCCTCGACGCCCTCCAGCAGATCGCCAAGGAGAAGGGCATCAGCGTCGATACTCTCCTCGACGCGCTGGCCAACGCGCTCGTGGCCGCCTACAAGCGCCTCCCGAACGCAGCGGAGGAGGCGGTCGTCACTATCGACCCCGACACCGGCGAGATCCGGGTCTACGGCCAGGAGCTCGACGAGGACGGCAATGTCGTCCGCGAGTGGGACGACACCCCCGACGACTTCGGTCGCATCGCCGCCCAGACGGCCAAGCAGGTGATGACCCAGCGGATCCGGGAGGCCGAGCGCGACCTCAAGTACGAGGAGTACGCCGGGCGCGAGGGCGACATCGTCACCGGGATCATCCAGCAGAGCGACAACCGCTACACCCTGCTCGACCTCGGCAAGGTCGAAGCGCTGCTGCCCCAGGCGGAACAGGTGCCCTACGAGAAGTACGAGCACGGCGCCCGCCTCAAGGCCTACATCGTCGAGGTTCGCAAGACCTCGAAGGGGCCTCAGATCGTGGTGAGCCGCACCCATCCGGGGTTGATCAAGAGGCTCTTCGAGCTCGAGGTGCCGGAAATCTCGAGCGGTGTGGTGGAGATCAAGGCGGCAGCGCGCGAGCCGGGCCACCGCACGAAGATCGCCGTGTGGTCCAACGACCCCAACGTCGACCCCGTCGGCGCGTGCGTGGGGGCGCGCGGGGCACGGGTGCGGATGGTGACCAACGAGCTGCGCGGGGAGAAGGTGGACATCGTCCCTTACTCCGACGATCCGCGCGAGTTCGTCATGCGCGCTCTGCAGCCGGCCAAGGTCAAGGAGGTGCACCTCGACGAGCTGTCCGGCACCGCCACCGTCGTGGTCCACGACTTCCAGCTCTCCCTCGCCATCGGCAAGGAGGGACAGAACGCCCGCCTGGCGGCGCGCCTCACGGGATGGCGCATCGACATCAAGAGCGAATCCCAGATCGCCGAGGAGGAGGCCTACGCCAACCAGGAATGGGCCGAGGGCGAGTGGGTGGAAAACGAGTCGGGCGAGATGGTCTGGCAGCCCGCTGAGGGCGGCGAGGCCGTGTCGGCGGAGCAGTGGACCCAGTCGGCGGAGGCCGGGGACGAGGAGGAGGCGGAAGTTGCCGCCCCCACCGGCGAGGCCGGCGCCGGCGGTAGCGAGGCCGGCGGCGAGGGTGGCGGCGAGCCCGCCGGCGAGGGTGGCGGCGGCGAGGGTGGCGGCGGCGAGGAGACAGAAGGGGCGGCTGCCAGCGCCTCGGCCCCTCCGGCCGAGGCGGAGCCCGCCGGCGAGGAGGGATAGCGGTACGCACGCGAGCTCAGAGGCCGGCCCGGTCCGCACCTGCATCGGGTGCCGGTCCCGGCGTCCGGCGGGTACTCTGTTGAGGCTCGCCCGCAGGGCTGACGGGTCGCTGGTCCTCGGCCGGAGTGTCTCCGGACGTGGGGCCTGGTTGTGCCGGGACCCGGTGACCGGGGGCCTCAAAGGTGAGTGCCTGGAAGCGGCGGCCCGTCGGGGCGGCTTCGGACGGGCCTTCCGGGCTCCGGTGGATCCCTCGGCGTGGCACGTGCTGAGAACGACCCCTCACGAACGTGCGAACATGGAAGACGGTACCGCCCCGGCGGACCACCTGGAAGAAGGGACTGACGCAGCAACTTGGCGAAAAAGATCCGGGTCTACGAGCTAGGACGCGAGCTCGGCCTCACCAACAAGGAAGCACTCGACCTCTGCCTCAGCCTGGGGATCGGCGTGAAGAGCCACTCCTCGAGCATCGAGGAGCAGCAGGCCGACCGCGTCCGGCGCAAGGCTGACCGGGAAGGTCTGCGGCGTCCCATCAACACCGACGCCGGCGAGGTGCCAGCACAGGCCACCTCGTCCGCCCCCGCGCCCACGGCCCCGGCGGCGGCCGCCCCTCCGGCCCCCGCCGCTGCTGCGCCCGCCGCTGCTCCCGCCGCGGCCAGCCTCCCGCCCGCTCCCGCCGCGCC
>JAJYLA010000110.1 GCA_021788115.1 Actinomycetes bacterium | reverse complement strand
GTCATCAGACGGCGCTGACGCTCATCCAACACTGGCGCCACCCGCTCGAAGAAGTCCCGCAACCCCGCTGCCGGCAACTCCACGCCACAACACTACACCGCGCGACTAACTGGGCGGGGGACCCTTATCACCGAGAAGGCGTGCTTGCTGGAGTTACTGCACCCTGGGCGGCACCTTGGGGATGCTCCGAAGCTCCGAGCCGACGAGGATATTGGGACGCGTGGAGGACTGTAACTATGACGGGGGGATCCACGTGTTTACCGGGGGTGCTGGGTTGTGTCGGGTTGGTTTCGGAGGGCGTAGATGGCGGCTTGGACGCGGTCTTGTAGGTCGAGTTTGGTGAGAATGCTGCTGACGTGTGTTTTGACGGTCTGCTCGCCGATTGTCAGCTCGTTAGCGATTTGACGGTTACTGCGCCCGCGGGCGATGAGATCGAGCACTTCGCGTTCGCGTGGCGAGAGATTTCGGAATGGGTCGGGTGGCGGTGTGCGGCGGAGCGCGCTGGTGAGCCGGGCCAGCAGTTCGGGGTTGAGGTTCGCTTTACCTGTAGCCGCGGCGAAGATGGCTGCGATGACGTCGTCCGCGCTTGCGGTCTTGAGCAGGTAGGAGGTGGCACCGGCTTGTATAGCGCGGACGAGATGTTCGTCGTCGGTGGCCGAGGTGAGTACCACGACCGCGGGCTGGTGTGGGGTTTCGCGTAGTGCGTCGAGAACGCCGAGGCCGTCCAGTTCTGGCATGAGTAGGTCGAGTAGCAGTACGTCAGGGTTGGTCGAGGCCGTGATTTCCAACGCCCGAGGGCCGTCTTGGGCTTGGCCGACGATCTCGATTCCGGGTTCGTGGCTGAGCATGAAATGAAGTCCGTCGCGCACGACCCGGTGGTCGTCGGCGATCACGACTCGGATGGTCATGGCGTCGGAACTCGCACGGTGAGGGTGGCGCCCGCTCCGGGCGCGCTGTAGATGTTCACGGTGCCGCCAAGTTCGCTGACGCGGTCACGGATGTGTTGTAACCCGGCGCCGGCCTGTGAGGTGGCCGGGTCGAAGCCGGTGCCGTCGTCGCGCACGGAGAGTTCGACCTGTCCGTCGGTGCGGGTCAGAGACACGTCGAGCTGGTGGGCGTGTCCGTGCCGGACGGCGTTGGTACACGCTTCTTGGGTGACTCGCAGCAGGGCGTGCTCTACCGGTTCGGGGACGGTGATCTCGGCTAGGTCGGCTTGGACGGTCAGGCCGAGACGGTCTCGGTAGGTGGCGCAGACCTGCTGCAGGGCGGGCACGAGCCCGGCGCCGTCGAGGCTGGCGGGGCGTAGTTCCAACAGCAGCGCCTCCATGTCGCGCAATGCCTCCTCGGTGATGTGTTCGATCGCCCGCACCTGTTCGTTGTGCGGGTCGGCCCGGCGCATCCCCGAGGCGATCATGCGCAGGCCGAAGAGGTGCTGGGAGATGGCGTCGTGGATCTCCCGGGCGATGCGGGATCGCTCGGCGGCGCGAGCTTCGCTGCTGGCGCGCTCGCGCTCGGCGGCGAGCGCGGAGCTCAGTTGGCCGGTCATGGTGGCCAGGTTCGCTTCGAGGCGCCCCACCTCGTCGCGGCCGGAGGCGGGGACCGTGACGCTGTAGTCGCCGCCGGTGACAGCGACGGTTGCCCGCTCCAGGCGGCGGACCCGGCTTACCAACCGGCGGGAAGCCAACACCCCGACAAGGACCCCTATCGGGAGGATCGCGATTAGTAGCGCGTACAAGGGGGCACCCAGCAGCGGACCGGTCCCAGAGACGTGGATCATCCGGCTCCAGGCGGTGATGGGATTCGTGAAATCGCCCGGCTGGGGGGCCTGCACGTAAAGGTAGGTGAGGGTCCCTGCTGCCGGTTGCCCTCCGGCTCCGTAGAGCGTCCAGTCGACGCTGCCGTACGGGGTAGAGCCGGTGCCGCCGGATACACCCTTGAGGAGCCCGACCTTGACGGCTTTGACCGCACCACCGGGCAGTTGCCTTCCCGCCGCCTGGCCGGGAGGATACCGCGAAGGTATGGAGGACGCGATGATCGTCCCGTTCTCGGATATCGCCACGACGGCCGGTGCGGCTTTGTGACCTATCTTCGTTCCGGCGATGGCCGGCACGAGTATGATGCTGCCGGCTGATACTGCTTTGGCCGTAGCGGGGTCCAGGCTCCCTTTGGTCTCGCCGAGCAAGACTCCGCTGGGCAAGCCGTTGGGGTAGAGCCGGCTGAGTTGGTCCCAATAGCTCGCGGCGGTCGCACGCAGTTGGGCCTCGAGTTGGGCGTCGTTGACCAACCGGGGGGCCTGGTAGCCGAGCACGAACCCCTCGACCAGCACCAACACCGCGACGGTGACCAGGACATACGAGGCGATCAGCCGACGGGAGATCCCCGACACTGCGCGTCTCACCCGGACCAACACGCCCGCACGCTACCGCCCCGCCGGTTCCCGAAACATCCCTCCAAAGAGGGAGCCGCAATCACTCCTTGGCCGGATGTGCGACGCCACCCCGATGGCCAACACTGGCGGCATGAGCCCTCCAGCCCGCGCCCTACAGGACTATTCCGACCCGCGGCTGCGCCCGGGATGGTCCGGCGGCGTGCTGATGACCGCCGCACTCCTCGCTCTCGGTGGCGTCCTGTCCGCCTGCAGCGGCGGGTCGTCTACTCCCAATACGGCCGCCGACTCGTCGACCACGGCCGGAGCGAGCGTCCTGGCCTACTCGTCGTGCATGCGCTCCCACGGAGTGCCGAACTTCCCCGATCCCGGCACCAGCGGCGGGATCGACGACAAGCAGGCTGTCGTCAGTGCCTTGACCGCGGTCAGCAAGGCGGTGGCCGACAGTGCCCAGAACGAGTGCCAGCACCTGATGCCAGCCGGGGGTCTCGGCGGCCAGGTCAGACAAGCGGTTCCCGCACAGGATCAGCAGGACTACCTCAACGCGGCTGCCTGCATGCGCTCCCATGGGTTCACCAACTTCCCCGACCCGACCTTCCACGACGGCAACGTCAGTTTGAACATCCCGTCCAGCATCGACACCAAGTCGGCCCAGTTCACCCAAGCCGCCCAGGTCTGCACCAAGCTCATCCCGGCCGGACTTCCCTACAGCAACGGGACTGGAGGGTGATCCCAGGCCCGCGTCGGCGCCGCAGACGCGAGGTCGCCGCCGCCGTCGGAGTGCTAACCGCCGCCGGTGTCGCGGTGGCGATCACCGGACCGTTCAGGGCTGCCGCAGCCCGCGGTTCGGGCCAGCCGGGTGACGCCGGCCCGGTCGGGCTCTATACCGTGGTTCGCCGGGACCTGGCCTCTCAGACCCAGGTGCCGGCCACCCTCGGTTACGTTGGCTCGTTCACCATCGCGCTCCCGTCGGGATCGAGCACCCAACAAGTCGCCCAGGCGCGGCAAGCGGTAGCTCAGGATCGGCAGGCCCTGTTCGCGGACGAGCAGGCCGAATCGGACCGGGCTACGGCCGACCAGCGGGCGGTGGCGGCGGCCCAGACCGCCGTTGATACGGCATCGGGCCGGCCACAACTCGCTCAGGCGCAACAGCAGCTGGCCGCTGCCCAGTCAAGTGCGACCGCTGACCATGACCAGGGCCAAGCGAAAGTCGCCGCCGACGAGATCAAGCTGGACGGGGATCAGACCGCCCTGGCCTCGCTGGAGGCGACCGAGGTGAACCCGGGCACGGTCTTCACGGCCCTTCCGAGTGTCGGCGAAGTCATCACACAAAACGAGCCCCTCTACTCCCTGAGCGGCCAGCCGGTGCAGCTCCTGTACGGCTCTACGCCCGCTTACCGGGCGTTCTACGTCGGAATGTCCGACGGCGTCGACGTGGGTGAGCTGACCAGCGACCTACTAGCCCTTGGTTACGGCGCCGGTCTCGCCCAGAGCAACAACTACTCCCCAGCTACCGCTGTTGCCGTCAAGCGCTGGCAAAGCGCTCTCGGGCTGCCGGCCACGGGCCAGATACTGCTAGGCCAGATACTATTCGAGCCCGGCCCGGTCCGGGTCACATCGGTTACCCCTTCGCTCGGAGACCCGACCACAGGCGGTGGAGGCGCCGGCAGCGTGCTGTCGGCGACGTTCACCACCCGTCAGATCAGCATCGCCCTCGACGCCTCGAACCAGTCCGAGGTAGCCGTCGGCGACCGGGTGAGCATCACCCTGCCCAACAACGACACCACCCCCGGTGTCATCTCCTCGGTCGGCACCGTGGCCACAGCACCCGCTGCCAACGGCCCGTCCGGCGGCAACGCTGGATCTTCGGGGCCGACCATCACCGTATTAGTGCGACCGACCAACCCCGCCGCCACCGGCACCTGGGACCAGGCTCCGGTGAACGTAAACATCGACACCGGCACGGTCACCAACGCCCTGGTCGTACCCGTCGACGCCCTGCTCGCCCAGACCGGCGGCGGGTACGCAGTGGAAGAGGTCGAGGACAATGGTGTCCACCGGCTGTTGCCGGTCGAGCTTGGACTCTTCGATGACGCCGCCGGCCTGGTCCAAGTCACCGGCTCGGGTCTGACCGCCGGAGAGCAGGTCGTGGTACCGCACCTATGAGCCTCGATGCAGCTCGATTCACCACTACGGACCTCGACAGTGACCAGCTCGACCCCCCGAAGGTTCGAGGTGGCCCTGTCCTCGAGGTCGACCGCCTGACAAAGGCCTACCCGACTCGACCTCCGGTTATTGCCTTGAGCGATGTCTCCTTCTCCGTCGGTCCAGGCGAGTTGGTCGGCATCGTCGGCCCCTCCGGATCAGGCAAGACCACCCTCTTGCAGCTCATGGGTACCTTGGACCGTCCCACCAGCGGTCATGTCCGCGTCACCGGCTTGGACGTCGAGCAGCTCTCCGACCGGCAGCTAGCCGCGCTACGAGCTACCCGGATCGGCTTCGTGTTCCAACAGTTCTTCCTGGCCGAACACCGAACCGTGCTGGACAACGTGGCCGACGGCCTGCTCTACGCCGGCGTGCCCCAAACCGACCGCCGCCTACAAGCAGCCGAGGCGCTCGCGCTCGTCGGCCTGGGCAACCGGCCCGGCGTGCGCCCCACCCAGCTCTCCGGCGGGCAGCGCCAACGCGTCGCCATAGCCCGCGCCCTTGTGGGCCACCCAGCCATCGTGCTCGCTGATGAGCCCACCGGCAACCTGGACCAGGCCACAGGGCAGTCCATCTTGGAACTCTTCCATGAACTCCACACGCAGGGGGTGACAATCGTGGTCGTCACCCACGACCGCGACGTCGCCGCCGGCCTGGAACGGCGGATCGAGATGCTCGACGGCCAGATCGCCCACGACAACACCCCACGCGATCACCGCCCATGAGCACCGCGGAGACCCTCACACTGCCGAAGTTGCGGCTGGGAGACCTCGTACGCCTATCGACTGTTGGACTGCGCACCCGCAAACTGCGGGCCGGACTGTCGGCGCTGGGTATCGCCATCGGCGTGGCCGCCATTGTGGCCGTACTCGGGCTGTCGTCCTCCGCGTCGGCCAAGCTCCTGAACCAGATCTCCGCTCTGGGTACCAACCTCCTCGTGGTCCAAAACGGTCAATCCTTGTCCGGCCAGAACGCCGAGCTGCCCACCGCCGCCCCGGCCATGATCACCCGCATCCAAGCGGTCACCCAAGTCGAACAGATCGGCACGATCCCGGGAACGGTGTTCCGCAGCCCGCTCGTACCCACGGTCGACACCAACGCCCTATCCATCGACGCGGCCAGCCTGGACCTACCCCGGATCCTGAGCACGACCGTCGCCGCGGGTAGCTACCTCAACGCCGCCACCGCCCGAGAACCCGTCGCAGTACTCGGCGCCGCGGCCGCTCAGCGTCTCGGGATCGACCGCGTCTACCCCGGAGAACGGATCTGGGCCGACAACACCTGGCTGTACGTGACCGGAATCTTAAAACCGGCCGCGCTCGCTCCGAACATCGACTCCTCGGTACTCGTCGGTTTCCCCGCCGCCGAGCGCTACCTCGAATTCGACGGCCACCCCTCCACCATCTACGTCCGCGCCCAAACCAGCCACGTAAATGCCGTCGACAACCTGCTCGCCGCCACCGCCAACCCCGAAAACCCCAACCAGGTCAACGTCTCGCAGCCTTCAGCCGCGCTCGTCGCCCAAGCCGACGCCAAAGGTGCCTACGACGGTCTGTTCCTCGGCTTGGGCGCCGTCGCGCTCCTCGTCGGCGCCGTCGGCGTCGCCAACATCATGATCATCTCTATCCTCGAACGACGCTCCGAGATCGGACTGCGCCGAAGCCTCGGCGCCACCAAAGGCCATATCCGCACCCAGTTCCTCCTAGAAGCCGTCCTGCTCGCCCTCACCGGCGGCGCCGCCGGCGTGGGGGCCGGTGCACTCTCCACCGCCATCTACGCCTCAGCCAACCACGAACTCATCGTCATCCCTGCCATCGCCTGGGCCGGCGGCATCGGAGCCGCCATCGCCATCGGCGCCATAGCCGGCCTCTGGCCCGCCCTGCGTGCCGCTCGCATGTCACCCACGCAGGCCCTCTGGAGCATGTAGGTAGCGCCCACAAACATTCTCTAGAAACGGCCCCAGATCCCGACTCAATAAGCACCCATAACGCCGGGTGGTGGACCCTGCCGAGACGTCCTAGCTCCTCCCGGTCGGTCCTCCAGCGATTAGTTCCGGGCTTGGCGAACGTCATGACGAGTGGGAAGCTGAAGTGACGGGGAGGTGGCTCAATGGCTGATGACACTGTCAACGCGACCACGGTCATCGACGCCTCGGCGGAGGCCGTTTTTGCGGTCCTTGCCGATCCAGCAAAGCACGCCGCGATCGATGGCACCGGCTGGGTAAGGGGATCCCTCGATGACCAGCCGCTGACCGCCGCCGGCCAGATCTTCCGGATGTCCATGTATCACCCGAACCACCCGGACGGTCATTACCGGATGGCCAACCGGGTCCAGTTGTTCGACCCGCCGCGCACCGTTTCCTGGGAGCCTGGAAACGAGGCCGGCGATGGCACGCTGAGCTTCCCTGGGTGGACGTGGCGGTACGACCTGACGCCTGCTGGATCGGCGGGGACCATGATCACCCTCACCTATGACTGGTCAGCAGTCCCGGACTCCATCCGAGAGCAGATTGGCTTTCCGCCATTCCCGCCGGAGCACCTGAGCAACTCCCTCGCCCACCTGAAAGAACTGGTTGGGTCATGAGAAGACTCGCCCGATATCCCGACAGCCCGTTCGCCATCACCTGTCCCAGTCCGCTGGCCACGGGACGGTTATTGCCGGAAGCTCCCGACGAAGCTCCTGAGCCGCCCGTGACACAGCGTGGCACTCGGTGGTACGCTTGCTGTCGTGGCTGATCACTACACCTTGCGCCTGGCGCCTGGCACCAAGCAGCGGCTAACTGAGCGGGCTCGTCGCGTTCGGGTGGCTGAGCGCACTCTCGCCCAGCGCTACGTCGAAGAGGGTCTACGTCACGACCTTCATCCGCTGATCCAATTCCTCGACGGACCCAGTGGACGTCGCGCGAGCCTCATCGGGCGCGGCCTCGACGTCTGGGAGGTCATCGCCACCGTTCGGGACAACGACGGGTCCATTGACGCGGCAGCCGAATACCTGCAGGTCCCGGCCGGTCTGGTAGAAGCCGCCGTCTCCTACTACGGGGAGTATCGGGCAGAGATCGACGAAGAGATCGCGCTGAACGAGGCCGAATATCACCGAGGTCAGGCGGCGATGGCCGCTGGTGAACAGGCGCTGCGTGGGTGAGGGCTCTGCTTGACGAGCAACTCTCTCCCGAGATCGCTGTGCTGTTGCGCCAGGCAGGCTGCGACGTGGTCGCCGTCGCGGAACGAAATGACCTCATCGGAAGCAGCGACAGGGTTGTCCTCGATGTGGCGAGCAGTGAAGATCGAGCGGTCATCACCAACAACATCAAGGACTTCCGCCCCCTGGCGGCCGAGCGACTAGCTCAGGGGCTGACCCACGCGGGTCTGATCCTCCTTCCATCCAGCCGTACACGAACCCGAGCAGCTGTCTCGGCGCTCGCCACCGCGATCGAGCAGGTTCTCCGCGACCATCCACACGGGTTGAAGGACAGCGAACGGTGGATTGCCCCCCTCTCGCGAGCCTGACAGAGCCCGCCCTGTGTCCCCGAATATTCGCCGGAGGCATCCCCAAACGACGACAGCCATATGACCCACAACGCCGGCTGACGGATGTTATTGGTGTTGCTACGACGCCTGTTGGCGGAGGTGTCGCTGCAGATGGGTGAGGTGGCGCTGGGCGGCGCGCAATTCTGCCTCGGCGTCACTGAGTCCGGCCTGTTCTTCTTGGATTCGTTCCACGATCCATGACCGGGCGAGGGTCGATCCCGGGACACCGGCTGCATCGGCGATGGACTGCAGTGCGGCGACCTCGTCGGGGTTGAGCCGGATCGAATAGACGGTCGAGCGGCCCCGGTTCGGCCGGGTGACCTTGGCCCCTTCGGGGATAGGCGCGTCTCGGTTGCCCTCGGAAGCCTCGGTCTCGGCTTCGATGATCTTCTCTACATCGCTCATGGTCGTTCCTCCCGGTACCGGCGGATGTCGATCTCGTTCGACTTCCATCCGTTCACGCCGTATGTGATTCCGGCCTCCTCGACGGTGATGACGGTGACGAGGCCGCCGGCCTTGGTCGAGTAGCCGATGGTTCTCACCGAACGGCCGGATCGGCTGGCCGGATCGGGGTCGATACGGACAGCGTCGGGGTCTTCAAGCGCCTCGTCTGTCCATTCCACTTCGATCCCATGGCGTTCTCGCATGTAGTCGCCCCGGTAGGACCAGTCCACTCCTGCCACTGAAGAAGTGTACTACGAAGTACGACGGTAGTCGATGGCCGTTGTCGAGCCGGCCGGCGGCCGTCGATCGGTGTTGGCTTGGCCTCCCAAACCGGAAGGAGGCACCCAATGACCACCCTCGATACCCACACCCACTCGTTGGCGTTCACAGCCGAGTCGATCGCACCTGATGAAGCCGAGCTCGCCGCCATAGCCTTCCTCGCCCGATACAGCGGGCGGACGCTCGACGCCTACCGCCACGACCTGCGCAACCTGTTCCAATGGGCCGCCGACCACGACCTGGCGGTGCTCGACGCGACCCGGGCCCATCTCGAGTTGTACCGGACTTCTATGGAGGAGCGGGGGTTGGCAGCTTCGACCATCGACCGGCGTCTGTCCACCGCGTGCGGCTTCTACCGCTTCGCTCACATCGACGGGCGCATCGCCTCCAACCCGGCTCAGTACGTTCGCCGGCCGACCGTGCACCCTTCGGAGCGGCGCGGTCTGGACCGTAGCGAGTTGGGCCGCTTTCTCTTCGCCGCGGAGCGGTTCGATCACGCCCCCGCCGCCCTGGCCGTGCTCCTCGGTCTGAACGGGCTGAGGGTCAGCGAGGCGTGTGAGACCAACATCGAGGACATGGCCTTCGAACGAGGTCACCGGGTACTGCGGATCATCGGCAAGGGCAACAAACCGGCCCTCATACCGCTCGTTCCCCGCACCGCACGCACCATCGAATTCGTTGTGGGCGAACGGCGAGAAGGCCCGATCCTGGTACGACATGACGGTCAACGACTCGACCGGCGCACCGCCCACCGCTGGGTTCGATCCATCGGCAAGCGCGCAGGACTCGGACTGGTACATCCGCACGTGCTGCGAGCGGCGTTCATCATGGCGGCGCTCGACGCGGGTGTCCCGCTCCGTGACGTTCAAGTAGCCGCCAGACACGCCGACCCCAGAACAACCACCGTCTACGACCGGCGACGCCAGGACTTCGACCGGCACGCCGCCTACGTCGTAGTTGCCTTCGTCGCCGGCGGCTGATCTTCCCCACCCGAGCCGGGACCACGCCCGTACAATCGCCGGGCGCCCCTACCACTCCGTAGCCACGCCCCCTATCAGCGGACACCACGCTATTGGTGGAGTTGCATATTCGGGTTCCGCGTATTCCTCGGTTTGGAGGTCAGGTTCGGGCTCGGAGAGCGGCGTAGTTGTTCCAGTCGGTGTCGAGCGTCTTGGCTCTGGCGGTGACTCGCCAGGGTCGGCGGTTGAGGACCTTGGCAAGGACCGGCGATGGCACCTGGCGTAGTAGTGCGTTGAGAGCGGCGGTCCGGGCGGCCCGGGTGATCCCGAGGCGGTTGAGGCGTTCGACGAGTTGGTCGGGCTCGATGGCTTGTCCGGGTATTCGCCCGAAGAAGAGCCATTCGCCGGTGGGCCGGCCGGGCCGGGTGGCGTGTTGGCGGTCGGCGAGTTCGGTCAGGAGGTCACTCAGCGGTGCCGGGACGGGAACGGGGTCGGCGCCGAGTTGAACCATGAGACCGTCAGGTCCTGCGTGTAGGTCGGTGAGGCGGAGTCGATGGATCCGGCTTGCTGGCAGGGCATATAGCCGACCGAGTCCTGGGCGGAGGTGCTCAGGGATCTCAAGGCCCGGGGACTGGCCGCCCCGGTGCTGGCCACCGGCGACGGGGCGCTGGGGTTCTGGGCAGCTCTAGGAGAGGTGTTCCCCTCCAGCAC
>JAJYLA010000109.1 GCA_021788115.1 Actinomycetes bacterium | reverse complement strand
ATCCCAGAGATCACCGTGTTACGGCTCATCCCCGAAGCCTCGGCCACTCTGGCCACCCCGCCACGCCCCAACGCCACCGCCATACCCCCAGCCATCAGACGGCGCTGACGCTCATCCAACACTGGCGCCACCCGCTCGAAGAAGTCCCGCAACCCCTCTGCCGGCAACTCCACGCCACAACACTACACCGCGCGACTAACTGGGCGGGGGACCCTAATGGCCTTGGCCGCGCTGGGCCGTAAGGCTGAGGCGATCCAGGACGCGGAGTCGTGCCGCGACCCTTGGACGCCCGATAGGGAGGTCGATGCCATCTGCGAGGAGATCCTGCTCTCCTCCGGGTTGGTCGATGAGGCCTATACCCGCTATGGACTGCGGGCCAACCAGGCCGGTACCTATCTGGCGACGTATCGGGCCGTGGCCAAGAAGTACCCCCACAGGAAGCCCGCCGACGTGCTGGCTGATCTGGTGGCCACGACGCCCGGGCAGGAGGCCAAGTGGTTCGCCGCGGCGAAGGACATCGGGCTCTACGACGAAGTGCTGGCTCTGGCCCGCAGCGGGCCGGGTGATCCGAGGACGCTCACCCGAGCCGCCCGGGATCTGGCGGAACGCCAACCTGACTTCGCCGCGGCAGCGGGTGTGCTGGCCCTGGAGAGGCTGGCCCAGGGTTACGGGTACGACGTCACCGGCGCCGATGTGTGGGCCGCCTACCAGCACACTATGAGGGCAGCAGAGCGCGCCGGCCGGTCCGACGAAGTCCGCGAACGGATTAGGCAACTGGCCGCGAGCGAAGGCCCTGGCGGATTCGTTACGAGCATCCTGGCTCGGGAACTCAACCGTTGAGACAGCGCGCCATCATCCATGTTGCCGGTCCCGAAGGAGCGGGCAAGACCACACTTATCGAGACCGTCTTGCAGCGGGTCGACCCTCCGATACTGGTGGCCCGCTGCCGCCGCGACGACCGGCTTGGCGAACCGGAAGAGACCTCACCTCGTACAGAGCCAGAGTTGCGCCGGTACCTCGACGCCGGCGCCGCTGGTGCTGCGCTCTTCAGCTTTCCGAGTGCCCCGTTCAGCACGGACGACTTCTTCATGACCGACCTGATGGTCGAGTACTCGAGGGCCGTCTTGCTCGAAGGTGATAGCCCACTTTCCTATGTCGACTTGTCCGTGTTCGTGGCGCCCACGCCCCAAGGGCGCGAGCGACTGTTCGTCCGACGACCTATTCCCCGGCCCAGCCGGCGCACGCAGACGGCCGCCTTGGAGCGCCTGTTCACGGAGCCGGCCGCCGCCGCGGAACTGATGGGACGAATGGTCGGGGAGCCGCTGGCCGCGATGATGCGCGCCCGCCCTGAACTGGTTGAAGCGGCAAGGGTCGAGCTTCTCCAGAAGCTCGACCAGGCGAAAGAATCTCCCGCGGCGCCCCCGGCGAAGCGGTGGACAGTCAGCGAGCGATACGCCGGCATCGAGCGGGCACAACTCGTGATCGTGAATGTCCGCGACGAGGATGAGCGCCGGAGGGCCGAAGATCTCCTGTCCGACTTGGTCAAGCTGCGCCAGGACAAAGAGATCCTCTCGGACGTTCTCGGATACCGGGGCAACCGGATACCCATCACTGCAGTCGGAGCCAACCTTGCCGACCTCGCTGACCCGGGCCTGAAGAAGGCCATCGCCAAGGTCCGGCGCGTCGTCCAGTCCAGATCCGTCTAGCTGAGACGCCCAACTGAGAGGAAGTGTCCGTGCAAGACGAGTGGAGCCGCAAAGGCGCAACCCTCAGTGACAAGACAGCACGCAAGGAGTTCGGGCTGACCCAGGACGAGATCGAGGCGGCGATCGACGCCGGCCAGCTTCAGTACCGAGTGGGCGTCATTCACGGGAACCCGTGGTTGAGGCTCTTGCGCCGCGAGGTCGAGGAGCTCATGAACAGCACCTACAACGACCGGGGCCATCGGCAGCGGCGGGCCCGGGCCGAGTTGGCGCGGGTTGACCGCGACTTGAAGAAGCTGCGCTCGGAAGTAACAGCGCTGGAGGAGCACCGAGCGAAACTCCTCGCTGACCTCGAAGCCTGACCATCCACAGCTGAACAGAGCGATTGTTCAACTCTGTGGACATTGTCCACGGTTGCCTGTTACCATTGTCAACGTGGCCCGGGAACGCCACCAGCGGAAGCAGGTGGAAGCTGCCCTTCGCTTCGCCGAGAAGGAGGGTTGCTCGATTGAGATCCTCCACTCTGGCCACACGTGGGGCCACGTCGTAGCTCCTAACGGTCAGCGGTTCCGGGTGTGGAGCACCCCGAAAGACGCGGACGTGGCCGCCAAGATGATCCGCCGCTTCGCTCTGAGAAACAAGGAGGCACCGACATGAAGAGCTTCGCCTTCCGCATCCGGCTGCGCGATCGCCTCTCCGACTCCGACGCAGATCGCCTCTATGGCGGGTTCGATGAGGAGGTCGCGGTCGAGGAAGGGCCGAAGGGTCACTTCGTGGGCTTTGAACGCGAGGCTGAATCGTTCCTGGACGCGGTCCTTGATGCGATCAACCAGGTGATCGGGCTCGGCTTCGAGCCCCTAGCCGTGGAGGACGAGCTGGTTTCCATGGCGGACGTCGCCGAGCGGTCTGGCCGTACCCGTCAGTCGGTTTCGATGCTGGTGAGCGGTCAGCGCGGTCCCGGCGGGTTTCCCCGACCCGCGGCCGGCAACGTGCGGAGCCCGTTGTGGCACTGGGCGGATGTGGTGGCGTGGTTGGAGAGCGAGGCGGGAGGCGGAGTGGACTTCGAGGACCGCCTGCGGACCATCGCGTCCATCAACGGCGAGCTGGCGAACCGGGTCCTTGCTCGAGAGCACCCCCAGGAACTGAAGCGCATTCGACAGCGCCTCGCCGGCTGACCAAGGGGCGCTCAGACCTGCCCATCGCCGACCGTCTCCGGCCACCATTTACCGGTAGGCCGCGCCGCAGCCGCGCCTCGCCGCCCCTCGCGGGGCCCTCCGCAAGCCCCTGACCAGGGAGTATGCGGGTTGAACAAAGGGCCTGCAAAGCCCTGCACACCGGTTCGATTCCGGTCGCCGCCTCCAGGGTAAAACCGAATGTCAGCGGGTACGGTTGGTCATGCGGTGACGGTGCCCTGCTGGTCAACGATGACGATCACCGAACGGCGGCGGTGAAGGTCGATACCGACATAATGTTTCTCGGACACGTTGGTCCCTCCGTTGCTTCGCTGTCTTGGGTCTGCGCAGGATCAGCGTCCCGGGCAGTTGACGGCGATGGCCAGCGAGCGGCAAAGGGCAGCCATTGTCTCGGGAGTGGCACGGCCGACTCGTCGTAGTAGACGCGTCCGGGCGACGAGCTGTGTGTTGTCCGTGTTGGCGACCGACTCGATCCGGACACCATCGGCGGCGCCGACCGTCACTTCGGTCGAGACCCCTCGAACGGTCGAGGTCACGGGAGCGACGAGCACCGCGTTGAGGTAGCGGCCCATCGGATTCCGAGTCAGGACGATGACCGGCCGAGTCTTGTCTAAGTCGGCTAGCCATACGTCCCCCCGGCGCGGGGTGGCCGTCATGTGTCGCTGTATAGGGCGGCCCAGTCCGTGTCGTCGTCGAGCAACCCTTCACCGGCGAGTTCGGCCAAGGCCAGCTCTTCGTCAGTAGATGGCATGGCCCGGTAGGCGGCGATGTCCCGTCGAAGACGTTCGAGTTGTATGAGCCGGTCGAGGGCCACGTCGACGGCTGCCGAGGTCGACTCGACGCCGACGAGAATTCGGGCCTCCTCAGCCTTCCTTCGGTCCAGGGTGATGGTCGCCTTCTCCTTCGCCATACTCAGGATACTACCAGATGGTGGTATACCCGGCAACCTAGGTCCACAGGAATGGCGCCTGGTCTTCCGGCAGTGCCCCATATGGCTGTCGCTTGCCCGCAACATCCCAAAACGTGATCGACCTCGAAGGCTGGACCTATCACCTGCCGCCGGCTTGGAGACGGTTGTTCACCATGGGGGATAGGCGTAGGGAACGGCGGGCATGACAGGCCGGGAGGTGCAAACCCGTGGCGGGTCACGCTTGGATTCAGGGGCAGGGGTCGGCCAACACGACCGTCTTACCCCCTGTCGGGGTGTACTGCAGGTGGTCGAAGACCAGCACCGTCGAGGCGCGGGTGGTCCCGGTGGAGGGGTCGAAGTAGTCGACGGTGCAGCGCATGGGCTGGTTGGCGGAGACAGCCGTCGGTCCTTCGGAATGGGTGCAGTTGTTGCCCGGGTTGGGCGAGCAGGAGCTGCTCCAGGTGGTGGCCGAGGCGGTGGCCGAGGCCGGGCTGGCGACCCAGGGGATCGAAGCGGAGGCGGAGCCGCCGCCGATCCAGGTGTCGCTGTCGATCTGGATGACCTTGGGGTAGGAGGGCCAGTTGTACAGCTCCCCGGGCGGGGGGATCACGGCGGTGGAGACGAACAGGTCGGGGGTGGCGCTGCCCGGTGGGGTGGTGGTAGGGGGGGCGACGGTGGTGCTGGCCGGCGGCGCCGTGGTGGTGGCGCTGGGGGCCAAGGAAGCCGAAGCTTGGGCGAAGAGCTGGGACGCGCTCTGGGTGACCGCTCGCACCCCGGCGAAGCCGGTCCCGCTGACCGGCGCCGACCAACTCACGTCCTGGGCGCCGTGGCCCACCCGGGCCAGGTGGTAGGGGCTGGGGGTGGTGGTGTCGCTGGCCGCCCCGGCGCCGTCCCCGGTGGACGCGGCGGCGTCGATCACCGACACCGTCCCGGCCGACGCCACCGCCAGCCACGGGCCGCTCGGGGCGAAGGCCAGGCCGGCGACCGAGCCGATCAACGAGTTGGGCAGGCTGACCGAGCCGGTGGTCACGTCGAAGACCTCGAGGGTCTCGGTACTGGCCTGGAGATCCTCGATCCCCATCGCCTCCAATGTGCCGGCCGGGTCGACGGCGAGGGCGCCCAGCGACGAGCGGGTGGTCGAGAACCGCGGAGGCAGTTGCAGCGGCAGGGTGGTGTGATCGGCTGGATCGACCCACACGTACTCGACCCGGTTGGGGGTGCTCGCGGCGGAGATGATGATGTGGTTGGCGGCTAGCCTCGCCGACCAGGTCGCCCCCATCGAGGTCCACATCCCCCCGGTCGGGCTTTCCACCGTCGCCGGGGTGGCCGGGCTGGTGGCCAGCGGGAGGGAGTCGATGCCGATGTCCTCGCAGCACCCCGCCGTGTACAGCAGCTGCCCGGGCATCCAGGCCAGGCCCTCGGTCTGGCCGGTCACGTCGGCGATGGCGTCGATCACGGTGAGCTGGCCGGTGAAGGGGTCAGCCCGAAAGAAAACGTCGCCGTAGTGGGGCACCGACCCGGCTCCGGCCAGGGCGAAGTAGATCACCGGGTGGGCCACTCCGGGGGCAGCACCCCACACCGGGCCGTTGACCATGTAGCTGCCCTCGGCGGACTTGCCCAGCACCGGGGACGGGATGGGAACCACGAGGCGGACCTGCCCGCTAAGCGGGTCGGCCACCTCTATGCCCTGGCGGTCGAGGAAGGCCAGCAGCCCTGACGGGGACCCCGCCGCCGAGGCCGACGTCGACGTCGAGGTCGAGGTCGAGCCGGGAATCGCCTGCGTGGATGGGTGGGTCGAGGAGCTGCAGCCGGCGAGAAGGGCGGCGGTCGCCACCACCGCCCGCCTCCCTGCTCGGGCCGTCAAGAGCCGACGCACCGGCCCGCACTCTAGGCCCGGGCTCCTCCTCCCGCCGAAAAAAAACGGAGTCTGGGGGTAATCCCCCCGGGGGCGGCGTGTCCTACCCGTCGACATCACTCGAACGCCCTCAGGAGGCCGCCATGTTCAGGTCCGTAACCGCCGTCAAACTGGTGTTGGGCGCCGCCCTGGCGGCCACCAGCACCGGCCTCGGGGTGGGTGCCCTCACCCACGCCCCCCGGTCGTCGACCACGACCCAGCCGACCGCTGCGGCGGTGGGCTCCTCCCCCTCCTCGCCGGTCTCCCCCTCCTCGCCGGTCGCCGCGGCCGCCGGCGCCGCCCCTTCGTCGCCGGTCGCCGCGGCCGCCCGCACCGCAGCCCCGGTCGAGGCTTCCCAGCCGGCCAGCCCCCAGCCAGACGTGCAGTCCGCCCGTGAGGCCACGCCTGTGGCCACGGTTGGCAGCGCGGGGCCCACCACACCCGCTCTGCGGTACGGCAGCCTCACCGCCACCCCCGCTTCCGGTCCCGCCGGCACCGTCGTGTCGCTCCTCGGCTACGGGTTTGTGCCCCCGGCCGGCCAGATGGGTCAGGTCGGCGTCGCGTTCACCTACGGCTCTCCCGTCTCCACCGGGACGGCCACGGTCGGCACCGCCGGCCGGCTCACCGGCTCCATCACCGTCAGCTCCACCGACCGGCGCGGGACCAACCCGATTGCCGTCCACGAGGAGTACTTCTGCGGCAACACCGTGTGCACCGTCGAGGCCACGGCCTCGTTCCAGGTGACGACCAGCTACTGGTACCACGGCCAGGTCGGCGAGTGGCAGGACATCCCCCTCGCCCGGGTGCCCAACCAGAGCATCGAGAATCTCCCCGACGCCACCAAGGTCGGCACCGTCGCCTTCACCACCGACAACCCCTACTACTCGGCGCTCGACGGCACCGCCATCAACGTGTGGCGGGCCCCCAAGGAGTTCCCCGGCCTGCTGATCGCCCACAACGGTGACCAGGGGTCCCAGCCGGTCTATGGCACCTGGACCTTCCGCCCCTTCTACGCCCTCACCTGGAACGGCCACTGGACCCAGATGACCCTGCGGCCCAACGTCTCGGTGGAGACCCTGCCCGACGCCACCCTCGAGGGGACCGGGACCAACTTCCAGACCGATGACCCCTACTACGCCTCGCTGGACGGCAGCCCGGTCAACGTGTGGCGGGCCCCCAACGAGTTCCCCGGCCAGCTGGTTGCCCACAACGGCGGCCAGGGCCCGCAGCCGGTCTACGGGACATGGACCCTGATCTGAGCTACCAGGCCGGGACCCGGCGCTCGGGCCCGGTTCCCCGCCAGAGGGCCCCTCGGGCCCGGGGTGGCAAACGCCGCCCCGGGCCTTCGGGCGCGTCCACAACCCCTCCAGCGCCGCCGGGCGGGTCACAATGTCGGCGGCAGGTCGATGACCATGAGCGACAGCGGTGACCACCCGAACCCCCGAGCCTGGTCGGGTGCCGAGCCCGACGAGATCCTCGCCGCCGCCGCCCGGGCCGGCGACCGGGCTGCCTTCGGACGGCTGTACCAGCGCTACGCCCCTCCGGTGTACGACTACCTGGCCCGCACCGTCAGGGATCCCCACGCCGCCGAGGACCTCCTGCAGACCAGCTTCGTCAGGGCCCTCGAGGCCATCGCCACCCTTCAGGATCCGGCCCGCGTCCGCCCCTGGCTGTACGCCATCGCCCACCGCCAGGCCATGAACCACCTCACCCGGTCCCGGCCCAGCTACAGCATCGACCCGACCCGCCCGGCGGCCGCCGGGCGGGGGCCGGACGAGCTGGCCGGCGCCGGCGAAGCAGCAGAGTTGGTGTGGGCCGCGGCCGGCGGCCTGGAACCCCGCCAGTACGCCATCGTCGACCTCGCCGTCCGCCAGCAGCTCACCACCCCCGAGGTGGCCGAGGTCCTCGACCTCGACCCCAAGCAGGCGGCGGTCGCCGTCCACCGGGCCAAGGAGTCCCTGGGCCAGGCGGTGAAGGCGCTGCTGCTCGCCCGCAGCAGCCAGCGCTGCTCCCGGCTGGCCGAGCTGGTGCCGGCCGCCCCCCTCCGGTTGTCGACCGCCTCCCGGCACCGCATCGACCGTCACCTGCGCCGCTGCAGCCACTGCAAGGACCTGGCCTCCCGGCTGGTCTCGCCCGAGGCGGTCCTGGCCGGGCTGGCCCCCGTCGCCTTGCCTGCTGCTCTCCTCCACGGTGGGTGGGCGGCCGTGCTGCACCAGGCCGGGCTGGGCGGCCTGACCCCGGGCCCGTTGCCCGCCGGCCACGTGGCCGCGGTGCCGCCGCCCGGCCCACCTCCGGCCGCCGGGAACCCGACGGCCACCTCCCCTCAGCCGCCCGCTCGCAAGTGGTGGGCATCCCGCCCGGCCGTCGCCGCCACGACGGCCGTGGTCGTCGCTGCCGGCGCCAGCGCGATCGCCCTCGCCGCAGGCCGGGGTGGCCACCCGGCGCTTGTCCCCACCACCGCCGCGCCGACGAGCACCGCCGCCGTCCCGGCCTCGGCGCTCGCCGTCCCGAACCTGGTGGGCCGCCGCCTGAGACCGGCCGTCATCGTCCTCCGGGGATTCGGCCTGCGGGCCCGACCGGTCAAGGTCGTGGCCGCCGGCCCGGCCGGGATCATCGTCGCCGAGGAGCCGATCGCCCGCACCGCAGTGGCTCCCGGCTCGACCGTCGTCCTGTTCGTCTCCTCCGCCCCGCCTGCGGCCTCGGCGCCGACCACCCCGGTGCCGACCACCCCGGTGCCGACCACCCCGGTGCCGACCACCCCGGTGCCGACCGAACCGATGACCACCCCCACCACGCCGGCTCCGACCACCACCACCGAGGCGGTGCCGAGCACGACCACCACGACCACGACGACGACGACCCTCCCGTGAGCCAGCCCGGCCGGCAAACCGCTGGCCCGGCACGCCCCCGGCAGCCACACTGGCCGTCGTGGCCGATCCGACACAGCCCCGCCGGGTCGGGGTCGTGCTGTTCGACCGCTTCGAGCCGCTCGACACCTTCGGGCTCGAGGAGGTCCAAGCGGCGTACGACGAAGGCCTCCGACGGGTTATGTCCGACCTGCACGACGATGAGGAAGCAGCAACCCTCAAGGTGGCCGACCCGGTTCATGACGACGTCTTGGAGGAATTGTGGGGTGCGGCATGGCCAACCTGACCCGGTCACAGTCACCCGCTCGGCGAGATGGCGCCTATCGCGGGGCTTGGGTCAGAGATCCACGATGGTCAGGAGGTCTTCAAGGCCATGGAAGTCGTCGCTGTTGCGGGTGCAGAGGGGAAGGTTTGCGGCCAGGGAAGTAGCGGCGATCAAGACATCGACTCCCCGAGGCCCTCGGGCTCTGCGACCGACGGTTACGACCGCGGCGTATACGCGTCCGTATGCTTTGGCTGACTCGCCGTCAAAGGTCAGAGGATCGAAGGTCGCTTCGGCGCGTTGAAGTCGATCTTGGCGTCGGGCACGCTCGTCGACGTCATCGGTGGCATGAGGACCGGCCGCGAGCTCGGCCATCGTGAGTGCGCTGACCGCGAGTTCTTGGGGGAGTTGTTGAGGATCGATCTGGTCAAGTTCGATCACAGCTGAGGTGTCGATAAGGCCGCGCTGGCGACGTGGTGACTCAGACACGCGGAGTGAGGTCCGGGTCGGCTGCACGATCGAGGTCTGCTCTGAGCCGGTCGAAGTCGACGCGAGGAGCGCCTCGGAAGGCCGCGACCGCGGCGTCGGCGCTTACGAACCGGTGGCGTCGCAGCGGGGATAGCTCGCCAACGGGTACGCCGTTCCTGGTTACCACGAAGGACTCACCTTGATCGAGCTGTCGCATTATCTCGCCGCTGTTGTTGCGGAGCTCCCGTTGACTGATCTGCCGGATCCGTCCCATGGGGTGCGTCCCACTATCGCGACGGGAAGGTCGCCCCTACCGCCGGGTGCGGGCGTACCTAATGACGGCCATCGCCGAGTCTTCGCCACTGACCCCGGTCACCGGAGGGCTACCCAGTCTGCCACTGGCCCACTGCCACCGCGCCTAGACGAAGGAGCGCACCTCAGCGTCATGGTCAGGTCGGTAGCCGATGGCCTGGTAGATGGCGTTGGACGTGGGGTTCGCCAGGTCCGTGTACAACACGACGTCATCGGCGCCGTCGGCGATGGCCGCCGCTGTCGCCGTTGCGGTCACGCCGGAGCCGTAGCCGCAACGGCGACGTTCCGGTGGCGTGTACACGGGGCCGACTCGGGCTACACCCGAAGCCGGCGCGCTCACGCCTGCCATCGCGACCGCCATGCCGTCCACCCGCCACAGGTGCAACTGTCCCGCGTCGATCCGCAGACGTGCCCAGTCGTGCCAGTCCTGGCCGGGCGCTTCCGGCTGGGCTTCCTCGTGGAACGCCTCTGCCCATCGGGCGACGACATCTAGGTCTGCTGCTGTGGCCCGGGTGCTGTCCCCAGCCACGCCGGCCGGCGACACCAACTCCCCGAGGACGTACATACGCTGGCGTAGGCGGATCTCGGAGCCGTGACCGGTCCGTTCCTGCCAGCGCGCCGCGAACGCCTCTACGGTGCCTGCCTCTCCGCTGACGCCTGGAAGGGCCACCCCAGCGTCAGCGACGGCGTCCGCGAGCGTTATTACGGCGCCGGGTGCCATGCGAGCTACGAACAGGTTCCATGGCGGCGTTTGCATCGCTGCGCCCACGACCTCGCCGCCAACTTCGACTGTCGCCCATAACAATCCATGTGTGAAGCCGTCTTGCCCGATGTGGCGCCTGCGGGCGCAGTCTGTGCCGGGTTCCGCATCTGCCCGGCGGGCAGCTGCTACATCTTTGTCGTCGGACGCTGAGGTAGCGG
>JAJYLA010000108.1 GCA_021788115.1 Actinomycetes bacterium | reverse complement strand
CCCGACGGAGGGCCCGTTGGAATCCCAGCCGCCGAGCCCGCAGCGCCGCCATCGAGGCGTACGGCCGGGCGGCCGTCACGCTGGAGCACGTCGTCGTCCAGGTGCGGGGCGTCACCCGTACCCTGGCCGACGCGGCGGCCGACACCGAGGCGCTGCCGCTCGGGGAGCCTGCGCGGCGCGCCCTGTCCCGACTGCTGGCCGCCGCAGCCACCTCGGTCGCCGCCGTCGAGGCGGTCGCGGACGGCGGTCCCGGCGCCGGACTGGCCCGACTGGCCGCCGAGCGGGCGGCGGAGGACTTCGAGCCGGCGGTCGCCGATCTGCGGATGGCAGCGCGGCGCCACCCCGGCAGTGCCTGGATGGCCTACGGCGCCGTTGCCGAGGACGTGCGGCGGATCCTCGAGGAGTGCGCCGCCGCCAGCAGCGCCACCAGCGGATAGCCTCCCGATCTGTGCGTGCGGAGGGATGGCGAGGGGTCGCGGTCGTAACCGGGGCATCGAGCGGGATCGGCGCGGCCACCGCCCGTGTACTCGCGCGCGACGGCTTCCAGGTGGTCGTCGGTGCCCGCCGGCGGGACCTCATCGAGGCGCTGGCGGCCGATCTAGGACCGCCGGCCAGGGCCTACCCCCTGGACGTGACCAGCCAGGAGTCGGTGGACGAGTTCTGCGCCCAGGTGGGGGAGGGCTGCTCGCTCCTGGTCAACAACGCCGGCGGCGCCCTCGGCCTCGATCCCATAGCCACTGCGGACGAAGCCCAGTGGCAGGCGATGTACGACAGCAACGTCCTCGGGGTTCTTCGCATGACCCGTGCCCTCCTCCCTCGCCTGCAGGCCTCCGGGGACGGGCACGTCATCACCGTGGGGTCGGTCGCCGCCTTCGAACCCTACTCAGGCGGGGCGGGATACAACGCCGCCAAGCACGCCGTGCGCGCCGTCATGGACGTGCTGCGCCTCGAGCTCAACGGACAGCCCGTGCGCGTCAGCGAAATCGACCCCGGGCTTGTGGAGACGGAATTCTCCCTGGTCCGTTTCGGTGGCGACGCCGCACGCGCCGAGGCCGTGTACAAGGGGGTGACACCGCTCACGGCCGAGGACGTGGCCGAAGTGATCGCCTTCGTGGCCACCCGACCCAGCCACGTCGACGTGGACCAGGTAGTGATCCGCCCCCGCGACCAGGCCCGCGTGTGGTTGGTCCACCGGGAAGGCGACTGAGCCCTACGAGTACAGGAGCTGGCGGGAGACCCCGGCGATACCCGTCCCCCACCGGCTCACCTGCGGCGCTGGCAGGTAGGCGGCGCCTTTCGCCGTGTAGAGGTCGGTGGGCAGAGCGACCCACTCCTCCTTGCCCGCCGAGTCGATGAAGTACACGTCGTCGGAGTGCACCACGTCGGTCATAGGGCTCGGAGCCTGCACCGCGATGCCGTAGTCCTTCCACGCCTGCTGCAGGGCCGGCAGAGGCCCGGTCAGATAGTGCCAGTTCGGGATCTGAGAGAGGCCCTGTTCGCTGGAGAAGCGGGCCACGTCGGACAGGGCCATGTGGAAGGGGTTGACGTCGACGGCCACGAACGCGACGCGCGAGGCGTCGGCGCCGAGGTCCTGGTATGCCTGGCGGAACTCCTGCGCGATGATCGGGCAGATATCGATGCAGTGGGGGTCCATGAAGGCGAGGACCACCGCCTTGCCCTCGTTCTCCAGGGCCGACAGGCTTACCTGCTGGCCGCGCTGGTCGGTGAGGGTGATGTCGGGCGCCGGCCGCCCGCCGAGCGGGGTGAGCCCCATGAACTGCGCCAGGCCGGCGCTCGCCGGCGGGGTCACCGACGTCACGGGCTTCGAGCGGTGCAGGACCAGCACGATGGCCGCGGCGCCGGCCACCGCCGCGACCAGCGCGACGCTCACCAGGATGTGGATGTGGCTGCGGGACGGCGCCGGCGACGGCCGATCGGAGACGAAGGGGGACTTCACCACGGCCCCTACGGTTTAGCCGTTACCGCCTCACTTCTCACGTCGCGCGGTCTACGCGGGCGCGAAGGGACACGAATCGGGCTGGAGTGCGGCGTGCCGGGCCATTCGTGTCCCCCCATGTGCCCCTGCGGGTACACGACGGGACACGAATCCGGCTGGAGTGCGGCGTGCCCGGCCATTCGTGTCCGCTTGTTGGCGGCTGGCGGAGAGGGAGGGATTTGAACCCTCGGACCCGGTTTCCCAAGTCAACTCATTAGCAGTGAGTCCGATTCGGCCGCTCTCGCACCTCTCCTCGGTCTCGGGAAGATAGCACCAGCGGTGCGGGCTCGCGAGAAAGTCCTGGTAGACAGGCCATTTGTCGGTCCGGCCTGTCAGCTCCCAGGCCGTCAAGTTAGCAACCGTCTGATTTGTCAAGGCAGCGATGGCCCGCGTTGAGGTTTTCCTCCGTTGTGTAGCGGGGCCGGTGGTTTGCGCTCGGGGGTGCTTCGGGTTGGCGGTCCCGGCGGCGCACTCTGATGTACCGCGACCTTGTTGGGTCAGGCAACCACGTTCGCGCTCGCGCGGTGGGGAGGGGCCCGGCGTCCTGCTAACGCTAACCGCGAAGTCCCCCGGTGGGGCCTCATAGTTAGTGCGACGTTGCTCCGGACCCCTGCCGCCGTTGTCCCGGGGTGGACCGGGGACGATCTGGTCGTGTGGGTTTGGCTGTAGCGGGTTTCGATCCTCCGGGTCGACGTTTGGGCCTTGACCGGGCGCCGGTGACCGGGTCGGCCCAGCGGGCCGGGTCGTAGGGTGCTTGGGTTTTGAGCATGGCGAAGGCGAGGCGGTGGGCTCGCCGCCCGACTGCGACAGCGGCGACAGCGGGTGTCTTCTTCTCCTCGTCGATGAGCCGCCTCTTGTAGGCGGCGAAGTCGGGATCGTGGCCGGAGAGTCCTTTGCCCAACTCGATGATGGCTTCTCGCAGAAGGACCGACCCTTCCCGGCTGATGCGCTGGCCGCGCCGGCGTTTTCGGCCGGCGGAGTCGTATTCGGTGGGCACCAGGCCCGAGGCCCGGTAGGCGGCCGAGGCGTCAGGGAAACGCCAGGGGTCGCCGAGGGCGGCCCCATACGCGGAGGCTCGGATGACCCCGATGCCGGGCAGGCTGGTCAGCACCGCGGCGGGCGTGGCCGGCAGGATGTCGGCGAGGGCCGCCTCGGCCCGGGCCAGTTCGGCTTCGAGGGTGCCGAGTAGGGCCACGTCGGCGGCCAGGACCACCCCGAGCACGTGACGTTCGGCTTTGGGCAGGCGCAGCGCGGCGCGGGCGGCGTCTAGGACCTGGGCGGCTTTGGGGCGGCTCATGCGCGCCTCTCGGCGGGCGACGAAAGCGCGCAGACGGTCGGCGCCGAGGCGGCAGATGCGGTCGGGGTCGCAGATCTCGGCCAGGAGCACGCGCCGTGCTTTGGCGCCGAGCAGGTCGGAGAAACAGCCGGCCAGGCCGGGGAAGACCAAGTCGAGCTGGGACTGCACCTGGTTGGCCAGCGACTGGTGGGCGGCCAGTTTTTCGCCGGCGGTGGGTCACCCAGGCCAGCTGGGCGGCGACAGGGTGGTCGGAGCGGGCCTGGGCGGGCCGCCCGCCGCCTCTGACCATGAGCCCGGCCATCGCCCCCAGGTCGCGCTGATCGGATTTCAAGGTGCGCATCAGCTGCTGGGAGCGGGCTTCTTTGACCGCGGCCGGGTTGAGGGTCACCACCTCCAGGCCGGCTTCGGCCAGGCGGGTCAACAGCGTGCGGTGGTAGTGGCCGGTGGCCTCGACGCCCACCCGGCAGACCAGCGCCTGGCGGGCCGCCTCAGCCCGGGCGATCTCGACCAGCAGGCCGGCCACCCCGGTCTCGGTCAGGGCAAACTCGAAAGGTTCTACGATCACCTCACCGAAATGGTCGGCGACCAGCGTCATCGCCGACCACTTAGCGATGTCGACGGGCACGACCAGACAGCGGGCGCCGTCGAGGTCTCTGACCCTGGCCACGTACTCGGCCTGGAGGGCCCCGCCGACGAAACGGGTCATGCGGGCTGCCCGGCCAGGATCATCTTGGCCGGTGCCGTTCACGGGGTGAGCTCCACGCTGATGTGGCAGCAGACTTTTCCCTCGGCGCGCAGCTCCTCACCGATGATCAGCAGCGCCCGGGCGGCTACCAGTTCCACCATCGGGTGAGCGTCGACTTCGACCACCACCGCGAAACGTTGATGGCCCTCAGCCACAGCGCGCTGTCCGGGCCGGGCCGGACACGACGGTCTCATGCCGCTGTGCTCCCAGCCCCCGGCGCTGATCGTCGAGCCGCCCACTCGGCCACGGCCGTCTCCAAACGGGCCCGCGCCCACGCCGTGCCAGTCACGGCCAGCACCTGTTCGCGCACCGCCGGGCCGGTCCCACCCCAGATACCGAAATGCAAGCCCTCGACCGCCTCGGCGAGACCGCCGTCCAAAGGCAGACCTCGGCCACCGCACAGCGCCGGCAGAACCGCTCACCGCTGGCGCGCTCCCCAAAGAACTCGCCCGGCCCCCGCCCCCGACAAGCGCCCTCCGCCATCCAGCCCCGGGCTACGGGCATGACGGGCGGGACAGGCCGAGCGCCCGTCCCAACCGGACAGCGATCCAACCCCTCCCGCCCATCAGCGGATCCCTCGGTGCCCATCATGGAGGGATCGTCGGGGATATCGAGGCCATCACAGCCATCCAAGACCCCCCGCAGCCCGCTGTCGTGGGCACATCCGTGGTGGCAAACAGCCACATGCCACCCGAGATCAGCGACACCGCCGGCCACAACGACAACCCAACGAGGACCGAGGCGGCGCCAGCCGCGGTCGCCAACGCCGTCACCGCCTCCAGCGCGTCGATCTCGCCGTCCGCCACCGACTCTGGTCGCCCCCACCAAGGCAGGCCGGCCAGCGCCGACCACAACCAGCCGACCCGCTTGCGGTGGCGGCGCCACCAGCCCCGAACCGTGGTGTAGGCGAACAGCTCGCCGATCCCCCTGGCCACCGAACGGGTCCCCGCATCCTGCGCCACCGCCCTGACCGGCGGGCCTATCACCTCCACCGCGTCGAGGCGCCCGGCCAGACAAAACGACGGTAACAGCGAGTCGTTTCGCCGGCAAGCCTTGCAGCGGCACCGCTTCACCCAGATCTGAAACACCACCCCGGCCCGCACCGAGCGCGGATAGCCCGACCAGAAAATCGGCACGACCCCACAGCGGGGGCAGCAAGGCCGAGGGACCACCACGTCGCGGCCTGCCGCCGCGTACTCCTCGACCGACAACCGGCAAGGCCATATGATCACCACAGGCGACACCCGCCTTCCGGGCCCCTCCCTCAAGTGCCAACTCGAGACGGGAGGGGCCCCAAACGCGTTCAAGACACCCCAATCATCGCCCCCCTCGCTCGTCGCCGGCTTGTCCGCAAAGTCGCACCCGCCAACGCAGGCCCGGCGTCATGCTAAAAACGAAGTCCCCGAAGGCCTCACGTTTAGACCGACGTCCACCCAGACCCGCGACCTTGACCATCACTCCTCCGCGGGCTGACTGCACCAACCTGCAGATCAAGCCCTCATAGAGGGTGTATCAGTTAGCTGCGGCCGGTGCGCCGCGCGGCCCTCTCACTGAATGCATGCCACAGCGCTGCTGCGTCCTTGACGAAGTAGCGGAGCAACCCGGGGGTTGCGGGCACGAACAACGGGTTGGTGACCGGGCCGGGGTTGTACACGACCGTGGGTCGGCGACCGACGGACGCGCCCAACACGAACGGATGCCGTGCGTCGCGTGAAGAGAGGATCCGGTAGCGCACGCCTGAGGGGCCCGACGCGGTCATCATCCGTCGGAGCCCCGCCAGGTCCAGGATCGGCTCCGCGAGCATGACGACGTGCGACAGCAGCTCGTCCCGGTCGGCGATGTCATCCATGCCCGGCGGGTGACCCACCTCGGCGATCCACGCCAGCGACTCCGCGACGAAACCCGCGTCGTATTCGACGAAGACGCGGAGCTCGCGTTCGGTGGCCGATCGCCACAGGCGGTTGACGGGAAGGCTCCGCGGGTTAGAGACGACCGTTACGCGGCGCGTCGAGCGGAGAAACTGCTGGCGAGGCGCGAAGTACCACAGCCGCGCTCTCGAGGGAGCACGGAACGTCACGGGCCTGCGCCTGTCTTGTGACACCGCAGCCAGCCGCGGTACCAGCGGTTCCACGAGCTCGTCGGCCCTGCGCTGCAGGTCAGGCAGGTCTGTCATCGCGACTTGTTGCGCCTGCGCCAGAACGCGGTTGCGCCTGCGAGCACGACGACCAACCCGCCCAGGAGGAGCCACACCCATTCGGTTGCCGGGGACCGGTCGGAGCCTCCCCGTGTGACGTCCACGGCCCAGCGCAGGACGCGTGCCCCGCCGCTGGGAGTCCGGCCCTGGGCGAGAATCTCGTGGCGACCCACGCCCAGCTGGCGGGGGTCGACGAACAGGTCGAACCTTCCCGCCGCGTCGGCCCGGGTTCGGGCGAGAACCGCCGGCGTCGAGTGCCCGATGATGGTCACCTGGCTGTTCGGCGCGTACCCGGACCCGTCGACGGGCATCTCGTATCGGCTGAGGGTGGGGTCCTGGCCGCCGAGCGGACACGCTTCGTAGTCGGCCGGGGGGATCTCACCGTTGACCATGATCCGCCACGTCGCCTGCGCCGCGTTCAGCGTCGGGAAGACGGCCGAACCCGTGTCGGTGCCCTTGTCGGACGCGAAGGTCGCCACAGGCGCGCCCCCTCGGGTCTCGTAGACGGATGGGGCGTCGACCGCCCCCCGGGTGACGTGCCCGTCCACCAGCAGACGGTTGTCGGACTGGAGCCTGCCCACGAGGTCGTTCTCCATTCCGAGTTCCTGGTCGCAGAGAAGCTCCCCCGCCGTCTTCTGCGCCCTTGCCACCGCATCGGGGTCCGGGGCGGAAAGGAACAGGTTTACCGGGCACAACACAGCTCCGAGGGCGGGCAGCAGTCTTGTGTCGGTGATCTCCAGCGCGTCCTTCACCACCAGCAAGCCCGTGTAGACCTGCTGGTCGGTGTTGCTGTCGAGGTGCGCCTTCGCGACCGCCGTCAGGTCCTGCCCGAATGCGGCGACCGAACCGACGTCCCCGAGGCAGGAGAAGAAGTTCATGAGCAGGCTTTCTCCCCCCGCGAGGTTGAGCACACTGTTCTCCTGCTGCAGGGCCAAACCGTCGACGACCATGAACTGGAGGACGGCGGCACTGCTCGCCCAGTCGTTGAAGTAGTACAGACCCGCGCTCGGACCACCCTGGGGATCCCCGACGATGTCGTTGGGGGCCGGGGTCAAGGTCGTCCCGGTGAGGGGCAGCTGGGCGTTCACCCAGGAGTTGCCTGCCCTGAAGTCCAGCCACGCTTGGGGGGCCGGCGGTATGGAGGATTCGATGTAGCTCTGGGCGGCCGTGACCACCGGGTCTCCGGAGAGGTCGGTGAGGTTATTGGCCCCGTTGCCGCCCGGGACGCCGGGAGCCTGGTCGAAGTACCACTCGGCGCTCAGACCGTTGAGGGCCACCGCTGTCGGGAGGGGGAATTCCTTGCCCGCGCCCAGCAAGGATACGATGTCGCCGGCGAGCGCGCTGGCCGCGACATGGCCGTACTCCTGGTCGACGGTCTGCATCTGACTTCCGGGCTGGATTGCCGTGACCCCCGGGTCGGCACTCAGGCCCGCCGCGACTTCTTGCGCGTTCATCGGTCTCATCAGGCCGGCGCTGGCAGCAGTGTCGCCCGCCAGGTTGGTGTAGATGGTGTTCAGCCCTGCCGGGTCGTCGGGGGTCGTCACGAGCGAGCTGACGAAGTCCTCCGAGAGCAGGCACGACTCCAGGGCGGCCTTGAGCACTTTCCACACCGCGGGGTAGTCGGGCTGGCCTCGGGAGTCGAAGACCAGGACCTCGCGCACCAGGCTCTGGACAGCCGTGCGGTTCAAGGCGTTGAAGAAGCCGGCACCGTCGCTGGTCGTGGTTGGAACGGCGTCGAGGACGAGGTCCGCTGACGGGTCGATCGCGAGCCAGTCCGGCGAGGCCCCGAGTCCCTGCGCGACGGACGCCCCGGGGCCGCCCGTCACCGGACTGCAGGCAGCGGGCACCGGTGTCGGCGGTCGCAGACCTGCGAGGACCGTCATCGCCAGGGAGAGTTGCGCGTGCTGTGCCGCCTCCTGACCGGCATCCGAGCGGCGAATGTCGATGGTGAAGAGCCGGTCTCCGGTGAGCACTTCCAGGCTCTGCCCGGCGTCTTGGGCTCCGGAGAAGAACGCGCCGTCGCCGACGCTCGCCACGCTGTAGCCCTGGTGGGCGAAGTCCTGCCGTTGTGACTCCTCGTCACGGGCGAACTGGTCGGAGGCCTGAGTTGACGGGTCGCTTACGGTGAGGCGCAGCGAGTCGTTGCCTATCAGCCCGCTGCCTCGGAGCGGGGGACCGTTCCAGGTGCAGATGTGCGTCGAGATGCCGCCCTCGTAGGCTCCCGGCTGCTCTCCGGCGAAGCTGACGGTTTCGCCCAGCGCCGCAGAGACCTGATCGGTGGTCAACACGGTGACCGTCGACTGACCGACCACCAGCCCGCAGTTCCCCGACGCGCCCTGCGCCGGCGAGGACTCTCCCGTTCGGGTGGCGAGGACCCGCACGAGCCGCTGCAGTGTCGGGCCGGGGAACGGGCCGTTGACACCGTTTGCCACCAGGACGCTCACGAACGCGCCGGCGTACAAGCCGACCACGGTGAGGTCGCCGGTGCCGAGTGAGCTGACCTCGTGAACGTCGAAGGCCGTGCAGCGCGGCGCGACGGCCGGGCATGCAACACGTGCCGCCGTTGACGGCTGCTGCGGGGCGAACCCCTCGGCGGCGTTGTTCTTGTCTGCCACCTTGGCGATGCAACTCCCGAAGCCGCTCGCCGACAGCGCAGAGAATGCCGCGGCGGCCTGCGCCGCCGAGGGGGCGTCGAATACGAGCGACGCCACCTCGAATTGCGGTGCGCCGTAGCCGTCCGAGCCCTGCCCGAAGACGGTGCTGGCGGTGGCCGCCGGCCCCGAGTCGAGCTGGCTCAGCAGGGGATCCCCTGCCGAGCACGACCGCCAGGCCTTGACGAAGTCGTCGTCGGGGTTCTGGTAGGAGGTGACGCTGGGGTCGACGGCGGTGAACCCGGGAACGTCCGCCGCGGTCAGCCCGATCGATGACGACGAGGTCTGCGCAGCCACCCCGGGGACCACCGAAGCGCAGAGCGACCCTGACCCTATCGCGACCGCCGCGATCATCAGGCCCCTGGGGATCACGTGTCTGCTCACCCGATCGGCACCGCTACCAGGCCGGGGTTCGAGCCGCCGCCGGTCTCGACCAGCATCTCGAGGCCTTGGAGGTTGAAACCGGTGGGAACAGGCCCCATATAGAGGGTCGCGTTCACCGTCGCTCCCGCTTGCGCCATGGGGTCCTCGTTGAAGTTCTCGGCGTCCTTGACGTCGGTCCCGTCGGCGAGCACCACGTCCGTGCTGTCCAGACAGAAGCCGGTGGGCGCGCTCAGGCTGCCTTGCTGAGTGGTGGCGCAGTCGCCTGGCTGCTGGGCGGTCGGGACCCCGAGGTAGACCGTGGCTCCGACGCCTTGGACGTCGGCCAGGATCCCGAGGACACCTGCCGGTTGGTTCGACGTGTCGGTGACGGCGAGCGGGACCATGACGTACTCCTGGCCGGGTGGGGCCTGAACGGTGGTCGCCGTGACGCCGGACGTCTCGTAGCGCGAGACGAGGCTGGGACGGCCTGCTCTGAGGCTCCAGCGGATGCCGGACGGGTCGGTGATCGCTCCTGCTGCGCCGCCCACGGTCGTGGGTGTGGTCCCGGCGCCCGTCGGCGATGTGCAGCAGTCGGGTTGGGAGTTGGTGGTGGTGGGTGTCGACGCCTTGGGGCTGGACGAGCCGCACCCGGCGATGAGCAGGCCGACGGCGGCGATGGACGCGGCCGCGAGTGATCTCATGGTTCCGCCTTCGATGTGAGAGCGCGATGCCACCACGGCAGCCTCGGCAGGAAGACCTGCCGGGCCGACGCGAAGCGGTACAACACGAACAGCCACGCCGGCGCCGCGGTGCGGATCTTCATCGGGAGGTGCTCCCACTCGTCGAGCAGGAGCACCACGCCGTCTCCGTCGAGAAGCGACTGGCGGACCGACCCCCAGCGGATCTGCACCCAGCTCTGGTTACCGGTACGGCCGTGCAGGAGGAAGCGCCGGTCTGTCACCCATAGCTGAGCGCGTTCGGGGTCGCGCCATCGCGGCGCCGCCTTCTTGGACTTCTTGCGGTTGTGCTGCCAGGAGCCGAACATGCCGAGGATCGACACCATCCACGCCAGGGGGCTGCCCCACAGGAAGAAGAAGCGCCTGGTCAGAACCACGGGGTCGCCGTACCACTGCATGAGCTCGACGTCAGCCCCGTCGACGAGGCACACCTCACCGGGTTCGAGTCGCATCCCGGCCGCATTGAGCGCTTCGGGTTGAACAGGTGCGGGCCACTGCTGTGCCTGCAACGACTCCGCGAGCCGACGCCCGACCGCCAGGTCGCGCAGGCGCGCCTGTGATGCCGTGACGCGCATCCACGCGTATACCGCCAGGAGCCCGACGCCTATCACCACGAAGAGCACCCCG
>JAJYLA010000107.1 GCA_021788115.1 Actinomycetes bacterium | reverse complement strand
ACCGATTCGGCCGGCCACCCCGCCGGCCACCCCGCCGGCCACTTCGGCCGGCCACCCCGCCGGCCACTTCGGCCGGCCACCCCGCCGGCCACTTCGGCCGGCCACCCCGCCGGCCGGCCCGCCGGCCACCCCACGCCCGGGCGGATCAGCTGGCGGTGGCGAGCCCCAGCCGGCGCCGGCCGAGCCACACCAGCACGCCGGCCGCACCGGTCGCCACGGTGATGCCCCCCACGTAGGCGGCTCGGGCCGCCCAGGTGGCGGCGAGCGTCGTGTGGCGCGCGTCCGCGGCCTCGAGGGCGGCCAGGACGGCGGCCAGGGCCCCCGGCGGGGGGGTGACCACCTCGTGGCGCAGGGAGCGCAGACCACGCAGGATCCGCCGGTAGGCGACGACCTCCGCCTGGCAGCGCAGGCAGCGCTCGACGTGGGCGCGGACCGCGGGGTCGACGAGCTCCTCGCCTCCGGCCAGCCCCTGCAGGGACGTCGCAGCGTCGCGGCAGGCGCTGGTGCGCAGCCGGACGACCTCAGCCAGCGCGGGCACGGTTCGAACCCTTCTCGAAGTCCTCGTCGAGGGCGTCGGGTGCGAGCAGCTCGCGCAGCTGGCGACGGGCCCGGTGCAAGCGCACCTTGGCGGCCGCCTCGCTGATCCCGAGCTCTGTGGCGATGGAGCCGTGGGGAAGATCGTAGATGTCCCGCAGGACGATCACCTGGCGCAGCCGCCAGGGCAGCACGGCGAGAGCTCCGGCGATGCGGGCCCGGTCGTCCTCGCCGGCGGCGCGCAGCTCCGGGTCGTGCTCGGCGCGGCCGTCCACGAGCGGCGCGTCGTCGCTCAACGACTCGGCCGCAGCGCGCGCCCGCTTGGCGAGCAGGGTCGCCGAGCAGTTGGCCGTGATCCGGTACAGCCACGTCGTGAACTGCGACTCCCCGCGGAAGCGCCGGAGGCCGCGGTAGGCGCGCAGGTACGCCTCCTGAACGACGTCGCGGGCGTCGTCGTCGTTGCCGGTCAGGCGGTAGGCCAGGGTGTAGGTCCCGGCATAGGTGACCCGCACCAGCTGGTCGAGGGCGTCGCCGTCCCCGCCGCGGGCCTCCTCGACGAGCGAGCGGAGGTCCGCGGTGGGCAGGGCGGACAGCACCCCGCTCCCGCCACCACCGGCAGGTGGCGGTCGCCGCAGCCCCCGCGCCCGCAGGGGCAGCGCGGCCGGCTCGGACCTCATGCCAGCCTCACGCTGCTACCGCGTCTCCTTGTGCAGGGTGTGCTGACGATCCCAGCGGCAGTACTTCTTCAGCTCGATCCGCTCACGATCGTTCGTCTTGTTCTTCATCGTGATGTAGTTGCGGCGCTTGCACACGTCGCACGCGAGGGTCACCTTCACCCGCTTCTCGTTCTTCGCCACTGGACCCTGTCTCTTTTCCCTATTCTCCTGAACTTGGTAGCGGCGGTCGGACTCGAACCGACGACAACTCGATTATGAGCCGAGTGCTCTGACCAACTGAGCTACGCCGCCGAGCCCCCTGTCGGAATCGAACCGACGACACCAGCCTTACCATGGCTGTGCTCTGCCGACTGAGCTAAGGGGGCACTGCGAACAGCCGCGCCATGGTACTCGGCCCCGAGGGGGTCGGCCAGCGGCTCGGGGTACGCTCGCAGGGCATGAAGTACCGCCTGGCGACCCACGACGACGCCGACGCCATCCGCACGATCTACAACCGGGAGGTCCTCGGCTCCACGGTCACATTCGACCTGGTCCCCCGCACCCTGGAGGACCAGCTCTCCTGGATCGACGAGCACAGCGGCGCCCACCCCGCCATCGTGGCCGTCGACGACCACGACCGTGTTCGCGGGTTCGGGTCGCTGTCCCCCTACCGCCCGAGACCCGCCTACCGGACGACCGTCGAGAACTCCGTCTACGTCGCCTCCGACGTCCAGGGCCAGGGGGTGGGCAAAGGACTGCTCGTCGAGCTGCTCCGGCTCGCCGCAGCCCACGGCTTCCATGCGGTCATCGCCCGGATCGTCGGCGGCCACCAGGTCTCCATAGCCCTGCACCGCTCGTGCGGCTTCGAGCTCGTCGGCGTCGAGCGGGAGGTCGGGAGGAAGTTCGGGCGCTGGCTCGACGTGGTGCTCATGCAGAAGCTGATCGACCCCGGCGCGCCCGAGCCGCCCAGCGCGTAGCATTCGGAGCAGTCCTGGGACCACGACCGGTGTCACCCCGCCCTGCGGCGGGAGGGGGAGGACGCTGATGGGAGGGAAAGAGATGATCGTGAGGGATTCCATATACATCGACGGCTCGTGGGGGCCCAGTTCGGGCTCGGGCACGATCCCGGTGGTGAACTCGACCACCGAGGAGATCCTCGGCACCGTTCCCGGCGGCACGGTCGAGGACGTCGACCGTGCGGTGGCCGCGGCCCGCCGCGCCTTCGACCCGTGGTCGGCCACGGCGGCCGACGAGCGCGCCAAGTACTGCTCCCGCATAGCCGAGGGGCTCTCCGCCCGCACGGACGAGATCGCCACCCTCGTCAGCCAGGAGGTGGGGATGGTCAAGCCGCTCAGCCTGGTGGTGCAGGCCGGCCTGCCGTACAAATCGTTCCACTCGGTGGCGTCGGTCGTCAGCGAGTTCCCCTTCGAGGAGCGGATCGGCAACTCCCTGGTGGTGCGCGAGCCCGTCGGGGTGGTCGGCTGCATCACCCCGTGGAACTTTCCCCTCCACCAGATCGCAGCGAAGGTCGCCTGGGCGCTCGCCGCCGGCTGCACCGTCGTGCTGAAGCCGTCCGAGGTGGCGCCGCTCAACGCGTACGTGCTGGCCGAGGTGATCCACGACGTCGGCCTGCCCGCCGGCGTGTTCAATATGGTGTCGGGTGCCGGTCCCGTCGTCGGCGAGGCCATCGCCCGGCATCCCGGCGTCGACATGGTGTCCTTCACGGGCTCCACGCGGGCCGGCAAGCGGGTCGGCGCTCTGTGCATGGAGCGGGTCGCCAAAGTGGCTCTCGAGCTCGGCGGCAAGAGCGCGAACGTCATCCTGGCCGACGCCGACCTCGCCAAGGCGGTCGCCGACGGCGTCGGGAAAGCCTTCTTGAACTCTGGGCAGACCTGCTCGGCGCTGACGCGCATGGTCGTGCCCCGAGCGCGCCTGGCCGAGGTGGAGGAGATCGCCGCGCGGACCGCGGAGGCGATGACCACCGGCGATCCCTTCGCCCGGGGCTCCAAGCTCGGACCGCTCGTCTCGCAGGCCCAATGGGAGCGGGTGCAGGGCTACATCCAGAAGGGCCTCGACGAGGGGGCCCGGCTGCTGACCGGAGGGCTCGGCAAGCCGGAGGGGCTCGAGACCGGCTACTTCGTGAAGCCCACCGTCTTCTCCGACGTGCGGCGCGACATGACGATCGCCCAGGAGGAGATCTTCGGCCCGGTGCTGTCGATCCTCCCCTACGATACCGAAGAGGAAGCGGTGGAGATCGCCAACGACTCCGCCTACGGTCTCGCCGGCGGCGTGTGGGCCGGAACCCCCGAGCGGGCCCAGGAGGTGGCCCGCCGCCTGCGCACCGGCCAGGTCGAGATCAACGGCGGGGCGTTCAACCCGATCGCCCCCTTCGGCGGCTACAAGCAGTCCGGTATCGGACGCGAGTACGGCAGGTACGGCCTCGAGGAGTTCCTCGAGGTCAAGAGCATGCAGCTGTAGGCGCGGGGACGGGCCGGCCGGCCGTCAGTAGGAGGCGGCCGACTCGAACGGGCACGGCCGCGGGGGGCGGCCGGCGAGCTGGTAGGTGACCTCCTCCCGGTACCAGTGCCGGTAGGCGGCCACCTCTTCGCTCGGCGGCATCGTGAGCAGCTGATGGTGGGCGAGCGACTCGCCGACCCTGCGCAGCAGCACGGCGAGGCGCTCGAAGATCGGCTGCGCCGTCTCGGGTACGACGACGTCGAAGTCCACGCGGGCCTCCCCCCGGGCGAAGGCCGCCTGGGCGACCTCGGCCCCGGCGTCGCCGAGCGTGGCGATGCTCGCCGACAGCTCCCGCCCGGCGTCCGCCACCTCGCCGAGGTCCTCGTTGCCGTTGTGGCTGAGCGCGATGACCTGCATCTCGCGCTGCAGGTCGGCGAACTGCCTCGCCGACTCGACGAGGAGCCGCACCGGGACCCCGACGAGGTGCACCCTGCGGCCCTCCGCCGCGATCGCCGTCACGGCCGTCACGCCGGCGGACTCGACGATCCCGTCGCCGTTGGCGGCCGCCTGGAAGCCGACCGCCGCGAAGACCGGGACCCTCCCGTCGATGGTGGCGGCGGCGCCCGAGCGGGCCGGCACCGCCGCGCGGGCGCCATCGCGCGTCGGCCGCCGAACAGGCTCCGCGCGCCGTGCCCCGGCGAGAGCGGTGCGCGCCCTGCCGGGCGCGGCGTTCCGGGAGGCGGGGTGGCCGGGGCCGTCCTGAGCCCGGGAACCGTCCTCCACGGGGCGGCGCCCGGTGCCGACCTCGGCCCACATAACCTTGCCGCCGGGCATCTCGTCGGCTCCCCACCTGTCGGCCGTCGCCGACAGAAGGGCGAGGCCGCGCCCGGTCATGGACCGGGTGCTCAACAGGTCCTCGACGCGCTCGACACCGACGACGGGCAGCCGGCTGCTGCCGTCGCGAACCTCGAGGCGCATCCCCCGGCCGAGGCGGCACACCGACACCCCGATCTCGGTGCCGGCGTGGAGGACAGCGTTGGTCACCAGCTCCGACATCGCCAGCGCGGCGTTCTGGGCGGTGGCCTCCCCGACCCCCCAGTCGGCGGCGGCGTCCTGGACCAGGCGCCGGGCCGCGACCACGCTCGCCAGCTCCGGGGGGAAGCGGGCGTCGAGGGCCGCGACGTGGCGCCGACCGTCCATCAGCCCTCGTCTATACCCATTTGAGGAAAAAGTCCACCTCTCAGAATCCGTTTCAAGGGGATGACCGTCTAAGCGAGGGTGGCGATGCCCCCGTCCACGGGTATCACCGCTCCCGTCAGGTAGGAACCTGCCCTGGACGCGAGGAATATGGCCACCCCTGCCATGTCGTCAGGCCGGCCGAGTCTCTTGAGCGCCGCCGACGCGACGATGGACTCGCCGAACTCCCGCAGCGTCGCCGCCATCATCTTCGACTCGAAAGGCCCCGGGGCGACGGCGTTCACGGTGACCCGGGGGGCGAGCCGCCACGCCAGGTGCCGGGTCAGCTGGTGGACGGCCGCCTTGGAGGCGCCGTACGAATAGGTTTCCATTCGGGGGGTGTGGAGACCGTCGATCGACCCGATGTTGATCACCCGGGCCGGGTCGTCGGGGGTTCCCGCCGCCTCCAGCATCGGCAGGCAGTAGCGGGTGAGGTGGAAGACGCCCTTGAGGTTGAGATCGAGGACCCGGTCCCAGGCGGCGTCGTCCCACTGGCTGAGGGGGGCACCCCAGTTGGCGCCGGCGTTGTTGACCAGGATGTCGAGGCGGGGCTCCATGGCGCCGATCTCGGTCGCCAGCTGACGGCAGCCGTCCTCGGTGGAGAGGTTCGCCGGGACGAACACGCACGTGCCCAGCTTGGACAACTCCGCGGCGGTCTCCTCGCCAGCGTCGGTCTTGCGGCTCGAGATGTACACCCGCGCCCCCGCCTCGACGAAACCGCGGGCGATCATCTCCCCGACGCCCCGGGTTCCGCCCGTGACGAGGGCCGTCTTGCCTTCGATGGAGAACAGCCCCTCGCTCACGAGCCGAAATGCTAACTCTTACGAAACGACAATGTGCGGGACCGTGGGGGGCACCGGCCGCGGGCGCCCTGCAGGGGCGTCCTGCAGGGGGCGCTGCGGAGGGGGCTCTCTGGCATCGGCGCCGGGGACCGGGGGATGCCACAATGGGTCGCCGGGTTTCGTCGCGGGGAATCGGGCCGGGAGGAGTGACCCACATTGACGACCGTAGAGCACGCCGACGCGGTGGTGATCGGGATGGGGCCCGGGGGCGAGGGGGTCGCGGGCAGGCTGGCCGAGGGCGGCCTCGACGTCGTCGGCATCGAAAGGCAGCTCCTCGGGGGGGAGTGCCCGTACTGGGGATGTGTGCCCTCGAAGATGATGATCCGCGCCGCCAACCTCCTGGCGGAGGCGCGCCGGATCCCCGGCATGGCCGGCGACTCCAGCGTGACCCCCAACTGGGAGCCGGTCGCGCGGCGCATCCGGGAGGAGGCGACCGACAACTGGGACGACGAGGTCGCCGTCGACCGCTTCGAGGGGAAGGGGGGCAGGTTCGTCCGCGGCGAGGGGCGCCTCGCCGGCCCCGGGCGGGTTCAGGTGGCTGGCCGGACCATCGAGGCGTCGCGGGCGATCGTGATCGCCACGGGCAGCAGGGCCGCCATCCCCCCGGTCGAGGGCCTTGCGGTCCTTCCCTACTGGACCAACCGGGCGGCCATCGAAGTCGAGAGGCTTCCCGGCTCGCTCCTCGTCCTCGGCGGCGGCGCCGTGGGCCTCGAGCTCGCTCAGGTGTTCGCCCGGTTCGGCGTGGGCGTCACGATCGTCGAGGAACTCGACCGGCTTCTCCCCACGGAGGAGCCCGAGGCCAGCGCCCTCGTCACCGACGTCCTCTCCTCGGAAGGTCTGACCATCCGCACCGGGACCCGCGTCGAGCGGGCCAGCCACGACGGCGGACGCTTCACGCTCAGCCTGGCCTCCGGCGACGAAGTCACCGGCGACGAGCTGCTGGTCGCGACGGGCCGGCGGGCGGACCTTCCCGCAACGGGCATCGCGTCGATCGGCATCGACGACACCCAGCGCTGGCTTCCCGTCGACGACCGCCTCCGGGTCGCCCCCGGGGTGTGGGCCGTCGGCGACCCGACCGGCGCCGGCGCGTTCACCCACGTCGCCGTGTATCAGGCGGGTATCGCCGCCGCCGACATCCTGGGGGAGGACCCCGCTCCCGCCGACTACCGGGCCTTGCCGCGGGTGACCTTCACGGACCCCGAGGTCGGAAGCGTCGGGCTGAGCGAGTCTGCTGCCGCAGAAAAGGGCCTCGAGGTGCGCGTCGGCGTCTCGCAGATACCGGACTCGGCTCGGGGCTGGATCCACAAGGCGGGGAACGCCGGGCTCGTCAAGCTCGTCGAGGACGCGGGCCGCGGGATCCTGGTCGGCGCCACTTCGGCCGGGCCGGTTGGCGGCGAGGTCCTCGCCATGCTGACCCTGGCCGTCCACGCGCAGTTCCCCACCGAGACGCTACGCCGGATGATCTATGCGTACCCCACGTTCCACCGTGCCGTCGAGGACGCACTGCGAGACCTCGCCCGGTGACCCTGACCACGCCGGCCCCGTGTCGGCTGTCCGGCTCCGGGCGCGTTCGTGCGGGGGGCGTCGGGGTACGTAGAAGTGATCAGCATGCGACGACCAGAGGCCGAACATGACGAACCCTATTGAGCGGCCGCTCCGTGCCATCGACCGGACCCAGCAGCACCGGCCGTGGATGGCGTTTCCGTTCGCGGTTGTGAAGAAATTCGGGGACGACCGGGCCGGCAATCTCGCGGCGCTGATCGCCTACTACGGCTTCTTCTCCCTCTTCCCGCTGCTGCTGGTGTTCGTCACGATCCTCGGCATCGGCCTGCGCGGGCATCCCGGCTTCCAGCATCGGATCCTGAGCTCCGCTCTGGCGAAGTTCCCTGTCATCGGCCCGGATCTGCGGCACAACGTGCACTCCCTCAGCGCGCACAGCACCGTTTCGCTGATCATCGGGGTCGTCATCGCCTTCTGGGCCGGTTTGGGGGTGGTCCGTGCCACGGAGAACGCCATGAACACCGTCTGGGACGTGCCCTTCAAGGACCGCCCCAACTTCCTCTTCTCGGTGGCACGAGCGGTGGTCATGCTCGTCGTGCTCGGCTTCACGACCGCGCTCTCCGCCGCTACGGCCGGTATCGGGACCGGCGGCAGCACATGGTGGTGGACGCTCGTGGGAATCGTGCTCTCTCTGGTGTTGAACTTCGGCCTCTTCATGCTCGCCTTCCGCATGCTCACAACGGCCCGGGTGTCGTGGTCCCAGGTCCGCACCGGCGCCATCATCGGGGCCGTCGCGTGGACGATCCTCCAGGCGGTCGGCGGCTACTACGTCGGTCATCAGCTCCAAGGAGCCAGTTCGACCTACGGGACGTTCTCTGTCGTGATCGGCCTGCTCGCATGGCTCTACCTGGGGGCGCAGATCACGCTTTACGCCGCCGAGGTGAACGTCGTGAAGGCCACGCGGCTGTGGCCGCGCAGCCTCGTGCAGCCGCCGCTCACCGACGCCGACCAGCGGGCCCTTTACCGGCTCGCGAAGGTCGAGGAGCGCCGGCGGGAGGAAACGGTCCAGGTCGAAGTGTCTCCCGCCAGCTCGCCGCAATCGCCGGATTGAACCCGACGCGAATCGGCGGACCCCGGCCGATGCGCCGCAGTACGCCTCCGCCGGGGACCTGGCCGTTCAGCTCGATGGTCTCGGGCACGGGGCGGGAGTGCGCCACCACCTCTGAGCCCCTTCGCGGGCCCCGGTCTCCGCGGCCCGATGTCGCCGGGGAGGGTTCAGCGCCCTCAGGTCTGCCCCCCTCAGGTCTGCCCCCCTCAGGTCTGCCCCCCTCAGGTCTGCCCCCTCAGGCCTGTCCGTCCTGTCGCTCCGCCTGCCCGCCGGCGGCGCGATCAGCGTGGCGGATCGGCCGCCTCGGCGGGCAGGTCGGCGTGGAAGGCCTCGTAATACGCCTCGTAGATGAGGTCCGACTCTCGGGCCCTCTGGTGGCGCAGTTCGGTGAGGACCGAGGCCAGCCGTCGGCGCACGTCCGCGTGGTCGACCGACGGTCCGCCCTCTTCCTCCAGTTCGTGTCTGAGCGAGGCGAGAGTCTCTCGTAGCTGACGGTACTGCAGGCGGATGGCACGGACCCGGTTGCGCAGCCACGGCTGGGTACGGGCCAGGTCGGATAGGAGGCTGTCGGGTAACTCGGCGTTGTCTGCCTCCTCGGCGGTGGCCTGGTTCAGCGCGACGAGCGCCCCGAGCACCTCCGAGGACCACTGCTGCTCACGGCCGGGCGCGGCCGAGCCCAGCATCTCTTCCAACCGGTGCATGGCCGCCAGGGTGCGATCGCGGTCCGCTTGGCGGACATCCAGGCCGGCCCGCTGAGATTCGCTGAACCCGGCCAGTCCTCCGGTCGTGTCCATCGTCACCGTCCCATGACGTCGCCGGCAGGAGTGACCGGCCGGCACGCGCCGGCCGGATCCCGCGCCGCGATGCTACGACATTGGCGTGAGCTGCCTGTCGGCGTCACTGCTGGTGATCGCCAGCTTGCGGGGTTTGGCCTCTTCCCGAACCGGGATGGTCAAGGTGAGGACCCCCGCGTGGTAGTCGGCGGTGATCGAATCCGCGTCGAGCGTCTCGCCGAGGAACAGCTGACGGGTAAAAGTCCCGGCGGGTCGTTCACTGACGATCATCTGCGCGCCTTCCGGGGAGACGGGCAGCCGCTCGGCCTTGACCGTCAGCACGTTCTGCTCCACCGTCAGGTCGATCGAATCGGGGTCGATGCCCGGCAGGTCGAAGTGCACGTAGAACTCGCTCCCCTTGCGGTAGGCGTCCATGGGCATGGCCGCCGGCCGGGCCATGGTGCCGAACACCTGCTGGGTGAGCCGGTCGAGGTCACGGAACGGGTCGGTTCGCATCAGCATCGTTCAGATTCCTCCTTCATCATCATCTACTGACCTACTGACCTATTGATGGCCTCCGCTCTGAGCTTTGTATATGGCGAGGCAGGTGTTATGATACCGCATAATCGTCAATCTGCAAGAGGCGACTTAGATATGGGACGAGATGGGAGCACTAGCCAGGGGCTGTACCGCCGGCTCGGCGTTTCTCCCGAGGCGTCGGCAGAGCAGATCCGCCGCGCCTACAGGCGGCTCGCCCACAGCGCCCATCCCGACACCCACCCGGAGGACCCCGAGGCGGCTCGGCGCTTCCGCGAGGTCACCGAGGCGTACGAGATCCTGGGCGATCCGGAGCGGCGGGCCCGCTACGACAGCGACCGGCGGCCCCCCGCCGCCCCGCAACGGAGCAGCCCGCCGCCCGCCGCCGGGGCGGGCGCTACCCGCGAGACTCCACCGGTCTTCGCCTGGACGGCCGGCCAGCAGCCCGTCGTGATCCCCCCCGGCGCCTTCTCCGCGGCTTCGGCTCCCTTGGCGGCGAGCCCCGTCCGCGTGGACCCCCCCGCGCGACAGGGCGCGTCCGGCGCCCGGGGGGCGTCCGGCGCCGACCTCGAGAGCCTTCTCGACGCTCTCTTCGGATCCTGGCGGTGGTGATGGACTGGCCGGACGCGCATCGCGGTGTCTTCGCCATTTCGGTGGCAGCCGAGCTCTGCGGCCTGCACCCGCAGACCCTGCGGGTCTACGAGCGCGAAGGCTTGGTCGATCCCGACCGCACCGCCGGCGGCACCCGCCGCTACAGCGGCCGGGACGTCGAGAGGTTGCGGCAGATCGCCGCCCTCACCGACACCGGGGTCAACATCGCCGGTATCAAGCGCATCCTCGAGCTCCAGGAGGAAGTCCGCCAGCTGAGAGCCCGGCTCGAGCTCCTGGACATCGAAGGCAAGTGGCGGGGTCATCCGAGCCTAGCCCCTGGCGAAGAGCCGGGACGAGGAGTTGCTGTCAGAGCACCATCAGCGAGCCGCTGACCGACCCGTCGACGGCGCTCACCCACACGGTTCGT
>JAJYLA010000106.1 GCA_021788115.1 Actinomycetes bacterium | reverse complement strand
GCCCCGGGGCGGAGGGTGCCGCGGCGCCGGAGCCCGCGCCGGCGCCGGCGGCCGCCTGGCGGGCGTGGTAGCTCGAGCGGGTGAGCGGCGACGCCTCCACGTGGGGGATGCCCATCGCCTCGCCGGAGGACTTCAGCCGGGCGAACTCCTCCGGGGTCCACCACCGCAGCACGGGCAGATGGTGCGACGTGGGCCGCAGGTACTGGCCGACGGTGACGATGTCCACGCCGACACCGTGAAGGTCGGCGAGCGTGGAGAGCACCTCGTCGAAGGACTCGCCCATCCCGACGATCAGGCCGGACTTGGTCGTCAGCCCGGCGCCCTTGGCGCGAGCCAGCACCGCCAGGCTGCGGGCGTAGGAGGCCGACGGCCGCACCGCGCGCTGGAGGCGCGGGACGGTTTCGACGTTGTGGTTGAGCACCTCGGGGGCGGCGGCGAAGATCCGCTCGAGCGAGCCGGGGTCGCCCTTGCAGTCGGAGATGAGCAGCTCGAGGGCGGTCCCGGGCGAGCGGCGCCTGACCGCGTCGACGGTCGCCACGAACTGCGCCGCGCCACCGTCGGGCAGGTCGTCTCGGGCGACGGTGGTGATCACGGCGTGCGCGAGCCCGAGCCGGGCGACCGCCTCGGCGACCCTCTCGGGCTCCTCCGGGTCGGGGGGTGCCGGCTTGTGGGTGTCGACGAGGCAGAAGCCGCAGGCGCGCGTGCAGCGCTCCCCGTTGATCATGAACGTGGCGGTCCCGTCCGCCCAGCACTCGTAGATGTTGGGACAGCCGGCCTCCTCGCACACCGTGACGAGCGACAGGTCGCGCACGGTGCGCTGCAGGGAGCGGTAGTCGCCGCCCATCCGTGCCTTGACCCGCAGCCAGTCCGGCTTGCGAGCGTCGACCGAGAGACCGCCGGCGGGGTCCACCCCGGCCTCAGCGAGCCGGCGGCCGAGGGCGACGGGCACACCGCCGGCGCGCCCGCGCGACGGGAGCGAGCCGGCGCCGGCCGGCGCGCCGGGCCCCTCGCCGCGGGTGAAGGGGGCGAGGTCGGCGTCGGTGACCCGCCACGCGACCTCCTGGCGGTCCACCCTCCGGTAGCCCCAGTTGGCGGCGGCGGCGGCGATCACGGCGTCGACCACGCGGGCCATCGGGACGTGCACCGCCTCCGCGGCCAGGGACGTGACCGGCTTGTCGGCGATCCCGCAGGGGACGATGTGCCCGAAGTACGACAGGTCCGGGTCGACGTTGAGGGCGAAGCCGTGCATGGAACGGCCCCGCGACACCCGGACCCCGATGGCGCAGATCTTCCGCGGGTTGGCGCCCTCCGGGTCGACCCACACGCCGGGGTACCCGGCCAGACGGCCGGCGCCGGGCAGGCCGAGCTCGGCGAGTGCGTCGATGATCGTCTGCTCGATGCGTCGAACGTGCGCCGGCGAGGCCCTGGTACCCATCGGGATGTCCAGGATCGGGTACCCGACGAGCTGACCGGGCCCGTGGTAGGTGACGTCGCCCCCGCGGTCGGCGCGCACGAGCTCGGCGCCGACGCCGGCGGGGTCGACGAGCACGTGCTCCTCCTTGGTGCGCACGCCGAGGGTGTAGACGTGGGGATGCTCGAGCAGCAGAAGCCAGTCGTCGCTGCCACGGCTCCACAGCCCGTGCTGCAGGGCGAGGCCGTCCTGGTACCGGACGCGGCCGAGCCACCGGGCCCGCAGCGTCGACGGGCTCACAACTCGCTCGACCAGTCGCGCGTCTCGAGGATCTCCTTCACACGGGCCACGAAGGCGGCGGCATACGCGCCGTCGAAGGCGCGGTGGTCCCAGGAGAGGGCCAGGATGCCGACCGGGTGGACGGCGATGCCGTCGCCGCCGCCGGGCAGTTCGACGGCCACCGGCTTCTTGCGGACGCCGTCGGTCGAGAGGATCGCCACCTGCGGCTGGTTGATGACGGGCACCGTGATGAGGGTGCCGAAGGGCCCGGCGTTCGTGATGGTGAACGTGCCGCCGGAGATGTCGTCCATCGTGAGGCGCTTCGAGCGCGCCCTGCCGGCGAGCGACGCGATCTCGCGTGCGAGCGCCCGCAGCCGCTTGCCGTCGGCCTGGTGGATCACCGGGACCAGCAGGCCCTCGAAGTCGATGTCCACTGCGATGCCGACGTTGAGGTCCTGGTGGACGATGAGCGCGTCGTCGCCGACCGAGCTGTTGACGTGGGGGAACTCGCGCAGGGCGTCGACGACCGCACGGGTGATGAACGGCAGGTAGGTGAGGCTGAATCCTTCGGCCTCCTTGAACCCTTCCTTCTCCGCGCGTCGCACCGCCTCCACCCCGAGGTAGTCGACCTCGACGGCGACCAACGTGTGGGCGGAGGTGTGCTTGGAGCGGACCATGTGCTCCGCGGTGCGCCGGCGGATGTTGCTGAAGGGCACGACGATGTCCCTCTCGCCGGCCACCGCCATCGTCGGGGCGGGCGCCGCCGGGACGGGTGCCGCGGGCGCCGCGGGGGGCGCCATCGGTGCGGGCCGGGGCGCCGGCCGCGGGGGCGCGGCCGCCGGCGCCGCCCCAGGCTGGGGGGGTGCCGCGACGCCACCGTCGCGCTTGTCGATGACGGCGAGCACATCGGAGCGGGTGATGCGCCCGCCGGCTCCGGTCCCGCGGATCTGGGCGGGGTCGAGGTGGTGCTCGTTGATCAGCCGGCGCACCACGGGGGAGAGCACCCGGCCGCCGTCACCGCCATTCGCCTCCGCAGCGAACGCCGGCCGGGGGGCGGGCGGCTCCTCGGCGTGCGCCGGCGCGGCCTCGGCGATGGCGGGAGCCGCCTCGGCGATAGGAGGCGCCGGGGCGGCCGGGGCGGGGGCCGGCTCGGGGGCGGGAGCGGCCTCGGGAGCGGCCTCGGGAGCGGCCTCCGCGGCCTCGGGGGCGGCCTGCGCGGCCGCGTGGGCGGCCTCGGCCTCTGAGGCGCCGGCCGGCGAGATCACCGCCAGCTTGGTGCCGACGTCGACCGTGTCGCCCTCGGGAACGAGGATCTCCGAGAGGACTCCCGCCGCCGGGGAGGGCACCTCGGAGTCCACCTTGTCGGTCGAGACCTCGAAGAGAACCTCGTCCTCGGCGACGGTGTCGCCCACGTTCTTCAGCCAGCGGGTGATCGTCCCCTCGGTGACCGTCTCCCCCAGCTGGGGCATGGTGATGTCAGCCAACGTGCAGACCTCTTCCGGTTAGGGCGAGCACCGTCTCGCCGAACGTCTCCGACAAGGTGGGGTGCGGCTGTATGAACTCGGCGACCTCTGCCGGCGTCGCCTCCCAGTTGACGGAGAGGTATCCCTGGCCGAGCTGCTCGGTGACCCAGGGCCCCACCATGTGCACCCCGAGGATCCGGCCTGCCTTGCCGTCGGGCCCCTTCTCGCAGATGACCTTCACGAGACCGTCGGGCTCGCCGACGATCAGGGCCCGCCCGTTGCCCCCGAAGGGGTCTTTCTTCGTCACGACGTCGTAGCCGGCTTCACGGGCAGCCTCCTCGCTCAACCCGGCGATCGCGACCTCGGGGTGGGAGTAGATGCACAGCGGCACCTTCGAGTAGTCGATCGGCACGACCGGGTCGCCGAGGATCTGGTCGACGATCCGGATCGACTCGGCGAACCCGACGTGGGCGAGGGCCGGCGTGTCGACCAGGTCGCCCGCGGCGAACACGCCGGGCTCGCCGGTGCGCATGTACTCGTCGACCTCGACGAACCCGCGACGGTCGACGCGCACGCCGGTGCCTTCCAGGCCGAGGTTCTCCGACAGGGGCCGCCGCCCGACCGAAACCACCACCGCTTCGACCGTCACGTCCTGCTCGCCGAAGTGCACGGTCGTCGACCTGCCGTCCGCGCTCGGGGTATGGCCGGCGACGTTGACGCCCGTGTGCACGTCCATGCCGCGCTTCTTGAACGAGCGCAGCACCACGTCGGCGACGTCCTTGTCGCAGCCGGGGAGGATCTTCGGGAGCGCTTCGAGGACGGTCACCTGGGTGCCGAGATCGGACAGCATCGACGCGAACTCGCAGCCGATGGCGCCGCCGCCGATGACCGCCGCCGACGACGGCAGCTTCTCCAGGGCGAGAACCTCGTCCGAGGTGAGCACCAGCCTGCCGTCCACGTCGAAGCCCGGGATCGTGCGCGGGACCGATCCCGACGCGAGGATGACATGGGTGCCCACCAGCTCGGTGCCGTCGTCCACGCGCACCAGGTGGTCCGGGCCGAGGGACCCGGTGCCGGCGAAGGTGACCACCTTCCGCTTCTTGAGGAGCCCCTGCAGGCCACGCCACAGCTGGTCCACGACCTTCTGCTTGCGCGCCTGCGACTGGGCGAACTGCACGACCGGGGCCTCCACCTCGATGCCGAACTCCTTCGCGCCGGTCACGGTCCGGTACACCGTGGCCGTCTCGAGGAACTCCTTGGCGGGGATGCATCCCCGGTGCAGGCACGTGCCGCCGACCTTCTCCTTTTCCACCACTGCGATGCGGAGCCCGGCCAGGCCGCCGTGCAGCGCGGCGGCGTACCCCGCAGGGCCGCCACCGATGATCACGACGTCGAATTGCTGGGGCGTGGGGACCACCTCCTAGATCCGCCTGACCAATCTAGGCGGTCGCTGCCCCTGTCCGGCTCGGCCCCGGGCGATCCCCTATGCTGAGCCCGGATCGACACGCAGGGGAGCTCGGGGTCACCGGGCTGAGAGGTCGGCTGCATGGCCGGCGACCCTCACCAACGACCGGTCCGGTAACGCGGGCCAGGAAGCGCACATCGACATGAGCTCAGGTTTTCCAGTCTCCGACGACCTGGTGATCGCCGGCCGCCGGTTCGGTTCCCGGCTCTTCCTCGGAACCGGAAAGTTCCCGTCAAACGGGGCGCTGCGCGCCGCTATCGACGCCAGCGGCACCGAGATGGTGACCGTCGCGCTGCGGCGCATCGACCCTTCGGCGGAGGGGGACATCCTCGCGGCGCTGCCCGAGCGGGTCCTGCTGCTCACCAACACGTCCGGTGCGCTCGACGCCGGCGAGGCCGTGCGCCTGGCGCGACTGGCGCGCGCGGCGGGGCTGCCGGAGTGGATCAAGCTCGAGGTAACCCCCGACCCCCGCTACCTCCTCCCGGACCCCGTCGAAACCCTCGAGGCCGCCGAGGAGCTGTGCCGGGACGGCTTCACCGTGCTGCCCTTCTGCCCCGCCGACCCGGTCCTCTGCAAGCGCCTCGAGGAGGTCGGGTGCGCCACGGTGATGCCGCTCGGATCGTGGATCGGCTCGAACCAGGGTTTGAGGACCCGTGCCGCCCTCGAGATCATCGTCGAGCAGGCGACCGTTCCCGTCGTCGTCGACGCCGGCATCGGGGCGCCCAGCCACGCGACCGAGGCGATGGAGCTCGGCGCCGACGCCGTTCTCGTCAACACGGCGATCGGCACGGCAGGCGATCCGGCATCCATGGGTCGGGCGTTCCGGCTCGCCGTCCAAGCCGGGCGGGCGGGCCGCCTCGCCGGTCTGCCCGCCCCCGGCGCGACGGCGGCCGCGTCGTCCCCCCTCACCGGCTTCCTTTCTTCTCTGCGGTCGTGAGGGATGTGAGGATCCGATGACGAGCACCCCCATCCTGCTCGAGTCCCGCCCCGACCGCCCCCCGGAGGGGACGGCCGCCGCCGACGTCGTCTCCGTCGATGTCGCGCGCCTGCGGGCCGTGGCGGCGGCGGCGACCGGCGCCGACGTCGACAGGGTCCTCCGCTCCCCCCACGTGGACCTCGCCGGGTTCGCCGCGCTGCTCTCCGACGCGGCGGCGGCGCGCCTCGAGGACCTTGCCCAGGCGGCTCACCGCATCACCCGCGCCCGGTTCGGGTCGACCGTGCGGCTCTTCGCCCCCCTGTACCTGTCCAACGAGTGCGTGTCGACGTGCACCTACTGTGGCTACTCGGCCGGCAACGACATCCGCCGGCGCACCCTCACCCTCGACGAGGTGCGCGCCGAGGCGGTGGAGCTGCACCGCAGGGGCTTCCGCCACATCCTCCTCGTGGCCGGCGAGCACGCCCGGATCGTCAGCCGCGACTACCTCGAGGCGTGCGTCCGGACCGCCGCGCCTCTCTTCCCCCAGGTCGGTGTGGAGGTGCAGGTGTGGGACACCGACACCTACCGCCGGCTCGTCGCCGCCGGCTGCGACGGGGTCATCGTCTTCCAGGAGTCCTACAACCGCGACACCTACGAGTCCGTGCACCTCAAGGGGAAGAAGCGGAACTACGCCTGGCGCCTGGCCGCGCCCGACCGGGCGGCCGAGGCCGGTATGCGCCGCCTCGGCATCGGCGCCCTCCTCGGGCTCCACCCCGACTGGCGCGCCGAGGCGATCGCCCTCGCCGCCCACGCCCAAGCGCTCATCCGGCGGTGGTGGCGCTGCGAGGTGCAGATCTCGCTGCCCCGGCTGCGCCCCGCCGCCGGGGGCTACGAGCCGGCCGAGCCTGTCGGGGACGCCGCCTTCGTGCAGCTGCTGTGCGCCCTCCGGATCGCGCTCCCCGGCGTGGGGGTGAGCCTCTCCACGCGTGAAGTGCCCTCCCTGCGCGACGCGCTGGTGCCCCTCGGTGTCACCACGATGTCGGCCGGGTCGCACACCGAGCCGGGCGGCTACGCCGAGGACAGCGACGCCGAGCCTCAGTTCGAGATCTCCGACCGCCGCAGCCCCGCCGAGGTGGCCGCCGTGCTCCGCGCCGCCGGCTACGACCCGGTCTGGAAGGACTGGCAGCGGGTGTGACCGCCCGGACGCCGGCCACGCCGGGCGGCGCGGGTCTCTATCATTGGCGCATGGCGTCCCCCGCACCGACACGCTTCCAGACCGGCCCCGCCCCGGGTGGTGACGCTGCCGCGATCGACGCGGCGGCCCCCGAGGGCGGCGACGCTCTGGTGGAGGAGGATCTCCTCGTCGAGGAGATCTCCATCGACGGCATGTGCGGGGTCTACTGATCGACTTCGACCCGCAAGCCCGCTACCGGCTCGACGGGCGCGTCGCCTTGCGGCCCGAGCCTTTCGGAGCCCTCGCCTACCACTACGGGGACCGGCGGCTCACGTTCCTGCGCTCGGCGCTGCTCGCAGAAGTGGTGCGGGACCTGGGGAGTCATCCCTCGGTCGACGCCGCCCTCGAGGCGGTAGTCCCCGAGGCGCAGCGGCCGGCCTACCGCCATGCGCTCGAGGCCCTCGCCCGCTCGGGGCTCATCCGTGAGTGCTGACGCGCACCCGAGGCTCGCCGACCAGCTGAAAGGCGGCCTCGGCGCCCCGATCTGCCTCACCTGGGAGCTCACCTACGGCTGCAACCTGTCGTGCATCCACTGCCTGTCGTCGTCGGGCCGGCGCGACCCGCGGGAGCTGAGCACCGCCGAGGCCATGGCCGTCTTCGACGAACTGCACGACCTGCAGGTGTTCTACGTCAACATCGGCGGCGGAGAGCCCACGATACGGGCAGACTTCTACGAGCTTGTCGACTACTCGGTGTCGCGGGGCGTCGGCGTCAAGTTCTCGACCAACGGGACGACCATCAGCCCCGAACGGGCCCGGCGCCTGGCCGGCAGCGACCACGTCGACGTGCAGGTCTCCCTCGACGGCGCCGACGCTGCGACCAACGACGCCGTCCGCGGCGCCGGCAGCTACGCCGCCGCGCGCCGGGCCATGGACCACCTCGCCGCGGCGGGGTTCGGCGCCTTCAAGATCAGCGTGGTGTTCACGCGCGCCAACGCCGGCCAGCTCGACGAGCTGGAGGCCCTGGCGGCCGGCTACGGGGCGGAGCTGCGGCTCACCCGGCTGCGGCCCTCGGGGCGCGGCGCCCGGTCGTGGGCGGCGCTGCACCCGACCCGCGACCAGCAGATCGCCCTCTACCACTGGCTCCGGGATCGCCCGGCCGTGCTGACCGGCGACTCCTTCTTCCACCTGTCCGCCCTCGGCGAGTCGCTTCCGGGCCTCAACCTCTGCGGCGCCGGCCGGGTCGTGTGCCTGGTCGACCCGGTCGGTGACGTCTACGCCTGCCCGTTCGTCGTCCACCCCCGGTTCCGCGCGGGCAGCGTGCGCGACCCCGGCGGCTTCACACGGATCTGGCGCCGCTCCGGCCTCTTCGTGGAGCTGCGCCAGCCCTCCTCCGCCGGCGCGTGCGCCGTCTGCGGCTCCTACGACGCCTGCCAGGGTGGCTGCATGGCCGCCAAGTTCTTCACCGGCCTCCCCCTCGACGGTCCCGACCCCGAGTGCGTCGAGGGGCACGGCGAGGCGATGCTGGCGTCGCTGCCCGCCGGCCCGGTCCCCTCGCCGGGTGCCGGCCACTCCGCGCCGGTGAGCTTCGGTGGCCGGCGCCGCTGAGCGCGCGGTCGACCTCGGCGCCCTGACCTGGCCCGAGGCCGAGACGGCGGCCGCTGCTGCGGTCCTCGCCGTCCCCGTCGGCTCCACCGAGCAGCACGGCCCGCACCTGCCTCTGGCGACCGACACGGAGATCGCGACGGCTCTGGCCCGCCGGCTGGCCGCGGCCCGCCCGGACGTCGTCGTCGCCCCCGCGGTCGCCTACGGCTCCAGCGGCGAGCACGCGGGGTTCCCGGGCACGCTGTCGATCGGCCAGCACGCGCTCGAGATCGTGATCGTCGAGCTGGTCCGCTCGGCCGACGCCTTTGCGGGCGTCGCGGTCGTCTCCGCCCACGGTGGCAACGACCGGCCCCTCCGCCGCGCCGCCCTCCGTCTCGCAGGAGAGGGCCGTGCCGTGCGGGTGTGGTCGCCGCCGGCACCGGACCCCACCGACTCGCACGCCGGGCGGGTGGAGACCTCGGTGATGCTGGCCCTCGGGCCCGGCGCCGTCCGGACCGGCCGGGCCGAGGCCGGCCCGTGCAGGCCGCTGGCCGAGATCCTGCCGCGGCTGCAGCGTTGCGGGGTGGCGGCCGTCTCTCCCAACGGGGTGCTCGGCGACCCGGCCGGCGCCTCCCCCGAGGAGGGCCGTGAGATCCTCGACCGGTGGGCCGCCGACCTCCTCGCCGTCCTGGACGGCTGGCCGTGAGCGCGCCGCACCGACCCGCCGGCGAGCCGCACCGACCCGCCGGCGAGCCGCCCGGAGCCGCCGGCGAGCAGCGGGTCGCCGTGATCACCGGGGCCGCCCGCGGGATCGGAGCGGCGACGGCCCGGCGCCTGGCTTCCGCCGGTTGGCGGCTGGTGCTCGTCGACCGCTGCAAGGACGACCCCGGCCTCGGCTATCCCCTCGCCACGCCCGAGGAGCTCGCCACGGTCGTCGAGGAGTGCGGACCGGGCCGGGCCGAGGGTGTGATCGCCGACGTGCGCGACCAGGCCGCGCTCGACGGCGCGGCGGCGGTCGCGCTCGAACGCTTCGGCGGCCTCGACGCGGCGCTTGCGGTCGCCGGCTGCATCGGTGGCGGCGTCGAAGCATGGAAAACACCGGACGCGCTGTGGACCACGCTGCTGTCGGTCAACCTCGAAGGGGCGTGGCGGCTGGCGAAGGCGGCGGTGCCGGCGATGCTCGAGCGGCCCGCCCCCCGCCAGGGGCGTTTCGTGGCGGTCGCCTCCGCCGGCGGGACCGTCGGCATCCACCTGCTCGCCGCCTACAGCGCCGCCAAGCACGGGGTGGTCGGGCTGGTGCGCAGCCTGGCCGCCGAGCTCGCGCCGCACGGGATCACCGCCAACGCCGTCGCCCCGGGGTCCACGGCGACGGTCATGCTCGACGCCAGCGCCCGCCTCTACCACCTCGCCGGCCCGGGGGAGCTCACCGACCAGCACCTCATCCGCCGCGCCCTCAGCCCGGAGGAGCCCGCCGCGCTGATCGCCTGGCTCTGCGGCCCCGACAGCAGCGGGGTCACCGGGGCGGTGCTGCCCGTCGACCTCGGCATGACGGCCCGGTGAGCCCCCGGTGCCGCAACGGGTTCCCGCCCTGCCGGACGGCTTCTCCCTGATCCTCGATCCCCGCGCCCGGCGCCCCGCGCCCGACGTCATCGTCGGCGGCGCGCCGCTGCGGGTCCTGCGCCTCACCCGTGCCGGAGCCGCCCTCCTCGACGCCTGGGCGCGCGGCGAGCCCGTGGCTCGCACCGAGGCCCAGCAGGACCTGGCCCGGCGCCTCCTCGACGCTGGTATCGCCCATCCGCGACCCGGCGGCGCAGCGCGTCCCTCCGCCGCGGACGTCACGGTGGTGATCCCCGTGCGCGACCGCGCCGGCGGCCTGGCCCGCACCCTGGCCGCCCTCGGCACCGGCGGCCCGGTCGTCGTGGTCGACGACGCGTCGGCGGTCCCCGTGCGCGCCGGCGGAGCGACCGTCGTCCGCCGCGGGGAGCGGGGCGGGCCGGCGGCGGCCCGCAACACCGGCTGGGAGGTGGCCGCCACCGACATCGTCGCCTTCCTCGACGCGGACTGCGAGCCCGGGCCCGGGTGGCTCGACACCGTCCTGGCCCACTTCGCCGACCCGGCCGTCGGCGCCGTGGGGCCGCGGGTGACCAGCCGGCCCGGCGCCGGGACGCCGCCGTGGCTGGCGTCCTACGAGCGGGTCCGCTCGCCCCTCGACCTCGGCGCCGCCGAGGCGCCGGTGGTGGCCCGCGGCACCGTCGCCTACCTGCCCACCGCGGCTCTCGCCGTCCGCCGCCGGGCCCTCCTCGACGCCGACGGATTCGACGAGCACCTCCGCTTCGGCGAGGACGTCGACCTCGTATGGAGGCTGGGAAAGATGGGGTGGCGGGTGCGTTTCGAGCCGGCCGCGACGGTCACGCACCCGGCGCGCGAGTCCCTCGCGGCGTGGCTGGGTCAGCGCTACCAGTACGGGCGTTCCGCGGCACCCCTGGCCGCCCGGCACGGCCGCGACGTGGCCCCCCTGGCGGTGTCGCCGTGGAGCGCCGCCGCGTGGGCGCTCGCCCTCGCCGGCCACCCCCTCGCCGGCGCCGCCCTCGCCGCCGGGTCCGCCGCGGCCCTCGCCCGCCGGGCCGGGCGGGACCG
>JAJYLA010000105.1 GCA_021788115.1 Actinomycetes bacterium | reverse complement strand
CGCCCCCCTCCTGGCCCGGGAGGTCACAGCCCGCCGCCGGCGTCGCACGGCGCGAGGGTAGGCGACACCGCGGGCGCACGTGTCTACCAATCGGTCAGTCGGGTAGGGTGTGACGGTGCCCGGACCTGTCGTCGCAGTTCTGGTCGGCCTGGCCGTCTGCCAGGTGGCCATCTTCCTGACCACCATCTTCTTGCACCGAACTGTGTCTCACCGGGCGATCACGATGTCCCCGGCGCTGCGGTTCGGGTGCCGGCTGCTGACCTGGATCACCACCGGCATCCGGCCGCGCCAGTGGGCGGCCGTGCACCGCCGCCACCACGCCTTCACCGACGTGGAGGGCGACCCGCACTCGCCGGTGCTGCTCGGCTTCTGGAAGGTCCAGATCGGCAACGTGCTGCTCTACCGTCGGGCGGCCCGCGACGGCGCGACGGTCTCCCGGTACTCACGCGACCTTCCCCCCGACCCGTGGGACAGGGCGCTGTTCGACCATGGTGTCGCGGGGCTGGCGGTCGGGGTCGGGCTGCTGTTCCTGATCTTCTGGGGCAACTGGGAGCTCACCGTGATCGCCGCCGCCACCCACGTGGTCAGCTACCTGGCGCTCAACTCGGCGGTCAACGCGGTCGGCCACCGCTTCGGGCGGCGCCCCTTCCCCGGCTTCGCGACCAACTCGCAGTGGCTGGCGTGGCTGACCGGCGGCGAGGGGCTCCACAGCAACCACCACGCAGCGCCGACCTCGGCCCGCCTGTCGTTCGCACGGCGAGAGATCGACCCGGGGTGGTGGCTGGTGTCGCTCGGGCGCCGTCTGCGGTGGCTCAAGGTCCGCCACCTCGAACCGAAAATGGTCCTCCGGGCCCGCACCCCGGAGCCGGTATAGGCGGCGGCGATGGACATAGTCTCGGCGGTGTTCGCCGAGAACATCGAATTGCGGCCGGTGCCGGGACCGTCGACGCGTGTGGACCTCACCGGGATCATGTTCTCCCTGGCTGCGCCCTCTCCCCCGCCGGTGACGATCACCCCGCACCTGATCGTGCTGGTGCGCTGCCGCAGCGACGAGGACGGTGAGGGGATCCTCGAGGTCGTCTTCCGGGACGAGAGCGGCGCGCAGGTGGCCCGCAACGTCTCCCCCTTCAACGTCGAGCCCGGCAAGTTCACCTACCGGCTCGTCCGGGCGGAGCTCGAGTTCGCCGAGCCGGGCACCGTCGAGGCGCACTGCCGCCTGTTGCCCGACGGGGCCACGACCACCGTGCCCCTCACCCTGCTGCCCCCCCTGTAGAGGGTCGGGGCAGGCTTCCCGGCGTGGGTAGCCTTGGCCTGTGAGCGATCAGGAGCTGGAACAGCAGGGCATCAACGTCATCCGCGGTCTCGCGATGGACGCCCCCCAGGCGGCCAACTCGGGGCACCCCGGCACCGCCATGGCGCTCGCGCCGCTGGCGCACGTGCTGTGGACGCGGATCATGAACTACGACCCGAGCGAGCCGGAGTGGCCCGACCGGGACCGCTTCGTGCTGTCGTGCGGGCACGCGTGCATCCTCCTCTACTCGATGCTGTACCTGACCGGGTACGGCCTCGAGCTGGACGACCTGCGCCGCTTCCGGCAGCTGCACAGCCGGACCCCCGGCCACCCCGAGCGCCACCACACGCCCGGCGTCGAGGTCACGACCGGCCCCCTCGGGCAGGGGGTCGCCAACGGTGTCGGGCTCGGGCTGGCCGAGCGGATGCTGCGGGCCCGCTTCGGGTCGGACCTGGTCGACCACTACACGTTCGTGGTGTGCAGCGACGGCGACCTGATGGAGGGCGTCAGCCACGAGGCGGCGTCCCTGGCCGGGCACCTGGGCCTCGGCCGGCTGATCTACGTCTACGACGACAACCACATCACCATCGACGGCCCGACCGAGCTGGCGCTCTCCGACGACGCGGCGATGCGTTTCGAGGCTTACGGCTGGCACGTCGAGCGTCTCGGGGAGATGGCCAACGACGCCGACGGCCTGGAAGCCGCCGTGCGGCGGGCCATGGCCGTCGAGGACCGCCCGAGCCTCCTGGTGCTGCGCAGCCACATCGGCTGGCCCGCGCCGGGCATGACGGACAACCCCAAGGCGCACGGCTCCCCGCTCGGCGTCGACGAGGTGCGCGCGACCAAGGAGATCCTCGGCCTCCCGCCGGACGAGACGTTCTGGGTGCCCCCCGACGTGCTCGACATGTACCGCCGGGCCGCCGCCCGCGGCAGCGCGGCGCGCACCGCCTGGGAGAAGCGCCTGTCCGAGTGGACCGGCGACCGTGAAGTGTGGGAGGCCCTGTGGTCGGGGCGGGGCCGGCCGGGCTGGCAGTCGAAGCTCCCGACGTGGAGCAAGGCCGGCGAGTCGATCGCCACCCGCAACTCGGCCAAAGAGGCGCTCAACGCGATCGCCCCGGACGTTCCCGCCCTGGTCGCCGGCGGCGCGGACCTCACCGGCAACACCGGCACCAAGCTGGAGGGGACCGAGCTCCAGAGCCGGGACCACCCCGGCGGGCGGGCCCTCGCCTTCGGGGTCCGCGAGCACGCCATGGGCGGGATCCTCAACGGCCTCGCCCTGCACGGCGGGGTCCTCCCCGTCGGCGGCACGTTCTTCGTGTTCAGCGACTACATGCGCCCGTCCGTCCGCCTGGCCGCGCTGTCGGAGGCGAAGGTCATCTACTTCTGGACCCACGACTCGGTCGGTCTCGGCGAAGACGGCCCGACGCATCAGCCCATCGAGCACCTGGCGTCGATGCGGGCGATGCCGGGGCTGCGGGTCATCCGCCCCGCGGACGCCAACGAGTCCGCCCAGGCGCTTCGGGTGGCGGTCGAACGGGAGGGGCCGACCGCCCTGATCCTCAGCCGCCAGAACCTGCCGGTGCTCGAGGGGACCGACCGCCTCGCCGGCAACCTGGAGCGCGGCGCGTACGTCCTCGTCGACGGCGGGGAGGACCCCGACGTCGTCCTGATCGGCACCGGCTCGGAGGTGGCGGTCTGCGTGGAGGCGGCGGGTATGCTCGCCGAGGAGGGCGTGACCGCCCGGGTGGTGTCGATGCCGAGCTGGGAGCTCTTCGAGGAGCAGGACGACGACTACCAGGACAGCGTTCTGGCCACGGAGGCGCCGGTGCTGTCGGTCGAGGCCGCCACCTCCTTCGGGTGGGCCCGCTGGGCGGACGACTCGGTGTCCATCGACCGCTTCGGCACTTCCGCGCCCGGCGCCGAGGCGCTGGCCGACCTGGGCATCACAGCGCAGGCGGTCGTCGCGCGCGCCCAGGCGCTGCTCGACGAGTTCGACCCCGACGCCTGGGGATACGACGAGGACGAGGACGAAGACGAGGACGACGAGGAGGTCTGAATGACCCGGCTTCAGGATCTGTACACGCGCGAGGGACAAAGCCCCTGGGTCGACAACCTGAGCAGGGTGGCGCTTCGCGACGGCACCCTGCAGAGGGTGGTGGACGACGGCATCCGGGGGGTCACGTCGAATCCGACGATCTTCGAGAAGGCGATGAGCGGGTCCGACGCCTACGACGACCAGTTCCGTGCCGCCATCGAGCGGGATTCGGTGGAGTCGGCCTTCTGGGACATGGCCATCGACGATGTCACCGAGGCGTGCGGGGTGCTGCGCACGGTGCACGACTCCGCCGGGGGGGCCGACGGTTTCGTGTCCCTCGAGGTCAACCCGCTGATCGCGGGCGACACCGAGCGCACCGTCGAGGCCGCCCGCTCCCTGCACGAGCGGATCGCCCTGCCGAACCTGATGGTGAAGATCCCCGCCACCGTCGAGGGCCTGCCGGCCATACGTGCGATGATCGGCGAGGGCCGCAACATCAACGTCACGCTCATCTTCAGCCTGACCCGTTACGCGGAGGTCATCGAGGCGTACCTGTCGGGCCTCGAGCAGCTGGTCGCGGCCGGCGGGGAGCCGTCGGGCGTGCACAGCGTCGCCTCCTTCTTCGTGAGCCGGGTGGACACCGAGGTCGACCGGCGCCTCCACGCTCTCGGTGCCGCCGGCGACGGCCTCGCCGGGAGGGCGGCGGTGGCCCAGGCGCGCCTGGCGTACCAGCTGTTCCTGGAGAAGTTCGCGGGCCCCCGGTGGGCCGCGCTGGCCGGCCGGGGAGCCCGGGTGCAGCGGCCCCTGTGGGCGTCGACGTCGACCAAGAACCCGGCGTACCCGGACCTGCTCTACGTCGACAACCTGATCGGCCCGAACACGGTCAACACGCTGCCCGACGCGACGATCGCCGCGTTCGAGGACCACGGCACGGTCTCCCGGACCGTCGACGTCGACCCCGACAGCGCGCGGGCGGACCTGGACCGCCTCGCCGAGGCGGGCGTCGACATGGAGGATGTGTCCCGGGTTCTCGAGGAGGAGGGAGTCGCGGCGTTCGCCAAGAGCTACGAAGAGCTCCTCCAGGCCCTCGACGACAAGGCGAACGCCCTCCAGGCGGGCGGGGGGGACCGGGAACGTTGAGCGACCTTCCCGCCGGCGCCGAGGCGCTGCCCAACGTGCTCGCCGAGGGTTTCGAGACGACCCGCCGCGCCCCGCCGGGGGTCCTCGTCGTCTTCGGGGCGTCGGGGGACCTGACCGCGCGCAAGCTGCTGCCGGCCCTGGCCAGCTTGAGCCGCAGGCGGCTGCTCGACCCCGCCTTCGCCGTGGTCGGCGTGGCCCGCACCCCGCTCGACGACGAGAGCTTCCGGGAGCAGATGTCTGCCGCGGGCGCCCCGGGCGACACCGGGTGGGGCGAGACCGTGAGCAAGAGCCGCTACATCACCGGCGACTACGCGGACGCCGCGACGTTCGCGAGCCTCAAGGACGCCCTCGACAAGCTCGACACCGACCTCGGCCGGACCGGCAACCGCACCTACTACCTGGCGACCGTGCCGTCGATGTTCGAGAAGGTGGCCGACGGCCTCGGCGCGGCGGGCCTCAACCGGGCCGGACCCGGCGGCGGCGCCGTGCGCATCGTCATCGAGAAACCCTTCGGCCACGACCTCGCCAGCGCCCGGGCGCTCGACGCGGGGCTGCACTGCACCTTCGACGAGGAGCAGATCTACCGGATAGACCACTACATGGGCAAGGAGACCGTCCAGAACGTTCTGGCGCTGCGCTTCGCCAACGCCATCTTCGAGCCGGTGTGGAACCGCCGGTACATCGACCACGTGCAGATCACGGTGGCCGAGTCGCTGGGGGTCGAAAAGCGCGGCGGCTTCTACGAACGGGCGGGGGCGCTCCGGGACATCGTTCAGAACCACGTCATGCAGGTCCTCTCCCTGACTCTGATGGAGCCGCCGAGCTCCATCGAGGCGCAGGGCATCCGCGACGAGAAGGTCAAGGCCCTGCGGTCGGTGGTCGTGCCGACGCCGGCCCAGGTGGTCTCCGAGGTGGTGCGCGCGCAGTACGACAGCGGCTGGAGCGAGGGGGTGTCGGTGCCGGCGTACCGCCAGGAGCCCGACGTGGACCCCCGCAGCAACACCGAGACCTACGTGGCGGCGAAGCTCAGCGTGGACAACTGGCGCTGGGCCGGGGTGCCCATCTACGTCCGCACCGGCAAGAGGCTCCCCAAGCGCCTGACCGAGGTGGCCCTGCAGTTCCAGAGGGTCCCCCATCTCGTCTTCGCCGTCGCAGAGAGCCAGGAGCTTCGGCCCAACGCCCTGGTGCTGCGCATCCAGCCCGACGAGGGGGTGTCGCTCCGGTTCGGGGCCAAGGTCCCCGGCCAGGCGTTCCAGGTCCGCGACGTGCTGATGGACATGTCCTACGGCTCGTCGTTCCTCGAGGAGGCCCCAGAGGCCTACGAGCGCCTTCTCCTCGACGCCATGGTCGGCGACCCGACGCTGTTCATCCGCAGCGACGAGGTGGACCTGGCCTGGCAGATCTGCGAGCCGATCCTGCACGCCTGGCAGGACCGCCCGGTGCCGCTCGCCGGCTACGCCGCCGGCTCGTGGGGGCCCCGCCAGGCCGACCAGCTGATCCAGAGGGACGGTCGCCAGTGGCGGGCACCGTAGAGGTCGACAGCTGGGACGGCCAGGGCGTCCACCTCTCGGACGTGCTGGATGCCCTCGGGGTGCTGCGCCAGCGCGCCCGGGAGCACACCTCCGCGCGCACCGCCGTCATGACGATGGTCGCCGTGGTCGGCACCGACGAGCAGACGGAGACGGCCACCGCCACGCTGCGCTCGCTCGGGGGCAACCATCCCGCCCGGATCCTCCTCCTCCGCCCCGACCCCGACGGAGTGGCGGCGCTCGACGCGCACGTCGCGCTGCACTCGGCGAACACCGAGACGCACCCGATCAACTTCGAAGAGGTGCACCTCAACGTCGGCGGCCAGGCGGCCAAGCACCTCGACTCGATCGTGGAGCCGTTCACCCTCGCCGACCTTCCCGTCGCAGTCTGGTACGTGGGTGCCGTACCCGACGCCGCCGACCCGCTGCTGTCGGTGGCGAACTCGGTGCTCCTCGACAGCCGCGACGCCGAAGGCCAGCTGCGCGGCCTGCTGGAGCTGGCCCGCCGGCGGGCGGTGGTCGACTTGTCGTGGATCCGGCTGCGCCCCTGGCGGAGGCTTCTCGCCGCCCTGTTCGACCCGCCCGAGTACCGTCCGTGGCTCGGCGCTGTCGAGTCCGTCGAGGTGAAAGGCAAGATCGGGCCACGCCAGCTGCTCGGCGGGTGGCTCGCCGCCCAACTGGATCTGCGGCCCCGCCAGGTGACCCTCCTCGACGCGCGCCACGTCGAGATCGTCGTCTCCTGCCGGCGGGAGGGCGTGGAGGCGAGCTTCGAGGTCGTGCGCGGGGACGCCCACCGCACCGTCGCCGCCCAGGCGGTCGTCGGCGGCCAGACCGGCCGCGCCCACGGCTACCCCCTCGCCGCCGATCCCCTCACCTCCGCCCTCGCCGACGCCCTCACCCGCCTCGGGCCCGACGTCGTGTGGGAGCGGGCGCTTTCGACCGCCACGACCCTGCTCGTGTAGGCGCGGAGAGGCGGTACCGGCGGGGGCGGCGGCCCGAAGGCGCCTAGTGTGCTCGGGGTGAACGGAGAGCTGATCGTCGTCGACGATCTACCCGGCGCGTTTGCCGACCACGTGATCGACGCCTACAAGCGGCGCCCCGACGACCTCTTCAGCCTCGCCCTGTCGGGCGGGGGCACGGCACGGCCCTGCTACGAGCGGCTCGCCGACGCGGGCGCGGACGCCGTCGACTGGCTGGCGGTCAACGTCTACTGGGGCGACGAGCGCTGCGTGCCGCCCGACCACCCGGACTCCAACCAGCTTCTCGGCCGCCAATCCCTCCTCGAGAAGGTGGGCGCCGCCAATGCCGTGTACCCGATGAACTGCGAGGACGGCCCCGACGCCTACCAGCTGCGCCTGGGAGAGATCGGCAAGCTCGACGTGATCCACCTGGGGATGGGCCCGGAGGGCCACACGGCGTCGCTCTTCCCCGGCTCTCCCGCTCTCGACGCCGACCCGGGCCAGCTCGTGGCCCGCAACGTCGATCCCTCGGGGCGCAACCCGCACCCGCGCCTCACCCTCACCTTCTCGGGGATCGCCCGCTCGAGGCTCGTGATCTTCACCGTCGCCGGCGCGTCCAAGCGGCCCGCGCTGCAGGCCGTCGCCGACGGTGCCGACCTCCCCGCCGCGCGGGTCCGCGCCGAGCGGGTGGTGTGGCTGGTCGATCGCGACGCCGCCCCGCGCCTGACATGAGCGATCTTCACCACGACACCGGCTCGCTGATCGACTCGCTCCTCGACAGCCTCGACGTGGCGGCCAACCGCGACCAGTTCGTCGAGATCCTCGAGACCGTGGCCCGCCTCGCGGCCCGGCGCACCGACCGCCTGGACCTCAAGATCACCAACGCCACCCTCAAGGAGATGTCCGAGGGCTTCGAGGTGTTCGCCCCCTACCGCCACGTCCGCAAGATCACCATGTTCGGCTCGGCCCGCACGCTGCCGAGCGACCCGCTGTACGTCCAGGCGCGGGATCTGGCCGCCCTGCTCGCCGCCCACGGATGGTCCACGGTGACCGGGGCCGGCCCGGGGATCATGGCCGCCGGCCTCGAAGGCGCCGGCGCCGACCACGCGTTCGGGATCAACATCCGGCTTCCCTTCGAGCAGGAGGCCAACCAGTTCATCGCCCACGACCCCAAGCTCGTGTCGATGAAGTACTTCTTCACGCGCAAGGTTCTGCTGGTGAAGGAGTCCTTCGCCTACGCGGTGCTGCCGGGCGGGTTCGGCACCCTTGACGAGGCGTTCGAGCTGCTCACGCTCATCCAGACGGGCAAGGCAGAGCCGGCGCCCGTGGTTCTCCTCGACGTGCCGGGCGGCACCTACTGGCAGGGCTGGGAGCGTTTCGTCACCGAGGAGGTGGCGTCCCGCGCGTTCATCAACCCGGGCGACAGCGTCCTGTACCGCGTCGTGGACGGGGTCGGCGACGCCGCCGCGGAGATCCTCGGCTTCTACCGCAACTACCACTCGCTGCGCTGGGTGGGCGACACCCTGGTGCTGCGCCTGACGACCGCCCCCACCCCGGCGGAGGTGTCGGACCTGTCGGAGCGCTTCTCGGACGTCGTCGACGGGCCGATCCGCCTCCTCGAGGGCCCGCTGCCGGCGGAGCGCCGCAGCGACGACTTCCCGGAGCTGCCCCGGGTCGCACTGCGCTTCGACCGGGTGTCCTACGCCCGCCTGCGTCAGCTCATCGACGCCCTCAACGTCCTGCCGAGCGCCCCGCCGCCACCCGACGTCGGGGAGGTGGTGCGACCTCCGGCCGGGGCAACCGGCGCGGAGTGAGACCGCCGGGACAACCGGGTACCAACAGGCGGTGACCGAGCCCGACTCCCACGCCCGGCCGCCGACGGCGAGGTACCCGGACCACCCCCGCGAGGAGGTGATCGAGCGCTCCATCGACCGGATCGTGCGCGAGGGCCTACCCCGGCTGGAGCGGCTCTGGCCGGACATGCTGTCCACGGGGATCGTCGCGGGGATAGAGGTCGCCTTCGGGGTGCTGGCGCTGCTGGTCGTGGAGCACGAGACCGGCAGCGGCGCCCTGGCCGGCCTGGCGTTCTCGCTCGGCTTCATCGCCTTGCGCCTCGGCCACTCCGAGCTGTTCACGGAGGGCTTCCTCGTCCCCGTCACCGTGGTCGCCGCGGGCGAGGCCCGCCTGCGCCACCTCCTCAAGCTGTGGGGCTGGACCCTGGTCGGCAACCTCGCCGGCGGCTGGGTGATGATGGTGATCATCGCCGTTGCCTTCCCGGATCTGCACGCGACGGCGGTGACCCTCGGCAGCTTCTACGTGGACCACGCCATCGGCCCGGAGTCCCTGAGCCGTGCGATCCTCGCCGGCGCGGCGATCACGATGATGACCCGGATGCACAACGGCACCGACTCGGAGATGGCGAAGCTGATGGCGTCGGTCGCGACGGGCTTCCTGCTCGTCGGGGCGCGGCTGTTCCACTCGATCCTCGACTCGCTTCTCGCCTTCGGGGCCCTCGCCACCGGCCACGCCGGCTTCGGGTACCTGGACTGGCTGGGTTGGCTCGGCTGGGCGATCCTCGGCAACGTCATCGGCGGGCTGGCGCTGACCACCTTCCTGCGCCTCGTCCGCAGCCGCGCCCGCCTCATCGACCACCGGGTGGCCAACGACCTGCCTCCCCTGCCCGCGGCCGCCCGCTGGATAGGGCGCCGGGCCCGCCGCGGCGGCGGCACCGGGGGCGAGCTCACCCGGCGTCGTCGGGCTCGGCGAGAATCGCCGCGGCCCGCTCGACGGTGTGGCGCGCCCGGGTGAGGCGCCGCTCGTCGACGGGAAGCCCGGAGCCGCCGGCGTCGATCGAGTCGCGGAGCCGCGCGAGCGCCAGGTCCGCGAGCTCCTCCGCGATGGCTTCCAGCCGGGAGCGGATCTCCTGGAGCTCGCCGGCCATCACCGGGTTTGCAGCCCGGCGGCGGCGGCGACGATCTCGACGGGGTGGCGGACCGGTACCCCCGCCGCTGCCAGCCACAACGAGCACCCCGGGTTGGCGCTTGCCACCACATCCGCGCCGGCCGCGTCGATCACCGCCACCTTCTGGGCGCGGATGGCCCCCGCCAGCTCCGGCTTCAAGGCGCTGTAGGCACCGCCGGCTCCGCAGCAGCGCCCCTCGTCGGCCAGCTCGACCAGCTCCCCGTAGGGGGCGAGCACCGTGCGCACGGCGGCGTCGGCGTGCTGCACGTGGCGGAGGTGGCAGGGGTCCTGCACGGCGATGCGGGGCCGGCCGGATCCCGGCCGCGGGACCGGCAGGAGCCCGGCGCGCGCCGCCATCCATTCGTGGATGTCCTGCACGCGTCCCGAGAACGCCTCCGCCTCGGCCGTGCCGAGCAGGTGGCCGTAGTCCTTGAGGGCGGCCCCGCAGCCGGCCGAGTCGACGAGGATCGGCGCTGCGCCGGGAAAGGCGGACATCACCCGCCGGGCCAGGCCGGCCGCCTCGTCGCGCAGGCCGGCGTGCACGTGGAGGGCGCCGCAGCACGCGGCGGAGGCGCCGGGCAGGGCGACGCCGGCGCCGCACGCCCCGACAACGGCGATCGCCGCGGCGTGCACCCGCCGCTGCCAGGCGTCCATCACGCAGCCGGTGAACAGCCACACGTCGTCGCCCGTCGCCTGAAGGCGCGCCTGGCGGACGGGCAGGCGCGGCAGGGACAGGCGGCGCGACACCGCCGGCGGGACGACCCCGGCGCGCTGGGCGACGCCGCCCGCGGCGCTCAGCGCCAGCAGCGCCCGGTGGTGGCCGAGGAGCGCGTACGCCCCGCGCTGCCAGCGGGAGACCGAGCGCCGGGCGAGGACCTGGCGGGCCCCTTCCATCAGCCGGCCGAAGGGCACCGACGAAGGGCAGGCGGTCTCGCACGCACGGCACTGCACGCAGGTCTGCATCATCTCCTCGAAGGCGCCGTCCGCCGGGGCGCCGCCCTCGACGGCGCGCATCGCCGCGATCCTCCCCCGCGGCGACAGCGCCTCCTCCCCCGTCACCCTGTAGGTGGGGCAGTGCGCCAGGCACAGCCCGCACGACACGCACGCGGCCAGGTCGTCGGCGTCGACGGGTAGCACCTTCGCCCTCGCCCGTGCCTGCGCCGGCGCCGTCACCGCGCGCCCCCGCCGCCGGCTCCCAGCACCGACCTGCCGGGGTTGAGCCGGCCGGCCGGGTCGAAGCGCTCCTTGAGCGCCCGGTGCAGGCCGACGACCCCGGCGGCCGTCGCCGGCGCGGGCTCCCCGATCCGGGCGGCCGCCTCCGGGCTGCAGTGGACGACGCCCACGCCGACCTCGGCGAGCCACGACCCGCCGGCGCCGGCGGCGTCGGGCAGGGTGCGCAGGGCGGCCGGCG
>JAJYLA010000104.1 GCA_021788115.1 Actinomycetes bacterium | reverse complement strand
CGGGACGGCCGCGGGCGGCGGGACGGCCGCGGGCGGCGTGGACGCCGTCGAACGCAGCCCGCACCCCGGCGGGTCCGGCGCGACGTCCACCGCCGGCGTTGTGGGTGGCGGGAAGGTCTGCCCCGACACCGCCGGCGCCTGAGCGCGCGTAGAACGACATTGACAGCCCTGCCGCCCTGCCGCTCTCCCCGCGCCACCGGTGGCCGGCAGAAGGGCCTACCGATATCTTTCATGTATTCCCCGTCTTCATTCTTGGCGTGAACGCCCCTTCTTGGCGTGACGAGACGGTCAAGAAGGCCCGGATTCCACTCCAAAAATGCGAAAACACGCCAAGAAGCGGATCCCGCATGGCACGTGGAGGACCCAGAAAGGAGACGTTCAGTGCGCCGCGGGCGGTGACGGGCGCCGGCTGGAGCCACGGGCCTCCAGCGCCGCTGTCACCGCGGCGACCAGCCGATCGGCGGCGCCGGCCGCCGCCTCCTCCGTCGGCGCTTCCACCATCACCCGGACCACGGGCTCCGTGCCGCTCGACCGCAGCAGGACACGGCCCTCCCCGCCCAACTCCTCTTCGACGGCCCGCACGGCCGCCCGCACCCCCTCGGCCTCCGTGAGCCCATCTCGCCCGTCGACGACGACGTTGCGCAGGACCTGGGGGAGGCGGACCATGGCGCCGGCGGCGAGTTCGAAGAGCGGGCGCCCGGTCCGTGCCATCAGATCGAGCAGCAGCAGGCCTGTCAGCGTGCCGTCGCCGGTGGCGGCAAGATCCCGGAAGATCAGGTGTCCCGACTGCTCTCCCCCGAGGGACCACCCGTGAGAGTCGAGCGCCTCGAGGACGTGCCGGTCGCCGACGGGCGTCTGGTGCACGGCGATCCCGGCACGCGTCATGGCCTTGTGGAAGCCCAGGTTCGACATCACCGTCACAACGACAGTGTCCCCGGCGAGGAAGCCGCGCCCACGCAGGTCGGCGGCGAACAGGGCTAGCAGGCGATCGCCGTCCACCTCGGCGCCGGTGCTGTCCACGGCGATCACCCGGTCGGCGTCGCCGTCGAGCGCCAGGCCGGCGTCGGCACCATGGGCGACCACGGCGCGCGCTACCGCGCTGGGGTCGGTCGAGCCGCAGCCAGCATTGATGTTGAGACCGTCGGGGCTGGCCGACAGGACCTCCAGCACCTCGGCTCCGGCAGCCGAGAGGATCGCCGGCGCCGTGGTGCTGGCTGCGCCGTTGGCGCAATCGACGACCACCCGGAGGCCGTCCAGCCGCCTGCCCTGCAGGGCTTCGACGACCCGGTTGCAGTACCGCTCTCGGGCGTGGGGGTCCTCCGTGAGTCGGCCGAGCCGGTCCCGGCTGACTCCGGGTGACGATGCCGGGCCGGGGCCGACCATGGCCTCGAGGATTCTCTCGACTTCCTCCTCCTCGGCGACGGTGAGCTTCCGACCACCGGCCGCCAGGAGCTTGATCCCGTTGTCGGCGAAAGGGTTGTGGGACGCCGAAACGATCGCCGCGGGGAGTGCGGCCTCGGCTGCGATAGCGGCGACGCCCGGCGTGGGCAGCACGCCGAGGTCGACGACATCGACCCCTTCGGACGCCACGCCCGCTGAGAAGGCCGCCTGCAGAAGCGGACCGGACAGCCTTGTGTCCCTCCCGACCAGCAGCTTGGCCCTGCAGGTGCCGCCACCGCCCGCCGGCGCCCCGCCCGCCGGCGCCCCGCCGAGGGCGCGCGCCGCCGCTCGCCCCAGGGCGAGGGCGAACTCTGCTGTCAGCTCCGAGCCGGCGAGCCCCCGGACGCCGTCGGTGCCGAAGCGCAACGACACGGGCGCCTCAGCGCTTGGAGTACTGCGGCGCCTTGCGGGCCTTCTTGAGGCCGTACTTCTTCGACTCTTTCTCCCGGGCGTCGCGGGTGAGGAAGCCGGCGCGCTTGAGCGGCACGCGGAGGTCGGGCTCTAGCGCCGCCAGCGCCCGGGCGATACCGAGGCGGAGGGCGCCGGCCTGCCCCGACACGCCACCGCCGTCCATGGTGGTGTCGATGTCGTAGGCCTCGGTCTTGTCGGCCAGGCGCAGGGGCTCGGTGATGATCATCCGGTGAGTCGCGGAGGGGAAGTAGTCGTCGAGGGCCCGGTGGTTGACCGTCACGACGCCACTTCCGGAGCGGAGACGGACACGGGCGATAGCGGCCTTGCGGCGGCCGGTGGCCTGGATCAGCGGCTTGGGCACGGAAGGTGGTGCTCCTCAGGAGGCCCGGCGGGTCCGGGGGTCGATGGGAAGGGGTTGGGGCGTCTGGGCGGCGTGCGGGTGCGCCGGACCGGCGTAGACCTTGAGCTTGCGCAGCATGTCCCGGCCGAGGGGGCCCTTGGGGAGCATCCCCCGGACCGCCCGGCGGAACGTGCCCTCGGGGTCCTTGACCAGAAGTTCGGCGTAGGTGCGCGACGTCAGCCCGCCGGGGTAGCCGGAGTGGCGGTAGTGCAGCTTCTTGGCCGCCTTGTCGGCGGTCATCACGACCTTCGCGGCGTTGACCACGATGACGTGGTCGCCGGTGTCGAGGTGGGGGGCGAAGATGGCCTTGTGCTTGCCGCGCAGCACCCGGGCGACGTCGCTGGCGAGACGGCCGAGCACGGCGCCGTCCGCGTCGACCTCGTACCAGACTCGGTGGACGTCGGTGGGCTTGGGGGAGAAGGTGCGCACGGTGATTCCTCTGAAGGTGCTGGAAAAAGACGGCAGCCGGGCGCGAACCAGCCCTCGGCCGACCAACCAGGATATCCGCTGGCACGAGGCCGCGGCAACCGCGGCAGCTGGCTCCTCCACCGCCCCCCGCACGCGTACCGCCGGCCGGGTTGGTGATCCGCCAGCACCTGTCTTATTGTGGACCCCACAGATGCACGCGCCGACACGTCTGCTCGCTTCACAGTTCGGGTCGCCCCATGGCGTCACCGCTCAGGACAGCTACGTCCGCCTGCTGTGGCACCTCGCCTTCTACTTCGCCCTGCCGCTCGGGCTTATCGTGCTCGGGGGCATCGCCTGGTGCCTGGTGCGCTACCGGGCGAAGCCCGGGTCCGAGCGGAGGGCGTCGCAGTTCCAGTACCACATACCTATCGAGGCCGCCTACACGATCATCCCGCTCATCATCGTGGCGGTCATCTTCGGCTTCATGTTCAACGCCGAGAACCACGTGGACCGCGTGTCCAGAGCACCGGCGGTCAAGATCACCGTGGAGGGCTTCCAGTGGGGGTGGCGCTTCGTGTACCCCAACGGCCACCAGGAGATCGGCACCGTCGCCAACGCCCTGAACATCAACTCGATGAAGAACCTGCCCGTCTTGTACATGCCCGCCGGCGAGACGGTTCAGTTCACCCTGAAGAGCGACGACGTGGTGCACACCTTCTACGTGCGGGACTGGCTCTGGCAGCGTGACCTCATCCCCGGCGTCCACAACGTCGCGGACATCGACGTGAAGAACCCCGGCATCTACGACGGGCAGTGCAACAACATCTGCGGGCAGTACCACGCCTACATGCGCTTCCTCGTGGACGTGATGCCGGTCAAACAGTACAAGGCCTGGTACGCCCACCAAGCGGCGAACTCGATTACCACCGCGGGGGTGACGGTTTCGTCATGACCGTGATCCAGGAACCTCCCGGCAGGGAGTACCGGCCGGCCGAACCCCAGCTGTTCGAGATCGTCCCCGGGCCGCGACCCCACGGCCTGGTCAAATACCTGACGAGCACCGATCACAAGCAGATCGGGATCAACTACATGGTCACCGCGTTCATCGGCTTCCTGTTCGCGGGGCTGCTGGCCGAAGGCATCCGCACGCAGCTGATCGTGCCCAACAACAACTTCGTGACGGAGAACGTCTTCAATCAGCTCTTCACGATGCACGGCACGATCATGTTGTTCGTGTTCCTCGGTCCGTTCGGGTTCGCCGGCCTCGGCAACTACTTCGTGCCGTTGATGATCGGGGCTCCCGACATGGCCTTCCCCCGGTTCAACGCTCTCTCCTACTGGATATATCTCGGCGGGTTCATCCTCATGTCCGCCGGTTTTTTGACCAACAACGGCGCCGCCAACTTCGGCTGGTTCGGGTACGCCCCCCTCACCAGCGCGATCCACTCCCCCGGCCCCGGCGCCGACCTGTGGATCGTCGGCATAGCCCTGACCGGATTCTCCGGCATCTTCACCGCGGTCAACATCATCTCGACGATCTTCACCTTGCGCGCCCCCGGAATGGTGATGTTCCGCATGCCGATCTTCGTGTGGAACCAGATGGTGACGATGTTCCTGATCTTGCTGGCCTTCCCGGTGCTCACCGCCGCCATGGCGCTCTTGTGGATCGACCGCCATCTCAACGGGCGCTTCTACGACCAGACCCACGGGGGCCAGCCGATCCTGTGGCAGAACCTGTTCTGGTTCTTCGGGCACCCCGAGGTGTACATCCTCGCCCTCCCCTACTTCGGCGTGGTCACCGAGGTGCTCGCGACGAACTCGAAGAAGCCGGTGTTCGGCTACAAGGGCATGATCGGCGCGACGCTTTCGATCGGGGCACTGTCCATGGGTGTGTGGGCGCACCACATGTACACCACCGGCGCGGTCCTGCTGCCGTTCTTCGCCGCGCTGTCGCTGCTGATCGCCGTTCCCACCGGGATCAAGTTCTTCAACTGGATCGGCACGATGTGGCGGGGCACGATCACGCTCAACACGGCCATGCTCTACAGCATCGGCTTCCTCACGATGTTCCTCTTCGGGGGGATCACCGGCGTAATGCTCGCCCAGCCGGTCCTCGACTTCCAACTGCACAACACGTACTTCGTCGTCGGCCACTTCCACTATGTGATGTTCGGCGGCTCGACCTTCGCCGGCTTCGCGGCCATCTACCACTGGTTCCCGAAGATCACCGGCCGGAAGCTGCACGAGGGCTGGGGGAAGCTGAGCTTCGCCATCATGTACATCGGCTTCAACCTGACGTTCTTCCCGATGCACCCGCTCGGCCTGCGCGGCATGCCCCGGCGGATCGAGACCTACAACGCCCACATGGGATGGAACTTCCTCAACCTGCTGTCGAGCGTCGGCGCCTACGTGCTGGCGATGGGCGTGCTCATCACCGTGTGGAACATCTTCCGCTCCTACCGGAAGGGCGAGATCGCCGGGGACAACCCGTGGGACGGCCAGACCCTGGAGTGGGCGTGCTCGTCACCGCCGCCCGACCACAACTTCGAATCCCTGCCCCCGATCCGCTCCGAGCGCCCCGTCTGGGACGCCAACCATCCCGACCAGCTGACCGAGGTCGGACACCGCTGATGGAAGGAGGTCGCCGATGAAGGTCGAGTGGAGGACGGTCCTCGGGGCGTCGGTGTTCCTCGGCGCAACCGCCTTGCTCTACTGGGCGCTGGTGTACGCGCACGGCCACCCGACGGAGGCGGCCGGGATCACCGCCCTGGTCTTCAGCTTTGCGGCGTACTTCATGCTGTTCGGCTACCTGGTGCTCCAGTACATCAAGCGCCGGCGCATCCCCCGCCCCGAGGATCGCTTCGACGCGACCCAGGCGGACGGCGCCGGGGAGGTGGGCTGGTTTCCTGCCGCTTCCATCTGGCCGGCGGGCATGGGACTCGGCATGGTCATCGGTGCCGTCGGCGCCGTGTGGGGCGTGTGGTATCTGATCGTCGGCGGGATCATCTTCGTCGGCGCTGTCATCGGCTTCGTGGCCGAGGTCGAGGCCGAACCCGAGTAGCAAGCCCCGGTCAGCGCCCCTCGGCGTGCTCCTCGGCGTGCTCCTCCGCCTTCTCGACCTCGACGTAGCCGTCCTCGCCGGCGTGGGGGGCATGGGCCTCGCCGAGGGTGTGGTATGAGCCGTCGGCGGCGCGGACGATCATGCCGCCGACGGGATGGCGGATGGGGTGCGCGTCGGTGCGCTGCAGCGCCTTGCATGCCTTGTAGGCGATGAGGAACCCGGCGACCGGTCCGATCACCACCCCGTACTGCAGGACCTCGAGGATCCTCTCGAAGGGGATGTGGAGGTTGTTGGAGAGGATGTCGTCACCGGTGGCGAGGGTCAGGTCCGCGAAGAAGACGATCGCCGCCACGCCGACACCGGTGCGGAACGGCTTGTCCCGGGGTCGGTCGAGAAGGTTGTGCCGCTCGTGGTCGTTGTAGATCTTCCGGTCGACGACCGGCCACAGGTACATGAGCGTGAAGACGACCCCCGGGATGAGCAGGCCGGGGAAGAAGGGGTTGGCGATCTCGTGGCCGAAGGAGCGGAACTCCCAGTGCGGCCACAGCCGCACCGCCCCGTCGAGCCACGCCACGTACCAGTCCGGGGTGGAGCCCGTCGACACGGTGTAGGGGGTGTAGGGGCCGTATATCCACACCGGGTTGATCTGGACGAGGCCGGCGAGGGCGAAGATGACCCCCGAGACGATCATCGCGAGGCCGCCGGCCTTCATGGCGTACTGGGGCCACACCCGGCTGCCGCGGATGTTGGTCTCGGTCTTGCCGGGCCCGGGGAAGTCGGTGTGCTTCTGCCGCCACAGGATCATCAGGTGGGCGCTCAGCAGGCCGACGATGAGCGCCGGGAAGATGAACTCGTGGACGATGAACAGCCGGGTGATGAAGGTGGTGCCCGGGTACCGCCCTCCCCACAGGTCGTAGGTGATCCAGGTCCCGACGAAGGGGATCCCTTCGAGGACCGAGTAGATGACCCGGATGCCGGTGCCCGACAGCAGGTCGTCGGGCAGCGAGTAGCCCGTGAACCCCTCGAGCATGACGATCATCCACAGGGTGAGGCCGATGATCCAGTTGGTCTCGCGGGGCTTGCGGAAGGCGCCGGTGAAGAAGATCCGGCACAGGTGGAACACCACGGCCGCGAGGAACACCAGCGCCGCCCAGTGGTGCGCCTGGCGCATGAGCAGCCCGAAGCGGACGTTGAAGGAGATGTTGAGGACGGACTGGTACGCCTCGCTCATGTGCTGGCCGACGAGCGGGGCGTACACGTGGCCGGCGGTGGGCGCGTAGACGACGTCCCGCGAGTTGGGGATGAAGAAGAACGTCAGGTAGACGCCGGTCAGGATGAGCAGGATGAGCGAGTCGAGGGCGATCTCACCGACCATGAACGACCAGTGGTCGGGGAAGATCTTGTCGAGGACGGAAACGAACCACCGCGACGACGCGAACCGGTCGTCGGCCTCGTCGAAACCCTTCTTGGCGAGGGTGAACCGCTTCTGCGTGTCGGCGCGCTCCTGGGTGGTGCTCATCCGCGGTTCCAGAACCCCGGGCCGACGGGCTGCGTGTAGTCGCTCCTGGCGACGATGTACCCCTCGGTGTCGGTGGTGATCGGCAGCTGCGGGAGGGAGCGTGGGGCCGGGCCGAACACCGGCTTGCAGTCTTCCAGCACGTCGAAGGTCGATTGGTGGCAGGGGCAGACGAGCTGGTGGGTCTGGACGTTGTACAGGCCGGCCGGGCAGCCGGCATGGGTGCAGATCTTGGAGAAGGCGACGATGCCGCCGATGTTCCAGTTGGTCCGGCTGGGCGGGATCTCGAAGGGCGCGTCGCCGAGGTTGATGAGCAGGGTCGGCGCGAGGGCGTCCTCCATGCCGCCCTCGGGGAAAACGGTGAGGATCCCGTTGACCGGCAGGTCCGAGGGCCGCAGGGGCCGGCCGTCCTCGGTCACGGCCCGGACGCCCCTGCCCCACTTGGTGTGGTAGAGGTTCCTGTCCGGGCGGGGGCCGAGCGAGGCGAGCGGGAACAGGGCGGCGATGCCGAACACCCCGCCGACGGCGCCCAGAAGCTTGAAGAGGAAGGGCCGCCGGGCGATGGGCTCGAGGCCGCGGGCAAAGGACTCCGCCACCGCCCAACGGTTGCCCTCGTCCGACGCGTCGTGCCTGCCCCGGCTGGCGATGACGTCGTGTCCGGGCAACAGGTCGCGCGCCCAGAGGATCAGCCCTACACCGATGCCCAGGAAGGCCAGGGCCCACAGGATGCCCGACGCCTGGTTCTGGGCGCCGGTGACGTAGACGACGGCGATCCCGATCGACGCCAGCAGGCTGACGATCCAGCACGCCGCGATCCGCAGCTCGGCGATGCGGGCCCGCCCGGGGTCGTGCTCGAAGCGCCAGTGGCTGTCGTCCTGGCCGCGGGGCACGTCGTCGGGCCAGGGCTCGTCGGGGGCGATGCCGAAGTGGCGCGGATCGAACGCGAGGCCTTCGGTGGGCTGGTCCCCCGGCTCGGCACCGCCGCCGGCACCCGGCTCACGGCTGCCTCCCTGCCCCGGGTCGTCGAGGATCGTCATCCTCTCGTTCCGATCATGCGGACGGCGAAGAGGAGGATGCCGAAGCCGAACACGATGCCCACGAACCCCTCGGCGATGGGTCCGAAGCCGGATATGCGCAGGCCGCCGGGACTCGCCGGCTGGTGCAGATACTCGACGTAGTGGGCGATCGCAGACATCTCTTTGTTGCTGATCTCCTTCGGGCCGAACACGGGCATCGGCTTGGGCCCGACGCGCATCGCTTCGGCGACCTGGGTGATGTTGGCGTTGCGCAGGGTGGGGATCACGTTGCCCTTCGACAGCATGCCGCCCGATCCCGCGGCCTGGTGGCACTCGGCGCAGTTCAGGGCGAACCCGGACTCGCCTTCCGACAGGGTCACGCACCCCGACCCCGAGCCCGATCGGTTGCCGCTGCCGCCGGAGCCTCCTGAGCCGGAGGGGCTGGAGCACAGCGGCGCCACCGTGGGGATCGCCGGTCCGGGGGGGCCGTCGCCGGTGATCCCGGGCAGCGCCGCGATGTAGGCGTCCAGCTGGCGGATCTGGGTCCGGTCGAAGTACGGGTGGTGGCGGAGCGCCTGGTTGGCCGGGTTGTTGAGGGGCATCCGGCCGGTCGTCAGGTAGAAGTCGGCGGCGGCGGCACCGACGCTCACCAGGGCGGGCGCGGACGTCACGCCGCCCTTCCCCTCGTAGCCGTGGCAGGACTCGCAGTGCGTGTCGTACAGCGTCTGGCCGGCGAGGATGTCGCTGCTGTTGGTGCTGACGAGCAGGCTCTGGCCGGTCTGCCCGTGGGCGGCGCCACCCGCCATGAACAGCACCGAGCCGACGACGACGGCCACCGCCACGACCGCGAGGGGACCGGCCAGGACACGGCGGCGGCGCAGCAGGGCGGCGATCACTTGAGGACGAAGATGGCGAGGAAGAGGGCGATCCACACCACGTCGACGAAGTGCCAGTAGTAGGAGAGGAACTCGATCGCCGGCATCGTGCGGTGTCCGAACTTCCGGGTCTTGATCGCTCGCGCGGCGATCAAGACCATGCCCACCAGCCCGCCCGCCACGTGGAGGAAGTGGAACCCCGTCAGCGTGTAGAACGCCGACCCGTAGGCGTTCGAGCTGATGGCGAACGGCCGGCCCAGGTAGTCGGAGATCTGGAGGCCTTCGAAGAGGCTGCCGAGCACGAACGTCATCGCCAGCCACCCGAGGAACCCCCACTTGGATCCCCGGATGGCACGGTGGACGCCGTACTGCATGGTGAACGACGACAGCACCAGCAAGATGGTCGCCACCAGGACGGGCGGGACATCGAGGATGTCGCCCTTGGGGGGCCACGGATGCGTCGTCGACCGAAGGCTGAAGAACGCCGCGAAGAGCCCCGAGAAGAACATCAGCTCCGAAGCCAGCCACACCATCACGCCCACCTGGATCGGGGCGGGACGGTAGGAGGCTGGGTCGACGGGCCTGAATGTCGGTGGGCGGCGCAACCCGGCGCTGGTTGTCGTTATCGCGCTCACTGTGCCCTCCTTTCTACACAACGATCAGCCCGGAACCCAAACCGACCCTCCATATCGGCTCGCGCGGCGGTATCGTCGTGTCGACATGGCCCCGGGAGTCGTGATCACGCCGATCGACGTGCTGACCAAGGCCGTCCTCGACCCGCTTCCGTCGGCGATGATCGCCCTCACCCTCGGGTGGTACCTGTGGTCGGTGCGCCGCCTGGCCGCGAAGGGGCGGACCTGGCCGGTCGGCAGGACGATCGCCTTCTGCGCCGCCGAACTGGCCCTGGTGCTCGGACTGCTGTCGGGGATCGACGCCTTCGACGACGTCAGCTTCACCGACCACGTGGTCCAGCACATCCTCATCGGAATGCTGGCGCCCATCTTCTTCGCCCTTTCCGCACCGGTGACCCTCGCTCTGCAAGCCAGCGGGCGGCGGGTGCAGACGGTCATCCTGAAGGTGCTGCACAGCCCGGTCGGCAGGGTTCTGTCGAACCCGATCGTCACCTGGTGCCTTTTCGGCGTGTCGCTGTTCGCGTACTACTTCACGAGCCTCTACGCCTACAGCTTGCGCAACCAGACGTTCCACGAGTTGGTCCATCTCCACCTGATCGTCACCGGGTCGCTCTTCTTCTGGCCTGCGATCGGTGTGGACCCGCTGCCCACGCGGATGTCGCACTGGATGCGGATGCTGTACATGCTGCTCTCCATGCCGTTCCACACGATCCTCGGGATGGCGCTCCAAAGCCAGACGACGCCGATCGCTCCGAACTTGTCCCTCTCGGACCTCCACAGCGGCGGGGCGCTCATGTGGGTGGCCGGGGAGGCGACCGGGTTGATCACCACGCTGGCCATCTTCGTGCAGTGGCTGCGCGCCGACGAGCGGGCCGCCAAACGCAGCGACCGGGTCAACGAGGCGGCCGCCGCCGCCCAGCTGGCCCATTGGCGGGCGGTCCGTGACGCGGCCACGCGCGCCGCCGCCCGCACCGCAGCCGCGCCGCGGTGATCGAACTCGACGGCATCGTCGCCGCGTCCGAGCGGGTCCGCGGGGTGATCCGGGCCACCCCCGTGGACCGCGCCGCCTCCCTCTCCGCCGTCGCCGGCCGGCAGGTGATCCTCAAGCCGGAGCACTTACAGCGAACGGGATCGTTCAAGATCCGCGGCGCGTACAACCACATCTCGCGCCTGCCCGCCGGCGTGGACGTCGTGGCGGCCTCCGCCGGCAACCACGCCCAGGGGGTCGCCCTCGCGGCGGCGCTCACCGGGCGCACGGCGACCATCTTCATGCCCCGCGGGGCCGCCTTGCCGAAGGTCGCCGCCACCCGCTCCTACGGGGCGGTCGTGCGGCTCGAAGGCGACGACGTCGACGACTGCATCTCCCTGGCCGCCGCCTTCGCAGCGGAGACCGGGGCGCGCCTCGTGCCCCCCTTCGACGACCTCGACGTGATCGCCGGCCAGGGCACCCTCGGGCTGGAGCTGCTGGCCGAGGCGCCCGAGGCGGAGGTCATCGTCGTGCCGGTCGGCGGAGGCGGTCTGCTCGCCGGCGTGGCGGCCGCCGTGGCCCTGGGCGCCGGCGAGACGGTCGGCACCGGCGGTCCGCGAGGCGCCGGC
>JAJYLA010000103.1 GCA_021788115.1 Actinomycetes bacterium | reverse complement strand
AGGACGCCGAGATGTCCGACGCGCTCACCCACCGCCCGGGCTGACCGGGCCCCGTGCCAGGGCGCCCCGTGCCAGGGCGCCCCGTGCCGGCGGGCGCCCCGGGCCGGCGGGGCCCCGGGCCTGGCCGGCGCCGGCGGGGTCAGGAGGACCCGATGAGCGCCTCGAGCTCCGCCATGTCGTCGAACACGACGGTGCCGGGGCCCGCCAGCCACTCCCGCGGCGTCAGGCCGCCGGCGTAGCCGAGGACCCGCATCCCCGCCGCCCGGGCCGCCTGCACCCCCGAGCGGCTGTCCTCCACGACCACGCAGGCGGCGGGGGGCACGCCCAGCTTCGCCGCCGCGTACAGGAACAGGTCGGGCGCCGGCTTGGGGTGCTCGACGTCGGCGCCGCTGAAGATGCGCCCCTCGAAGCGCTCGAGCAGGCCGGTCAGCCCGAGCGTGAGGCGGATCTTGTCGTGCGTCCCGCTCGAGGCCACGCACGACGGCACGGTCAGCTCGTCGAGCGCCGCCTCGATTCCCGGCACCGCCGCCAGATCGGACCGGAAGGCGCGGTACATGCGCCGGCGGTACAGCTCGGGCCACTCCGGCAGGGGCCGGCCGAGGGCACGTTCGATCTCCCCCTGGACGTACGCGTCGCTGCGCCCGACGAAGCGCTCCAGGACGTCCTGCTCGGTGAGCGGCCACCCCAGCGACGTCACGAGCGCCGCCTCCACCCGCACCGCCAGCCGTTCGCTGTCGACCAGCACGCCGTCGCAGTCGAAGATCACGAGGCGAGCCGGGCCGCGGAGCACCCGGGGACTCTAGAAGAGCGGCCGGCGGCACCCCGAAAACGGGTTCGGCTCCCTCGCTGCCCTGCGGCGTCGCCGGCCGGTGCCGGGCCCGTCCGACCCGGCGGCGTGCGGGGCCGGAGCGCTCGTGTCCGGTTAGCGGCCCCGACGGTGTGTTGGCTACCCTGCGCCGCATGGACATACGAGGATCCTCAGCGATCGTCACCGGAGGGGCGTCGGGCCTCGGGGAGGCGACCGCCCGCCTGCTCACGGAGCGGGGTGCACGGGTCGTGGTGCTCGACATGAACGATGCCGCCGGCGAGGTGCTCGCCAAGGAGATCGGCGGCGTGTTCGCCCACGCGGACGTCACCGATGCCGACGAGGTGATCGCCGCCGTCGAGGCCGCCAAGGAGCTCGGCCCGCTGCGCGCGCTGGTCAACTGCGCCGGCATCGGCTGGGCCACCCGCACCATCGGCCGCGACGGCTCCTACGGGTCGGCGCACGACCTCGGCGCCTTCACCCGGGTCATCTCGATCAACCTGATCGGCACTTTCAACTGCACCCGCCTCGCCGCCACGGCCATGGGCCAGACGGAGCCGCTCGCCGACGGGGAGCGGGGCGCCATCGTCAACACCGCGTCCCTGGCCGCCTTCGACGGCCAGATCGGCCAGGCCGCCTACTCCGCGTCGAAGGGCGGCGTCGTCGGCATGACCCTCCCCCTGGCGCGCGACCTCGCCGTCGTCGGCATCCGGGTCAACACCATCGCCCCCGGCCTCATCGACACCCCGATCTACGGGTCGGGCCCCGCGGCGGAAGAGTTCAAGGCGAAGCTGAAGCGCGACGTCGTCTTCCCCGACCGGCTCGGGCGCCCGGAGGAGTTCGCCAGCCTGGCCGTGGAGCTGGTCACCAACAGCTACATGAACGGCGAGACCATCCGCATCGACGCCGCCGCGCGGCTGCAGCCCAAGTAACGGCCATGGCCGTCGTCGAGTACACGACCGAGGGCCACGTCGCCCTCATCACGATCAACCGGCCGGAGGCCCGCAACGCCGTCAACGCCGAGGTCGCCAACGGGATCGAGGAGTCCATAGACCGCCTCGAAGCCGACGACTCCCTGTGGCTGGGGATCCTCACCGGGGTCCCCCCGGTGTTCTGCTCCGGCGCGGACCTGAAGGAGATCAACGCCGGGCGCGGCGCGTCGCTCAACACCGAGCGCGGCGGCTTCGCGGGCATCACCCGCCGGGAGAGGACCAAGCCGATCATCGCCGCCGTCGACGGACCGGCTCTCGCCGGCGGCACCGAGATCACCCTGGCGTGCGACCTGGTGGTGGCATCCACCAACGCCACCTTCGGCGTGCCGGAGGTCAAGCGCTCGCTGGTGGCCGCGGGAGGCGCTCTTTTCCGCCTGCCCCGCAAGCTCCCCGCCAACCTCGCCATGGAGCTGATCCTCACCGGCGACCCCGTCGACGCCGCCCGGGCGCACCAGTTCGGCTACGTCAACCACCTCTGCCAGCCGGGGGAGGCCCTCGACAAGGCGAAGGAGCTCGCCCGGCGCATCGAAGCCAACGCCCCCGTCTCGGTGCGGACGTCGCGCCGGGTGGTCCTCGCCGCCGCGACCGCGGACGAGGACACCGGCTGGCACCTGTCCGAGGAAGGGATGGCGACGGCGATGGGCAGCGCCGACTTCTCCGAGGGTCTCACCGCCTTCATCGAGAAGCGGCCCCCGAAGTGGACCGGCAGGTAGGCGCCTTCCCCCGGCGGGGCGCTCCGGCTGCGGGCCGCGTAGGGTGCCGGATATGACCGAGGTCGACTTCCACTTCGACGTCATGTGCCCCTGGGCGTACCAGACGAGCAAGTGGGTCAACGAGGTGACCGCCCAAAGGGACGTCCACGTGACGTGGCGCTTCTTCTCCCTCGAGGAGGTCAACCGCGAGGAAGGCAAGAAGCACCCGTGGGAGCGGCCCTGGTCCTACGGGTGGTCGATGCTGCGCGTCGCCGCCCTGCTGCGCCGGCGCGAGGGCGGCAACGACCTGGTCGGGCGCTTCTACGCCGCCGCCGGCCGGGTACTCCACGAGGAGGGTCGCAAGGTGCACACCCCCGAGGGGATGGCCGAGGTTCTCCGGTCCATCGGCGTCGACCCCGCCGCGGTGGACGAGGCCGTCGAAGACCCGACGACCCACGACGACGTCCGCGCCGACCACCAGCGGGTCCTCGACCTCGGGGGCTACGGGGTGCCCACGCTCGTGCTCGACGGCTCCGCCACGCTGTTCGGCCCGGTGATCACGCCGGCGCCGACGGGCGAGGCGGCCGGCAGGCTGTGGGACCTCGTGGCCGGCTGGGCCGAGTTCCCGCACCTCTACGAGCTCCGCCGCCCGAAGACGGCAGCCGACTGGAACCACATCGAGACCAGCTTCGCCCCCACCTTCGACGCCCGCGACTGGCACTCCGTGCAGAACCCGGTCGCCTGAGATGGCCGGCACGATCGCAGACAGCTCGCCGGCGGCGCTGATCGAGCAGCTCGGCGACGTGTGGGACACGCTCTTGTCCCTTGGCGCCGGCCTCAGCGACGACGAGTGGAGCCGCCCGACCTCCTGCCCCGGCTGGCCGGTCGCGGCCCACTACGCCCACGTGGTCGGCACCGAGTCGATGCTGCTCGGCCGGCCCGAACCCGACGCGGAGGCCGGCCGGCCCGACCACGTGCGCAACGACATCGGCGCCTTCAACGAGCGCTGGGTGGTGGCCCTCGCCGGCGAGCCCCGCGAAGCCGTGCTCGAGCGGCTGGCGGAGGTGGCCACCGCCCGCAAGCAGGCCCTCTCCGCGATGGGCGAGGGCGACTTCGTGGCGCCGTCGTGGACACCGGTGGGCGAGGCGCCCTACAGCCGGTTCATGCAGATCCGGGTGTTCGACTGCTGGGTCCACGAGCAGGACGTCCGCGATGCCGCCGGGCGGCCGCCCCGGGAGGTGGGCCCCGCCGCCGAGCAGTCCTTCGACGAGATGGTCCGGGCGCTCGGCTACCTCGTCGGCAAGAAGGCCGCCGCCCCCGACGGCTCGTCGGTCACGATCGACCTGACCGGCCCGGTGCGCCGGCGCCTCCACGTCGCGGTCGCGGGAGGGCGGGGGCGGGTCGTCGACGCCCTCGACGGGCCGGCGACGGCCACCCTGACCCTGTCGTCGACAGCCTTCGCCCGCGTCGGCTGCGGGCGCGTCGAGCCCTCGGCGGTGCTCGGCGGGGCGCTCGGCGGCGTGTCGCTCGCCGGCGACACCGACCTCGGCCGGCGGGTGGTGACCAGCCTGCCGTTCACCATCTGACGCGCTCAGCTGCCGGCAGGGGCACAGGCAGGGGAGCGGGGAGGGGACGGGCCGGGCGCGCCCCCCGCAGTGCGGGCCGGCCGGGGCCGCTCACAGGCTGCGTTCAGGATCGCCGCCGAGACCAAGGCGATGAGCGGAACCGGCTGGTGGAGCCGTCACCCGAAGAAGTGGCTGATCGGCGTGCTCGCCGCAGCGACCGCAGCCGTCGTGGGCGGCCCCTCCGCCTACGTCCACTTCGTCGAGGGCAAGCCGCCGCCGGCGTTCTCGCTGTCCCCGGGGTCCGCCGGCGCCGCGGCGCGACGGCGGCGGGGCGCACCTCGGCGGTGACGGGCAGCCTGACGATCACCGGCACGTCGGTGACCTCCGCCCGGTTCACGGCCGACATGGCCGCGGTCCGGAGCGGCCGCAGCCAGCGGGATCAGCAGTTCGCCGGGCGCATCATGGACACCGCGGCCTACCCGACGGCCACCTTCGTGCTCACCTCGCCGATCCGGCTCGGCTCGATCCCCGCCGCGGGGGCGGCCGTCGGCGAGCGGGCGACCGGCTCGCTCACCTTGCACGGCACCACGAGGAAGGTGACGCTGACGGTCACCGCCAGGCGCACCGGATCGTCGATCGAGGTCGCCGGGTCGGCGAACATCGTCTTCGCCGACTACGGCATACCCAACCTCCTTCGGGGGGGTGGTGACGACGCAGGACCACGGAACCCTCGAGTCCCTCCTCGATCTGTCCCGCTCCTAAAGCGGGCGACCGTCGCCGGCGGCGGACAGGCGGGCCAGGCGCTTGAGGGCGCCGACCTTCTCCGCCTGGCCGGCGGCCGCGTCGCGCACGGCGGTGCGCAGCGACTCGATCGTCGAGTCGTAGGTGCTGCGGTCGACGGGGAAGGGGTGGCCGTCCTTGCCGCCGTGCGCGAAGGAGAACGACACCGGGTCGCGCACCGACGCCGGCTCCCCGTAGGTGAGCTCCGCCACCAACGACAGCGCCCTCAGCCCCTTCGCCCCCACCCCCGGCACGGCGAGGAGGGCGGTGTAGTCCTCCGGCTGGGCCTCGTAGGCCGCCAGGAGGACCCGCTCCAGGCGCCCGGGGTCCAGCTCCGAGAGGCGCACCTCGTGGTGGCGCGGCAGGGACAGCTCCCGCATCGTCTGCAGCTCCCGCAGCACCACGGCCGGGCCTTCGCGGGCGAGGGCCGTCGAGGTGACGCGGTTCGCCTCCCCCTCGGCGGCCACGAGGTTGAGCACCCCGCTGCCGGCGGGCGGCCGCCCCGCCACGGCGGCGTGGGGGTCGCTGTCGAAGCGCCTCGGGGTGAGCCAGTGGTAGCGGCGGGCCATGCCCGTGCGGTCGTCCATGCCCTGCTGGACGACCGCCCAGGAGCCGTCGGCGGTGAAGAGGAACACGTGGTGGTACAGCTGGAAGCCGTCCTGCACCGCCGAGGAGTCGACCTTCGCCGAGAGCCTGCTCGCCTGGACGAGCACCTCGCCGTCGACGCCGAGCGGCTCAGAGGCCCGCCGGATCTCCTCCGGGGTGCGGCGCGAGACCCTGCCCTTCCCGCCGGCGACGACGAGCCCGGCGTCGCCGGGTTTGAGCGCCTCCTTGAGGGCCCCGCACACCGTGGTGGTGAGGCCGCTCGAGTGCCAGTCGAAGCCGAGGGCGCAGCCGAACGCCTGGAACCAGACGGGATCCGACAGGCGCCGCAGGAGCTCATGGGGGCCGCGGTCGGCGACGACGGCCAGGCTGATCTCGCGGGCGAGCAGGACCATCCGCTCGAACAGCCACCGCGGGGCCCGCCCCGTGTGCAGCGGCGAGTCGGCGTACCCGGTCCTCATGGCGGCAGTCTGGCACGGGCCTGCGACGCCGCCCGCCCTAGCAGCCGGCGCCGGCGGGGTCGCCGCCGGCGTGTGCGCCGGGCGCGCCGCCGGGGTTGTACCGTCGGCGGGGTGCGGCTCGCGGGAATATGGCGGTACCCGGTCAAGTCCATGCAGGGCGAGTCCCTCCACAGCGTCGAGCTGGGACCGACCGGCGCGGCGGGGGACCGGCGCTTTGGTGTCCAAGACCAGGAGTCGGGGCGCGTGCTGTCGGCGAAGCGGGAAGGCCGCCTCCTCCTGGCTGCCGCCCGGACGGCCGACCCGGTGGCGATCACGCTCCCGACCGGCGAGTCGCTCGGCGGCCCCGGCGCCGGCACCGACGCCGCGCTCAGCCGCTGGCTGGGGCGGCCGCTCCGGCTGGTCGAAGCCGACGGCGAGACGGTCCCCACCTTCGAAGGCGAGGCCGACCCCGCCGACGACGACCCGCCGGTCGAGACCTGGCAGGGGCGCCCCGGCGGTTTCGTCGACTCGAGCCCCGTGCACCTGCTGACCACCGCCGGCCTGCGGGCGGTCGCTTCCCAGCGCCCCGACCTCGACTGGCGGCTCGGGCGGTTCCGGCCCACCCTGCTCGTCGACGCCCCCGGCGACGACCGCGTCGAGGACACCTGGCCGGGGCGGCGCTGCACGGTCGGCGACGTCGAGCTGGAGATCGTCAAGGCCTGCGGGCGCTGCGTCATGACCACCCGCCCGCAGCCCGGCGGCCTCGACCGCCAGCTCGAGATCCTGGGGCACCTGTCCCGGGTGGCGGGGGGCACGTTCGGCGTCCTGGCCCGGGTGGTCCGCCCCGGCACCGTCTCCGTGGGCGCCGCCGTGGGGCTCCGCTAGCAGCAGCGGGGGCGGCCCGGCCGATCAGCGCGTGTGGCGCTGGGCGTCCACCACCTGACGGGAGAACCCGTTGCCCATGATCGCCTGGAAGGCGGCGGAGGGCCCGGGCAGGAGCCCCCCGAGGAGGGCGCCGAGGCGGAGGGGCAGGGGGGCGACGTCGATCTCGGCCTTGTCGGAGCGGATCGCCCGCACGACGGCGGCGGACACCGCCCCGGGGGTGACCGTCCCGATGCCGACCGGCAGGGGCGCCCCCGTCTTGGCGAACATCCCGGCGTCGCGCACGAACCCCGGCGAGATCACCGAGCACCCCAGCCCGCTGCCGTGGAGGTCCGAGCGCAGGGCCGCGGCGAAGCCCCGCAGGCCGAACTTGGTCGCCGAGTACAGCGGCGCCCCCCTCGTCCCCACCTTGCCCGACAGCGAGGAGATGTACACGAAGTGGCCCGAGCGGCGCTCCCGGAACCGGGGCAGCAGGGCGCGGGTCATGGCAATCGGGCTGGCGAGGTTCACCTCGAGCGCCCGGTCGATCTGCTCCTGGGTCCAGTCGCCCAGGTCGCCCGACGCCGGCACGCCGGCGTTGGCGACGAGCACGTCGAGCTCGCCGGCCTCCGCGAGCAGCCGCTCCAGGTCGGCGCGTACGGCGAGGTCGGCGACGATCGCCCGGCCCCCCACCTCGGCGGCCAGCGCTTCGACGGCCTCGGCCCGCCGTCCGGTGAGGATCAGGCGGGCCCCCTGCTGCTCGAGGGCGACGGCGATGGCACGGCCAAGGCCGCCGCTGGCACCGGTGAGGAGGACCCGTGCGCCGCGCAGTTCTGTCATGGTGCGACGTTAGGCCAACACCGGGCCACGTCGCCGGGGGCGCGGCCCCCGAGCTGCCCCGTGGGGGGACCCGCTGCCGCACGGCTCGGGTCTTTTTTCCACGAGGGCAAGCCGGCTGAGCCCCCCTCACCCCGTAAAGGGGTGCGTCGGCGTCGTCTTGTCCGGCGCCAGCAGGTCGAAACCGTCGGGCGTGTTCAGCAGCCCCGGCGCCGTGCCGGCGAGACCGGTGTCGCCTTCCTGCCACACGATCCTGCCGGTGGCCGGGTCGATGATCACAACCCGGTGGCGGTAGTCGTCGTTGACGCAGAGGAACCCGCCCGGCAGCCGCTCCGCCAGGCTCGGGTGGTCGAGCATCCCCTCCCCCGAGGACACCGTGTAGCTCCACACGATCCGACCCTCGCGGGTGAACTCGTACAGGCCGCCGGGCTTGCTGTAGTCCGCCACCAGGTAGAGGTCCGGCCCGAGCTGCTGCGGGTCCGAGGGGTAGGCGATCGGCAGCTTGACGCTCCACACGGGCTGCCCCGCCGGCGTCACCTCGTCGACGTAGGAGCCGTTCACCTCCGAGACCAGCACGTTGCCGTCGGCGAGGGGGGTGTCGCCGTTCGGGTAGGCGAGCGAGGTGGGCGGGTCGTGGTAGCAACCCGAGCCGCCGATCTGCGAGGCGTAGGTGAAGTCGGGATGCAGAAAAAGGATCCGGCAGTTGCCGGCATCGGCCACCGACACGCTTCCGTCCCGCAGCAGGTAGGCGTCGTCGGGCTGGCTGAGGTAGCCCGGGGAGCTGCCGGGAACCTTGGGGTGGCCGTAGCTGGCGAGGACCTGTCCCGAGGGGTACGCCAGCTCGAGGATGGTGTCCTGGTCCTCCTGGTTGGTGATGATCGCCGTGCCGTGCTTCACGAAGAAGGCGTCGTCGGGAAAGTAGAACCCCTCGGCGGGCGCCGGGGCGGTGGGGCCGGGGAAGGACCAGAGCAGCTGTTTGTCGGCGTTGACGAGGAGGAGGCGGTCGTTGCCCCGGTCGGCGATCAGCAGATCCCCGCTGAACGGAACGTTCACGGTGCCGGGGATGCCCGTCGCCCCGCCGGCCCCGCCGGCGCTCAGCACGGGGGTCGCGCGGTCGGGGACCAGGGCGGCCACCTCGACGGACCGGGTCGGCCTGCCGAGCTGCCCCTCGCCGCCGAGGAGGTACACCGTCGGGCCGGCGGCCGCCGCCGCCGTGTCCGAGACGGGCACGGGCAGGGTGGCGACCTCGGTGACCGCACCGCTGGCGGGGTCGAGCTCGTAGACGGTGTCGAGCGTGCGGTTGTCGTGGCGGCCCCCGAAGAGGTAGACGTTCCCGCCGAGGACCGCCGCCGCGGCGTGCGCGAGCGCCGTCGGCAGGCGCCCGGCGACGGTGACGGTCCCGCTGGCGGTGTCGATCGCCTGGATGGCGGTGGTGTCGTTGTCGGTCGACCCGGCGCTCGTGTCGCCGCCGATCACCCACACCTTGCCGTCCGCCGCGGCCATCGCCGGGTAGCGCACGGGCACCGGCAGGTTCCCCACGACCTCGAAGTGCGTCCCGTCGGTGGTGCGCAGCACCGCCGGGGACAGCGCCGAGCCGTCGTAGCCGCCGGCGAGGTAGACCACCCCGGCGGGTGTCACAGCCGACGCGAGGTCGGCGCGCGGCGCGGGGAGCTGGCCGGCGACCGACGCCTCGCTGCCGGGTGGAGCGGCAGTGGCGGGTGTGGTGGGTGTGGCCGGTGTGGTGGGTGTGGCCGGTGTGGTGGGTGTGCCGGGTGCGCCTGCGCCGGCGCCGGCGGGGTAGGCCTGCACCGACGCCGTGAGCGTCGCGGCACCCCCGCCGAAGACCACCGCCCGGCCGTTCAGCGAGGCCCCGGCGGCGTCGTGCACGGGGACGGGGAGGGTGCCCACCTGCTCGCTCGCCCCCGCTGCGGTGTCGACCCGCAGGATCCTCGCGGTTGTGGTGTCGCCGGTTTCGCTGAGCCCCCCGAGCACGTCGACCGTCCCGGCGCCGGCGGCGACCGCCACCGCACGCGACAGCGGCCTCGGAAGCTCCCATGCGGCCATGGCGGTGACCAGGTGGCGGGGGCCGGCTGTATCCGCCGCGGCGCCGGTGTTGGCTGTCTTCCCGGCCTTCGGCCCGGTCGCCGCCCTGCCCGGCGAGGCGCCCCGCGACGACAGGCCCCCACCGATCAGCACGGCGAGCACGGCGACGATGGCGACGAACCCGCCGGCGACGACGATCCGGCGCCGCACGTACACCGAGTGCGGGAGCCGCCGCGCGTGGACCCTCGGGGACCCGAGGAACCCCCCTGCGGGCGGTTGGCGCCCGGGCGCCGGCGCGCCGGGCCGCCCGCGGACCTCCGGCGGGTCGAGCGAGGCGCGTCCGGGGCGGGCCGCTCGGCGACCCGCGGGCGGGAGGGGTGGCCGTCGCACCCCCGGGACGAACGGCGGCCGGCGCTGCCCGCGCGATCTCACCCCGGCATTTTGCCCGAGGGGATCGCGCCGGGACGAGCCGACCGCTGCGGATCCTCCGGGGCCGGTTCCGGCCGGGAACCGGTTCCCTCAAGGGCGCGACCAGGAAATCGGAGAAGACGGAGCCTGCTTCGCCCGTCTGACCCCGGTCGCGGTGTTCGTCCCGCGCGAGTAGCTCACAGTTGCTGAAAGGCGCTGAACAGGGCGGGGGCCGCCTCTCCGGAACTACGTAAAGTGCCCATAAGGCAACCGCTGTACGTGGTTGGGACAGCACCATGCAGCGTTGTGGCGGTGTTCTTTGAGCACAGAGAGTGGCGCCCCGTACCGTGAGTTCGAACACCGGGCGCCCCGGGCTCCAGCGTCGGAGTCGGGGCATGGCGCCCGTCCTGGACAGGGGCCGCAGCGATGAGGAAAATCCGATTGCCCCGACGCTTGTTGAGTGCGGCCGGCGTCGTCGCTGTGATGGTGGGTGTCGTCCTGCCGACCCTGAGCGCCACCCCCTCGGCCGCCCAGCAGAGCACCTATCAGCTCGAGCAGTGCGCGAACGGGGCGGCCGGCACCCCTGTGTTGTGCCAAGGAGGGTCCGGCAACCAGGGCTGGGTAACCGGCGACCTCAACCCCCAGAACTCCCACTGGGCGGAAGGCGACTTCGTCCCGTGCCGCGCGATCCTCAAAGGCCTCGCCCCCGGTCCACATACCCTGCTGATCAGCTATGACGTGGTGACCGGGGGGAAGCACGCGTTCGACTACCTGGGGTCTTTCAATGCCACCGAGGCGGCAGCCGACCCCTGCTCCGACGTGATCTCGGGTTGCAAGCCTGGCGCGCCAGCAGCCACCGCTGCGATTCCGACCGCCGATCTCAAGGACACTGCCGCCTGCGGGGCGACCGTTCCGACGACCCTTCCGTCGCAGCAGCAGGGGGAGTTCGCGTTCTTCGGCCCGGTCTCGTCCGGGCCCACAGCCAGCTACACGAGCCAGAACGCGGCCACGGGTCCCGGAAGTGGCGGCTGTGACACGACCGTCGAGGTCGCCTTCACCGTCGCAGGCTCGGGCGGGGACGTGGTGATCGCGTGGGGTGGACACATCGCCTCGAGCACCGACTGGGGCTCCGGCAACGCCGCAAGCTCGATTTCGGGAAGTCCCTACCACATGGAGCTCGTCGCAGTCGACGGAGCGTCCATCGGCAGGCGGGACCGGCAGATCCAGATCGCGACCACGACGACGACCACGACGACGGCCCCATCGACGACGACGACGGCGCCCTCGACGACGACGACGGCGCCCTCGACGACGACGACGACGGCGCCCTCGACGACGACGACGACGGCGCCCTCGACGACGA
>JAJYLA010000007.1 GCA_021788115.1 Actinomycetes bacterium | reverse complement strand
CGGCCGGGCCGGTCAGTCGAGCAGGTAGGACCAGCGCTCGAGGGCCTGGCGGCGCTCGGCGAGGGGCAGCACGTTGACCGGGGGGAACTGGTCGCGCCACTCCCAGGGGCGCGTCGCGTCGATCAACGCCCGCGAGCTGGTGAAATCCCCCGCCGCGCGCCGCTCGGGCGTCAAACGCGGATCCAGCGGCGTGCTCCACGCCCGGCGCACGAAATCGATCGACTCCACAGGATCCGAACGGGTGCACACCGCCCACACCACCTCCTCCAGATCCGACGGGTCGACATCCTCGTCCACCACCACCACATACTTGCCCGCATACGCCCCCGTATGGCACTGCGACGCCACATGCAACACCTGGCGGGCATGACCCGGATAGCGCTGACGGATCGACACCACCGTGAACATCCGGCTCCCCCCCGCCTCGTGCTGCCACACCCCCACCACATCGGGGATCCCCGCCTTGGCCAACTCCTCGAACAAAAGCGCCGACCGCAACGGCGCCCGATAGCGCGCCAGCTCATCAGGCGGCCGCCCCGGCGGGCAACCCACCACAATCGGGTCATCGCGGTAATACAACGCCTCCACCCGCAACACCGGCTCCGCCCGCTCCCCCGACGCGTAATACCCCGTCCACTCCCCGAACGGCCCCTCCGGCAGCATCTCCTCCGCCGACGCGAACCCCTCGACCGCGATCTCCGCGTTCGCCGGGATCGGCAAACCCGTCACCGGACCCCGCACCACCTCCACCGGCTCCCCCAACACCCCCCCCACCCAGTCGAACTCGCTCACCCCGAAAGGAATCTCATTCGACGACGCCAAAAACAGCAACGGATGCGACCCGAACACCATCACCACCGGACACGGCTCCCCCCGATCGAAATACTTCTGCCGGTGAATCCGCCCATGCTTACCCGGCGAAATGTAATACCCCAGACGCCGCCCATCATGCACCATCACCCGGTAGGTCCCCACATTCACCCACCCGTCATCAGGATCCCGGGTCACATCGAACGAACCCGTCCCCAAATAACGCCCCCCATCGCGGGGATGCCACAACGGCGCCGGAAACACCGTCATATCCACCTCGTCCCCCCTGCGCACATTCTCCATCACCGGACCCCACCCCACCTCCACCGACGCCACCGGCTCCCGCCCCACAATCCGCTCCCGCCAAAAATCCGCCAACCCCAACTTCGACAACCCCAACGGCGCCCCCACCGCCAACGCCATCCGATCCACCGACCCCAAACCATTCACCAAAACCCGAAAACCCCGCCCATACCCCGGAACCCCCCCAAACACAACCGCCGGCGCCCCCTCCCTGTGCTGCAACACATCCGCAGCCTCACCAATCTCCCGCTCCGCCGACGCCCCCTCCACAAACCGCAACTCACCAACCTGCTCCACCCGCTCCAACCACCCCCGAAGATCATAAGTGGCGGACGTCTTGTGCGGTTCGGCGACGGTCATGAGCACCTCCTGGCAGGCGGGACGGGATTACGGCCGGACCGGGATCCGGCGAGGGACGGGTGAGGACGCGGGGGCCGCTCGGGGTTCAGCGCGCCGCGTGGATCCACCGGAACCACCGTAGCTGGATGCCCCGGACGATCATCACGTTGACGACGCCGATCAGGGAGGCGACGAAGACCAGGGCGATCAGCTTGCCCGTCTCGAAGCCCTCCCCGTAGAAGTTGAGCAGGTAGCCGAGCCCGACGTTGGAGACCTCCATCTCGCCCACGATCATGCCGATGACCCCGAGGGCGACGCCGAGGCGGACGCCGGCGAAGATGTAGGGGACCGAGCCCGGAAGGATCACCTTGACGAGGAGCTGGCGCTCGCTGAGGCCCATCATCCGGCCCACCTCGACGTAGCCGCGGCTGACGTTGCGCAGGCCGCCGGCGGTGTTGAGCAGGACCGGGAAGAAGCTGATCAGCACCACGAAGAGGATGCGGGCCTTCGCCGAGATGCCCACCCAGACGATCAGGAGGGGGATCAGCACGTTGAGGGGCGTGGCGTTCGCGGCGTTGATGAACGGGGCGAAGACACTGTCGACGAGGGAGTACCGCCCGACGAGCACCCCGAGCACGATGCCGGCGGCGATGCCGATCGCCATGCCGATGTACAGCTCCCTCAGCGAGATCCGCAGCGCCGCGGTGGCGGTCCCCTGGCGGAACAGGTCGACGAGCTCGACCGCCACCTTCTGCGGCGAGGAGATCAGGACCGGGCTCACGAACTGCGACGTCACTTCCCAGCCGCCCAGAAGGACCGCCACGACGACCAGCGGGGCGACGATCCCGGTGACCCGCCACTCCTCCACCGGCTTGCGGATGCGCATCGCGGGCGCGGGCGGCGCCGCCTGCGGCGGCTCGGAGATGACCGTGACGCTCATGCCAGCGTCTTCCGCCCGAAGCGGAGGTGGTCCATGATGTAGGCGCGAAGCTCGATGGCCCGGGCGTTCGCGCGCACGTCGTAGTCGGTGCGCGGCCGGGGCAGGTCGACGTCGACGATCTCGGTCAGGCGCCCGGGGTTGGGCTGGAACAGGCCGATGCGGTCGGAGAGGAAGATCGCCTCGTCGACGTCGTGGGTGACGAACACGATCGTGGTCCCGAGCCGGGCCCACAGGTCGGCGATCTCGACCTGCAGCGCCTCCCGGGTGAAGTTGTCGAGCTGCCCGAACGGCTCGTCCATGAGGAGCACCTTGGGGCGCACGGCCAGGGCTCGCGCGACACCGACCCGCTGCTGCATACCGCCGGAGAGCGTGTAGGGGGGGACGCGCGCCTCCGAGGTGAGGCCGACCATCTCGAGCACCTCGGTCGCCCGCTCCCGCCTCTCGGCCTTGGCGACGCCGCGGGCTTCGAGACCGAGCTCGACGTTCTTGAGGACGCTGCGCCACGGCAAGAGGTTGATGTCCTGGAAGACGTAGGCCATGTCGCGCGACACCCCGGAGAGAGGCTTGCCGTCGAGCAGGATCGTCCCGCTGTCGGCCGTCTCCAGGCCGTCGGTGATCCGCAGGAGGGTGGTCTTGCCGCAGCCGCTCGGCCCGACAAGGCTGAGGAACTCGCCGCGGCGAACCGAGAACGTGACGCCGTCGAGGGCGAGGACCGTCCGGTGCTCGCCGGCAAAGGTCTTGCAGATCCCCCGATACTCGAGGATCTGGGGGAGAGACGCCACGGGCGACATCCCAGCCGGGACGTTCCCGGTCGTCGTGGCAACCTGGGTGCTGTCGGTCACTTCGATTCACGCCTCCCTGCTGATGTCGCCGCGATCCACGGGAACCGCCAGTACTGCAGGCGGCGGAACGCTGCGAAGAGGAACATGGCCAACGCGGTCGTCGTGGCGATCGTCGCCACGAGGTCGGCGGTCTCGCTGTAGCTGCCGAAGTCGGCGGTGAGCCCGCCGAGGCCCGACTGGCCGATCTCCTGTCCTCCGAGGATCATGCCGACTGCCCCGACGGCGAGGGCGATCCGTATGCCGACGAAGATGAAGGGGACCGTGCCCGGCAGGTAGATCCTCCACGTCTGCTTCCAGCCCCGCAGGCCGAAGGCGACCCCGACGTCGGTGTACCTGCCGCGCACCGTCCGGACGCCGGCGTAGGTGTTCACGAGGATGGGCCAGGTGCAGATCACCATGATGAAGGCGATCCGGGCGTTGGTCCCGATGCCGAACCAGACCTCCATGATCGGCAGGAGGGCGATGGAGGGGGTGGCGTTCCCGAACGCCACCACGGGGTCGAGGGCGCGCTCCACGAGGCGGATCCGGCCCATGAGCAGACCCACCCCGATCCCGACGATCCCCGCGATGACGAGCCCTGCGAGCATCTCGAGCAGGCTCCGCAGGAACGCGCCGGGCAGCTGGCCGTTGCCGATCAGCGTGACCAGCGCCGAGACGACTTTGCTCGGCGTCGAGATGAAGATCGGTCTGAGGAAGGCGTCCGACGCCTGCCACAGGGCCAGGGCGGCGGCAACCGCTACGAGCTTGGCGATGATGTCCCGGTGGGCCCGAATCCAGGGGGGAACCCCGCTCGGGCGGGGAATGTGGTCGACCGTCTGCACGTGCTTCCTTCTACCTCTCAGATATGGGCTCCCTCGGCCATCGGCCCGGGGCCGGACCCGGCGGCGCCGGATCCGGCCCGGGCCTCACGTCAGTAGGCGCTCGTGTGGGCGCTGTACTGGGCCCATGCCTTCTGCCAGGGGGTGAGATCCATCTCCTGGCTCGCCGGCCGGTTGCCCTGCCCCTTGAGGGCGTCCTGCTGCTTGGCGATGTTGAGGTTGAACGTCACCACGGCGGCGGTGAAGATGGACCCGTCGGTCGGCCACGCCTGGATGCCCTGCAGCTCCGTCCAGGCCTTCTGGTACTGGGCGGCGGTGTCGGCGTTCTTCGTGTAGGCCGTGGCGTTGGTCACCCACTGGCTCTCGTTGGTGTCGAACAGGTGCGCCGACGCGAGCCAGGCGAGGTCGATGGCCTCGGCGACCGCCGGGTGCGACTTCAGCCACGACCCCTGGGCGGCCATGAAGCTGTCGGCGTACTGGGGCAGGATCGACGCCCCGGTGCCCAGCACGTGGTAACCGCTGCCGGCCTTGGGCACCGCGTTGGAGTGGACGAACGCGACGTCGACCTTGCCCGACAGCAGCGCCTGGAAGGAGGCGCTGCTGGCGCCCGTGCGCAGGATGTGGACCTGGGAGGTCCCGATCCCGGCCTTCTTCAGCACGGCCGTGAGCAGGACACCGTCGGGGGACGCGTCGCAGCAGATGGCGATGTTCTGGCCCTTCAGGTTGGACAGGGTGACGCTGTTCTTCGCCAGGACCACGTCGTCGAGGCGGGCCTGGTTGGGGCCGAAGACCACGAGCCCGGAGTCCACCTCGGTCGGCAGCGGGCCCGCCGTCGCATCGAGGCTGCCGCTCGCGACGGCGAGCTCGGTGTCGTTTTGCGACGCGTTGGTCTGGGAGGCGTTCGCACCCCAGTTCTTCAGCATCTGCACGAGGTCGTAGACGTTCGTGTCACCGGTGTGCGCGCTGCCCGCCGCGTTGCCCATGCGGATCGTGAGGCCGCTGAGGTTGGGAGTGCCGTCCGCGTTGAAGGCCAGATGCGTGGCGGTGGACTGCGTGGCGGACGGCGTGCCGCCCGAGCTCTTGCTGCCGGCGGCTTTGGTGCTCGAGCTGCACGCAGTGGCGAGCAAAGCCCCCGCCACGGCGAGCACAGCGATTTTCTTGGTGAACAACGTACCTCCCCTTTGGTTGCACTTCCCGATGTGTCCCTGCTGGCCGGGCCGTTCCTCCCGGCCTGCCCGCGCCGGTGCCGGCGTCCCTCGTGAGGTCTGCCGTTCAGGTGTCAGGTCACGGCCGTTTCCCTACATGGACCCCCATAAGAAAATGATTCTGCATTACAGCACCGCCGGGTCGCGCGAGTCAAGAAGGGTCCCTACCGGCTCCCGGCGCCCCCCTGCACGCCCGTCCAGGGCTCGGGGAGCACCCCGGCGGCGGAGGCCACCGCGCTGTAGTAGGACCACAGCTTGCGGGCGTGGCGGTCGCGCCGGAACGTGGCGTCGAACTGCTCGGCCTCCGCCGGCGACAGGGCGCGCACGGGCCCGAGCCGGAGCGCCTGCGCGAGCACCGTCGCGTTCTCGACGAAGTGCACGACGTCGGCGAACAGGGTCAGGACGTCCTCGGCCACGACCACCTCACCGTGGGCTCGCAGCAGCGCGGCGTGGGCGCCTCCCATGGTCGCCACCAGCTCCCGGCCCTGCTCCGGCGTCGAGATGTGCGAAGGGTCCGGGTGGACGGGGATCCCGCCCGCCCAGCGGCTGGCGTGGTTCTTGACGGGCACGAGCGGCGTCCCCTCGACGAGGGAGAACACCGTCGTCGGGTCGTGGTGGAAGTGGGCGACGGCGCCGACCTCGCGGCGCGCCCGGTAGATCTCGGCGTGGATGGGCAGCTCCGACGGCGGGCGGCCCGACCCCGCCACCACCTCGCCGGCGAGGCTGACGAGCAGGATCCGCTCGGGGAGCAGCTCCGCCCGGACATCGTCGACGGCCTGGATCAAAAGGTGCTCCCCGTCGGCGGTGCGGGCGCTCAGGTGGCCGCTGTAGCCCAGGATCCCGGCGCTCACGAGCATCCGGGTGGCGGCGGCGAGGTCGGTCCTCAGGCGGTCCTCGACGCCCGGCGCCACGCGCTCGCCCGCGGTGGGGGTCATACGCGGTACCGCCCGAGGACCTGGGGGGCGAAGAGCTCGTCGGGCGTGAGCAGCCTCCGGGCGACGCCCTGCTCGTGGGCGAAGCGCGCGAAGGCTTCGAGGGTCACCCGGTTGGCGTCCACGCCGTAGGGCCAGGGGTCGGGGCCGATCAGCCGCTGCATGTCGGCCACCCGCGCCGGCACCCAGGGAAGCGGCACCCGGCTGGCGGTCATCTCGGCCAGCCGCGCGAGGCTGCGCCGTTTGGCCTCCTCGAAGGCGGTGAGGAGGTTGCCGGCGATCCACGGCTCGGACGCCAGGACGTCGGCGCGGAGGGCGACGACGTGCATGATGGGGAAGATCCCCGTGCGTTCGACGTATTCGCGCTCCACCGGCTCGTAGTCCTCGAAGAGCCGGACGATGCCGGTGTCGCCGCGCTCGAAGCTCGCCGGCGAGTGGGCCGAGAACACGGCGTCGAGGTCCCCGGCGTGCAGCATCTCGTCGAGCGAGCGGTCCGTGACGCGGGTGAGCGTCACGCCCTCGGGGAGGTCGACGTCGACCTTCTCCCGCCTGCCCGGCTGGTTGACCCCGGCCTGGAACCACTGGACGTCGGCGAGGGGGATGCCCCACTCGTGGGTGAGCAGCGCCCGCGTGTAGACGGCGGCCGTCTGGGCCCACTCGGGAATGCCGATGCGCGCCCCCGCCAGCTCCTTGGGCGCGGAGGGGCCGCCGGGGCGAACGAAGATCGAGGAGTGCCGGCACACCCGGGACGGGAACACGGGTATCGCCTGGAGGCTGGCGTCTCCCTCCGCCCGCAGCGCCACGTACTTCGCCAGCGACAGCTCCGACACGTGCCACTCGCGGTGGTGCAGGAACCGGTAGAAGATCTCCTCCACGGGCAGGGTCAGGGTGGTCAGCTCCACGCCCTGCACCCCCACGTCGCCGGTCGCGAGGTCCCGCACGTGCTCGTAGCCGCTCATCGCCATGGTCAGGCGGACCGTCACCGGCGCGCCCCCCTCATCGGAGGAGCCCCGCTCGGGACAGGACGCCGTCGAGCCGCCCTTCCAGCTCGGCGGTGGCGGGGACCATCGGGAGGCGGTGCTCGTTGCGCTCGAGGATGCCCATCCGGCGCATCATGTACTTGATCGGGATGGGGTTCGTGTCGAAGAACACGGACTGGTTGAGCTCCCACAGCTCGTGGTGGATCTTGCGGGCATCGGCGAGCCGCTGCTCCTCGACGGCCGCCCACAGCGCCGCGACCCGGTCGGGCACGAGGTTGCCCACGGCGTTCATCAGCCCCCGGGCCCCCACGGCGAGCATCGGCAGGCTCAGCTCCTCCAGCCCGACGAACACCCGGAAGTCGGGCCCGATCCGGCGCAGCGCCTCGGTGACCGGCGCCAGGTCCGCCGACGCGTGCTTCATGCCCACGACGTTGGGTGCCCGCCGGACGATCTCCTCGAGGCTGGCGGCGTCGAGGCTGACGGCCGCGCGGCCCGGTATGTGGTAGATGAGCACCGGCACGTCGAGCCGGCCGGCAAGAGCGCAGAAGTACTCGACCAGTCCCCGCTGCGGGGGGCGCAGGTAGTACGGGGTGACGACGAGCAGCGCGTCGGCGCCGGCCCCCACCGCGGAGGTGGACAGCGCCAGCGTCTCGTCGTAGGAGCCGCACCCCGTGGCCGCCACCACCGGTATCCGCCCGCCGGCGGCGGCCACGGCGGACCGCACCAGCGCCACGCGCTCCTCGGCGCTCAAGAGGCTCGGCTCGCCGGTGGTGCCCGTGACCACCACGCCCTGCGAGCCGCCGCGGACCTGCCGGTCGACCAGCCGCTCGTAGGCGCCGAGGTCCACCTCGCCGTCGGCGAAGGGGGTGACGAGGGGCGGGTAGGAGCCCGCCAGTGCCGTGCTGTCGGCGGGATCGAGGGCGGTCATGCGAGCGAGGCCCGGTTGGTGTCGAAGCCCCGCTGCGAACCGAGAAGCCGCGGCGGGTTCTTGAGGTCCTCCTGCCACATCAGCGAGTCCATGGCGAGGTGGAGGGGGCTGTCCTGCACCGTCAGCTCGTAGACGGGCTCGTCGTTGGACGCGTGGTGGTGGATCGCCCACCCCGGGGCCGTCAGCATGAGGTCGCCCGCGGACCACTCGTAGCGCCGGCCGGCGACCCGGCTCCACCCGCTGCCGGCGAAGAAGTAGTTGATGGCGGCGGAGGCGTGGCGGTGGGGGCGGTCGACGATCGACGGGGGCCGGATCGTGATCGTCGCGAAGAAGCTGTTGGTCGTGCCGTTGGTCCGCCCGGTCGCCGGGTTGTACAGGAGGTAGAGACGCCGGCCGCGGTAGGACGGGCCGAGCGCCATGAGCTTGTCGAGCTCCGCCTTCACCTCCGCCCACGGCCAGAGGAGCGGCTCCTGGGGCACCACCGGAGGGTTGATGAGCCGCTCGTAGGACATGAGCAGCGGACCGCCGTCTCCCAGGGGAAAGACGTGGGCGACGGGATGGGGCCTCTCCGTGTCCTCGCCGGCCGGGGCCGCCACGGGCGACTCCTCGGGGGGATGCTCGTCCACGAAGTGCACCCGGAGCTTCTCCAGTAGCGCCGCATTCGAATACGTCAGGCGCACCTGGCGCTCGGGCGTGTCGTTGACGTGGAAGTAGGTGGTGAGACCGGGCACCAGCCACACGTCGTACCGGCGGAACGGCAGCTTCTGGGAGCCGACGACCGAGAAGCCCGACCCCTCGATGCAGAAGCACACCTGCGAGGAGTTGTGCCGGATGGGATGGGTCCGCTCCCCCGCCAGCAGCACCTCCAGGCGCACCTGGACGCCGGGGGCGAGGCCGAGGCCGGGCGCCTGGGCGTAGGGATGCACGATGAGCGAGGCACGCCGGCCGTCGGCGGGCTGCGCCACACTGGAGAGGCGGTCCACCTCCTCGGCGATCCGGGCCGCCGGGATGAGGAGCGGCGGCCAGATGTCGTCCTCGATCTGGGGGGCCCGCGCCCCGACCTGGTCGACGAAGAGCGCCTGCAGTTTCTGGTCCGCACGGGACCCCGCCGCCCCGGGCTCCCCGTCGCCGCCGGGAACCCGCGGGCCTGCCGCCACGTGATCGGTCATAGCGTGTCGCCACCCCACTTTCTCGCTGTGCTTGCCGCCAGGCGGGGCTGGGCCCGCCCGGTCCTCGTGATCGCCGGCGCGCCGCCGGCCGCCTGCACCCGCTCGAGGACCGCGGTGCCGAGGGCGAGGTCCTCGACGCCCGATCCCATCCCCTTGAAGAGGGTGATCTCGCTGTCGTCGCCCCGGCGGATCTCTCCGTGCACCACCTCGCCGAGGGTGCGCACGGCGCCCCAGCCGGGCGGCGACGGGTCGTAGAACGCGCGCAGCTCCGAGGAGAGGCTGCGCGCCTGGCTCATGCTGTCGGTGACGACCAGGGAGGCCCGGCCGAGGATGCCCGGCTCGAACTCGGTGCGCTCGAGGTCGATCGCGCCGACGGCGTTGATGTGCACGCCTGGGCGCACGAGGCCGTCGGTGAGGACCGGCTCGGTGGCCCGGGTGACCAGCGTGACGACATCCGCCCCCGCGACCGCCTCCGCAGGGCCGGCGGCGGCGCGGCATTCGAGGCCGAGCCGCTCCTCGACGCGCCGGGCGAACGCCTCCCGCCGCTCCTCGCTGGGGCTCCAGGCGCGGACCTCGCGCAGGTCCCGGACCGCCGCGACCGCCGCCACCTGCGGGAGGGCCTGCTTTCCCGTGCCGATCACCGCCAGGGAGGCGGCGCTACGGCGGGCGAGCCGGTCGGTCGCCAGCGCCGCCGTGCCCGCGGTTCGCATCTGGCCGAGCGCGAAGGCCTCGATCACCGCGACGAGCGATCCGGACGCCGCGTCGAACAGGAGGAGGGCCGGGTCGGCCCCGCCGGGGGTGTGCGCCCACGCCTTGACGGCCGCGAACCGCGGGGAGGCCGCGCCGAGCGCGTGGAGGGTCGCGTGCCCGGCGAAGCCCATCGTCGTCTTGTCCAGGGGGAGCACGTCGCCGGCCCCCTCGGCGCGGAAGGCCTCGGCGAGCACGTCCACCGCCTCTGCGAGGTCGAGCACCGACGTCACGGACGCCTCGGAGACCCACAGCGTCCTCTCAGCCACGCCGGCCCCGCTTCCCGGACGGCACGGCGGGCCCGCGAAGCCGGCCATGCCGGCGGCTCCGGCGCAGGCACCTGAACTCGATCGGCAGCGTCGTCCCCCCTCCGTCCTGGCTCACAGAAAGTCTTTCTGTAAGCTACGGCCGCCTCGCCGGCCTGTCAAGATCCGCGCCGCGGCGCGACCGCGCTGGCGGCCCAGCGTCGGCGCCAGGGGGCTCAGGGCAGGAGCGACTCCACCGAACGGCACACCCGCTGCACGCTCTCTGCCAGCCCGTCCCAGCGGTCCTCGGCCATGCGCACCAGGGGCAGCGACACGCTGATGGACGCGACCGGCCGTCCCTGGTCGTCGCGCACGGCGGAGCTCACCGACCCCACCCCGACCTCGCTCTCGCCCTCGTTGTGGGCGTAACCCCGCCGGCGCACCTCGGCCAGCTCGGTGAGCAGGGCGGAGCGCGACGTGATCGACCGGGCCGTCAGAGCCGGCAGCTTCTGCGACGGGTACAGGCCCCGCAGGAAGTCGTCGCTCTCGCAGGCCAGCCACGCCTTGCCGACAGAGGTGCAGTGGGCCCACATCTTGGTGCCCACACGCGACACAACCCGCAGCGCCTGAGGGCTCTCCGCGCAGTCGACGAACAGCATCTCGGCGCCCTGGAGGACCGCGACGTGGACCGTCTCGCCGGCCTCGTCGCGCAGGCCCTCGGCGAAGGGGTGGATGAGCGTGCGGATGTCCAGGTTCTTGACCGCCTTCAAGCCGATGCGCAGAAGCACCGGCCCGGCCCGGTACACCTTGCTCTCGGGGTCTTGGACCACGAAGTCGTGGTGGGCGAGCATCGCCAGCAGGCGGTGGGCCGTCGACACCGCCGTCCCGAGCTCGGCGCTGGCCTCCGAGACCCTCACGTGCTGGTGCTCCGCCACCATCACCAGGAGGCGCAGCGCGTTGTCGACCGACTCGATCGGGTAGTTCGGCGGGCGGCGCGGTCCGTCGACCGAGGCGGCATCCTTGCGGTTCACCGCGCGAACAGTACGCCTTTCCGCGGTGTGCGGGAAGCCCGAATCGCGCCGCCGGGCCGGCGGGCGGCGCTTGACAAGCCGGCGCGCCCCTCGACAGAATCGTAGAAAGGCTTTCTGGACCTTCGGGGGGTTACCGCGGTCCGCCGGCAGCCGCCGTGCTCCGCCTGCGTGCCCACCGACCGGGAGGGAGTTGCACGAGCGATGACAGTTCCGGGGGAGCGCCGCACAGAGGCCGGCGTCGAGAGGGATCCCGACGCGGCGATCGCCGCGGCGGCGAAGGAGGGCAAGCTTCTCGTGCAGCCCTACGCCGACTGGGTTCGCCGCCAGGGTCTGCCCGTCGTGGAGTCCTTCGCAGTCGACCTGCTCGGCGTGGAGACCGAGAAGTGGGACCGCCTCGGCGCGCGCGCCGCGCTGGTCCACCTGGTGGGGCGCGGCGACTGGACCAACATCGTCGTCGTCGAGCTCGAGCCGGGCGCCGAGACCGACGTCCAGCGGCACCTCTACGAGGAGGTCGTCTACGTCCTCGCGGGCCACGGGAGCACCGTCGTCGAGGACGCCAGGGGCCGGCAGCACAGCTTCGAGTGGGGGCCGCGCAGCCTGTTCGCCCTGCCGCTCAACTGCCGGTACCGGCATTACAACACGAGCGGCAGCGAAGCGGTGCGGCTCGCGTCGGTGACCAGCCTGCCGGTGGTGCTCAACGCCTTCCACCAGGAGGCGTTCGTCTTCGACAACACCTGGGACTTCCCCGAGCGCTTCGGGGACGACCGCGACTTCGCCGGCGGGGGCCGCTTCGTCGGCGTCGCCCCCGGCCGCCACATGTGGGAGACCAACTTCGTCGCGGACCTGGCCGGCTTCGAGCTCCCGTCGTGGGCGGCCCGCGGCGCCGGGAGCCGTAACCTCAAGTTCGTGCTCGCCGACTCGACCATGCACGCGCACGTCTCGGAGATGCCCGTCGGCACCTACAAGAAGGGGCATCGCCACCGGCCCGACTTCCACGTCTTCACCGTCACCGGTCACGGCTACAGCCTCCTCTGGTACGAGGGCGAGGAGGACTTCACCCGGATCGACTGGCGCCACGGGGTGGTCTACGCCCCCGCCGACCAGCAGTTCCACCAGCACTTCAACACCGCCGAGCAGCCCACCCGGTATCTGGCGGTCGCCTACGGGGGGCTGCGCTACCCCTTCACCGAGGAGCGCTACCGCCACTTCCTCGGGGTGGACAAGAGCTTGAGCGAGGGGGGCCGCCAGATCGACTACGCCGACGAGGACCCGCGGATCCGCCTCCTCTACGAGGAGGAGCTCGCGCGGGAGGGTCTCACGTGCGCGATGCCGCCCGCGGCGGCGGCACGGTCCTGAGCGGCGTTCGATGACCGTCGAGCCCGCCCTCGACGCCCGGCTGGCACCCCGGCCCGACGCCGCCGCCAAGGCGTCGGGGGCGACCCTCTACGCGGCGGACCTGCCGGCGCCCGAGGGCCTGCTCGAGGTGGTCCTGGTCCGCTCCCCGCACCCGCGCGCCCGCGTCGTGCGCGTCTCGACCGCAGAGGCGGTCGCCGCGCCGGGCGTCGCCGCGGTGGTCACCGCCGGCGACCTCCCCGACGCCCTGGCCGGCCGACGGGTGAGGGACATGCCCCTGCTGGCGCGCGACGTCGTCCGTTTCAGCGGCGAGCCGGTGGCGGCGGTGCTCGCCGGCACCCGCCGGGAGGCGGAGTCCGCCGCGGCCCTCGTGGAGGTGGACTACGACGAGCTGCCCCCGGTGCTCGGCGCCGAGCGGGCGCTCGAGGGCCGGCCGGGCACGGTGCACGACGCCCCGTGGGAGTACCCGGGGGCGGTCGCCGGCGAAGACGCCGGCCCGAACGTCCAGTCCGTCGTGGCCGAAGGGGACCGCGCCGGCGTGGCGGAGGCCCTCGGGCGCGCCGCCCACGCGGTCTCGGCGGTGTACCGCACGCCGTCAGGCCAGCACGGTTACCTCGAGCCGCACGCCTGGGTGGCGGTCCCCCTCGCCGGCGGCCGCCGGCTGCGGCTGTGGGGGACGACCAAGTCCCCGTACCGCCTGCGTGACCAGATCGTCGCCTGCCTCGGCCTCGACGCCGGCGCCGTCGAGATCGAGCCGGTGCCCCTCGGCGGCGACTTCGGCGGCAAGGGGGACGTGGTCGACGCGTCGCTGTGCGCCGCGCTCGCCCGTCACACCGGCAGGCCGGTCCGGCTGCTCCTGCGCTCGGCCGAGGACCTCGCCGCCACCGACGCGCGGCACCCGTCGGTGATCGCGGTGAGGCTGGGCTGCGACGGGTCCGGGCGCTTCGTGGGGCTCGAGGTCGACGCCGTGTTCGACGGCGGGGCCTACGCGGCGGCGAAGCCCATCCCCTCGGTCAACTTGCACGGCGCCCTCGAGTGCGCCCTCGGCTACCGGTTCCCGGTCTTCTCGCTGCGCTCGCGGGTGGCGTACACCAACACGCTCCCGAAGGGGCACATGCGCGCCCCGGGCGCCCCGCAGGTGGTGTTCGCCGTCGAGAGCGCCGTGGACGAACTGGCTGCCGCCGGCGGCTTCGAGCCGGCCGACCTGCGCCGGCGCAACCTCTTGCACGACGGCGACGCCGACGCCTACGGGCACCGGTGGCCCGAGGCCCGCGGGATCCAGACCCTCGACGCGGCGCTCGCCGCCGCCGCGGACGCCGGCGACGGCAGTCTCGCGGCGGTGGGGACGGGGGTGGTGGGGACGGGGGTCGCCGTGTACGCGCGGCCCACTCCCCTGCCCCAGTCGACCAGCCTGCAGCTCGGGCGGCTGCCCGACGGCCGCCTCGAGGTGGCGGTACCCATACCCGAGACCGGGACCGGCAACCACGCGGTGGTCCAGGTGCAGCTCGCCTCCGCGCTCGGGGTGGCGCCCGACACCGTCGTGGTGCGCCAGGTGTCGACCGGCTCCCTGCCGCGCGACCCCGGGGTCGGCGGCAGCCGGGTGACGGTCGGCATGTCGGCGGCGGTCGCACGCCTCGCGGAGGCCTGGCGGGAGGGGGGCGGCCAGGGCACGGTGTCGGTCGAGGTGCCCGCCGGGTCGGGGGCGCCGGCGCTCGCCTACTGCGCGCAGGTCGCCCGCGTCGCGGTGGACCCCGAGACCGGCGAGCTGCGGGTCCTGGCGGTGGTGACAGCGGTCGACGTCGCCGACATCGTCCGGCCCCGCTCCCACCAGCTGCAGATCGACGGCGGGACGGTCATGGGTTTCGGTTTCGCCTCGATGGAAGACCTGCTCGAGGACGAGGGGCAGGTGTGGGCGTCGAACCTCGGGGAGTTCCGCATCCCCTCCGCCGCGGACGTGCCGGCGCTGCGCACGGTCCTGGTGACCGGGGGGCGGGGCGTCGGCGAGGCCAACGTCAAGTCCGTCGGGGAGCTGGCGAACGTGCCGACGGCGGCGGCGATCGCCAACGCCGTGTTCGATGCGACCGGTGTCCGGATCCGCACCCTGCCGGTCACCGCCGAGCACCTCTGGTCGGCGCTGCAGGAGCGGGCCGCGGCGGCGGCCGGCGCGGGGAGCCTCCCGTGAGGCTGCGCTTCACCCTCAACGGGGAGCCCCAGGAGCTCGACGCCTCCCCCACGGCCAGCCTCACCGAGGTGCTGCGCTCCCTCGGCTTGACCGGGACGAAGGAGGGATGCCGGATCGGCGTGTGCGGGCTGTGCACCGTGCTCGTCGACGACCTCCCCGTGAGCTCGTGCCTCTTCCTGGCGCCCTGCGCGGAGGGCAGGCAGGTCTGGACGGTGGAGGGGCTCGCCCGCCGCGACCCCGCGGTGGTGGCCGCCTTCGTGGAGCACGAGGGCATGCAATGCGGGATCTGCACCCCGGGGCAGGTGGTCATGGCTTCCGCGGCGCGCTCGGAGCTGGGTGCGGGAGCGGCGGAGGCCGAGATCCGCGAGTACCTGATCGGCAACCTGTGCCGCTGCACGGGCTACCAGTCCATCGTCATGGCGTTGGGGTCGGTCGTTGCCGGCTGACACCCGCTTCGTGGCTCCGGCCGGCGTCCCCGACGCCCTCGAGGCCCTCGGCGCGGAGAGCTCGGTGGTCCTCGCCGGCGGCACGTCGATCGGCCTGCTGCTCGGCCAGGCCCTCATCGAGCCCTCGACCCTCGTGTGGCTCGGGCGCATCCCCTCCCTCCGCGAGGTCGCCGTCGAGGACGACCGCATCCGCATCGGCGCCACCGTCACCGTGCGGGAGCTGGCCCGCCACCCCGTGGTGCGCTCCCGGCTGCCGGCCGTCGCGACCGCCGCCGGGAGCGTCGGCAACCCGCGGATCCGTGCCGTGGCGACCGTCGGAGGCGCCCTCGGCCACGCCGACCCCCGCCAGGACCTGCCGCCGGCACTGGCCGCGAGCGGCGCCACGGTGGAGATCGCCGGTCCGGGCGGCACCCGCCGGGTCGACGTGGCGCGCCTGGCGACCGGCCTCATGGAGACCGTGGTCGCGCCGGACGAGCTGATCACCGGCGTCGACATACCCCTCCCGGAGGCCGCCCGGGGGGTCTACCTGCGCTTCACCCCGGCGAGCGCGGCCGACTGGCCGACGGTCTCGGCGGCGGCGGTCAGCCGGAGGGGGCCCGACGGGATCGTCACCGACGTCTCGCTCGCCCTCGGCGGCGTCGGCCCGACAGTGCTCACGGTCCCCGAAGCGGGCGAGCTCAAGGGGTCCGTCGCCCCCTCCGAGGAGGACATCCGCGCGGTCGCCGACGCCGCCGGCCGGCGTTGCGACCCCGTCGCCGACCGGCTCGGGTCGGCCGCCTACAAGCGGGCCATGGCCGCGGTGTGGGCGCGCCGGGCCCTGCAGGCCTGCCTCGAGGGCGCCGGCCGGAGCTGACGGGTCCTCCACCCGGAGCCGACGGGTCCTCCGGCCGGCCGCCACGGCACCGCCGGCCGGCAGGCGGCCGCCGTCACGCCTGGGGGTGGGTGACCCTCACGGGGTGCGACTCCTGGTAGATGCTGAGAACGAGGCCCGAGGTGGACAGGAGGAGGATCCCGCCGGAGGCGATCGCCGCGGCGACCGCCTGGAGGGCGAGCACACCCGCCGAGGTGCTCACCTGCTCGCCGAGGACGGTGTCGCCGATCATCACGGCGACGAACGGCTCGAGCACCCCCACGAACGGCATCGAGTAGGCCAGCGGGCCCGCCTGGTAGGCGCTCTGCGACACGACCAGCGCCACGACGCCGACGGCGACCGTGACGTACACCTGCCAGGTGGTGAACGCCTTGGCGACATCGGTGCTCAGCAGGTGCGTCAGGGCCTTGGTGAGCACCGACAGGACACCGAAGGACAGCCCGGCAGCGGACCCCAGGAACATCGCCCGCGTCGGCCCGCGCGTCCGCGAGCCGACGGCGACGGCGGAGGAGGCGACGACGGCGACGGGCAGGAGCGACAGGAGCCAGTCGGTGCCGGGCGGCTCCTGGATGCCGCGTCCCGGGGAGGCGGCGAGGAGGAAGAGGGCGATCCCGCTCATGACGCAGAGGACTCCCGCCCACTCGCGCGCGCCGGCCCGGCGGTGGCGGCGCACGATGGCGAAGGGGATGGCGAAGGCAAGCTCGGTGACCACGATCGGCTGGACCAGGGCGACGGGCCCGTAGGAGAGGGCCAGCGCCTGGAGGCCGAAGCCGGCGAGCATGAAGCCTCCGCCTGCGAGCCACTTGGGCCGCCTCAGCAGCGCGAGGAGGATCCCGACCGACAGCGACTTGTCCTCGCCGACGGACTCGGACGCCTCCTGCTGCAGCACGGCCGCCAGCGCGAAGCTGCCCGCCGCCGCGAGGGCGGCGGCGATCGCGGTTCCGTACTCCACTCATCCAGGGTGGCCCACCCCGGCGGGTTTGCGCTATTTGAGTGAGGACAGAGCGGCTTCGAGCAGCGGCGCGGCGAGCCGTGCGGCCTCCGGCAGGCGGATGCGTCGAGCCATGTAGGTGTGCTTGGCCTCGGCCTGGGCCTTGCTGCACGCTCCCGAGGTCACCCAGCCGCGGACGACACCCCGCAGGGTCTCCAGATTGGACAGCGAGTCAGCCGCCTGGACCTCGTCGGCGCCGTCGAGACCGCCGAACTCGTGCAGCGTGATGAGCCGCCGCAGCTCCTCCGCATGGATGCTCTCTTTAAGCGAGCCCTGCTCTGCCAGCCACTTCGCGACCAGGCCGGCCGAACGGGATGCGTGGGCGTACAGGTAGTCGGGGTCGTCCCAGCGGCACGTCGCCTTGTCGATGACCGGTCCCCCGGCGAACATCCTCTCGATATCGTGGGTCAGAGCCGCGAGGCGCATCTCCAGGGTGGCATCCGGACGGAGATGGACCAGCCAGTCCCGGGCACGCACCAGGTGCGATGCCTGGCTGTAGGGCGCGATCCACTCGCCCACTCTGCGCTCGACTCCCGTGGCGAAGGGCACCCTCCCCGCCACCCGGGGGCCGTGCTCCACCGCAATGTCGGCTCTCATCACCCCAGATCCCCGAACACGACCGACTTGACATCGGTGTAATCGAGCAGTCCTTCGATGCCGTTCTCGCGCCCGAAGCCCGACTCCTTCGTCCCCCCGAAGGGAAGCTGGTAATAGGCACTCGGCGCGGTGTTGACCCACACGAACCCCGCTTCGAAAGCCCGCGCCGCCCGCCAGGCGCTCGCCATGCTGGCGGTCCAGATCGAAGCCCCGAGGCCGTAGCGGGAGCGGTTGGCCTCGCTGAGCCCCTCTTCGAGGTCGTGAATCCTCACGATCGGCAAGCAGGGGCCGAACACCTCCTCCGACAGGACGCGGGCGTCGCCGTCGACATCCGCCAGGAGTGTCGGCGCAAGAAAGTTGCCCGCTGCGAAGTCGTGCCCCTCCGGCCGGTGACCGCCACAGACCAGGGTCGCGCCGCGGTCGAGGGCGTCGGAGATCTGCTCCTCCACCTCCTCGCGCTGCCCGGCCGTGTGGAGCGGCCCCATGCGCACAGCGGGCCGGGCTCCGTCGCCGACCTCTATGGCGGAGACCGCCTTGCTCAGCCGATCGACCAAGGCGTCGTAGACGCCTTCTTGTACGTACAAGCGCTTGATGCCCCGGCACGTCTGGCCGCAGTTGGAGAAGCGCCCCGCCGTGATGACCGCCGCCGCCGACTCGAGGTCAGCGTCGTCGAGGACGATACACGGATCGCTTCCGCCCAGTTCCAGGACGAGCTTCTTCAGCGTCCCGGCGGCGGCTGCCATCACCTGACGGCCGGTCGCGGTCGACCCCGTGAAGCCCACCTTCTTGATCCGGGGGTGGCGCACCACCTCCGACCCCAGTCCCTCCCCCACCACCACGTTGAGCACGCCGGCAGGAAGCCCGCCTTCGTGCATGGCCGCCACGACCGCAAGGGTGGAAAGCGGCGTGGTCGTGGCGGGCTTGAGAATCATCGTGTTTCCGGCGGCGAGCGCGGGTCCCAGCTTGTTGCGAGCCAGGGTGAGAGGATGGTTCCAGGGCGCGATGGCGCCGGTGACCCCGAGCGGTTCGCGGAGGGTCAGGCCCAGCAGCGAGGGATCGCCGAGGGGCACCTGGGTCCCGTAGATCTTGTCGGCCATCTCCGCGTACCAGCGCATCTGCTCCCCGAAGCGCGTCACCTCGCCGAGCGCCTCGGCCAGCGGCTTGCCCTGCTCGCCGGTGAGCGTCCCCGCTATCTCCTCGGCGCGAGAGTCGACCGCTCGAGACGCCTCGACCAGGATGCTGGCACGCTCGCGAGCCGGCAACCCCGACCAGCTCGGAAAGGCCCGCGATGCCGCGTCTACGGCCCTCTCGAGGTCCTCGGGACCACCCCAGGGGACGTCGCCGACCGCCTCGCCGGACGCTGGATTGCGCACCGCGCGGGTGCGCCCCGATATCGCCTCTACCGGGCGACCGTCGATGATCATCGCCGATGTCAATGCAGCTGCCTCCCTCCGTCGACGACCAGGCACTGGCCTGTGATGAAATCGCTGCCCGGACCGACCAGGAACACGACCGCGCCGGCGACGTCGGCGGGCAGCTCCGCGCGGGTGAGCGCGCCGCGTGCCACGCCGTAGGTGGCCGCCTCCGGCACGAGCGAAAGGCTCGCGTCGGTCAGGGTGAAGCCGGGTGCGATGGCGTTGACGCAGATCCCGAACTCCCCCATCTCCCGAGCGAGGACGCGCGTGAGGCCGATGACCGCCCCCTTCGAGCTGACGTAATGGGCCCACAGCGTCGAGCCGCTGAAGAAGGTGCCCGAGGAGATGTTGACGACCTTGCCCGCCCCCCGCGCGCGCATGGCGGGGAAGACCGCACGCGTGGCGAGCCACGGCCCCTTGACGTTGACCGCCATGACACGGTCCCACTCGTCCGGGTCGATCTCGTGGAAGGGACGCCGCGTCAGGGTCTCGTAGAGGCCGGCGTTGTTGACCAGTGCGTCGATGCGGCCGAATCGGTCGACCACCGCCTTGGCCATGCCGTCCATGCTCGCCGGGTCGGAGACGTCGGCGCGTACGGCCAGCGACGGGCTCCCCGCAGACGACACGGCGGCGGCGGTCTGCTCGGCCGTGGACCCGTCGATGTCCACCGCCACGACGCTCGCCCCTTCATGTCCCAGCGCCAGTGCGAACTCGCGGCCGAGCCCGCGCCCCGCTCCGGTGACGATGGCGACGCGCCCTTCCAGGGCGCTCACGAGTTGTCGCCGTCGTGCGGCCCGGTTCCCCGGAACCGCTTGCTGATCATCATGTCCAAGATGTGGTCCGTGGAGCTCCGATCCGGTTGCCGGTGCCACTGGTGGAGTCCCGTCGTGGTAACCGGCCTCATCTGCAAGAGAAGCACCGACTCGGGGAACGGCAACTCGGCGTCCACCGACCACTCCACGTCGCGCGGCTCGCCGTAATGGTCCTCCATGAGGCGACCGAGCCGGGCGAGCTCTTCGATCTCGGCGTCCTCGAGGCAGGGCACCGACTGCCGTTCGGGTGGCAGGTCGATCATCAGCTCGCCGCCCGAACCGATGGTGGCCGCTTGCGTCTTGAGGCCCAGTTTCCGGTTGACGGACCCCCCGATCTTGGTTACCACGAAGCGGTCCGGGACGACCGTTCCCGACACGACCGTCTCGCCGAGTCCCCAGTTGGCCTCGATCACTATTTCGAAGGGGTTCCCGGTCACCGGATTGATCGTGAACATCACTCCCGAGGTGCGGGCCGACACGAGCTTCTGGACGACGACCGCGGTGGACACGTCGACGAGCGGGTAGCCCATCTGGGAGCGATAGGCGACCGCCCGCTCGGAGAACAGGCTCGCCCAGCACCGCCGGACGGCATCGAGCAGGGCGTCGCGCCTGACACCAAGGTAGGTGTCCTGCTGGCCGGCGAAGCTGGCTCCGGGGAGGTCCTCGGTGCTCGCGCTGGAGCGGACGGCGACACCGAGGCCGTCTCTCCCGCAGGTGTGGCAGAGCAGGTCGTAGGCGTTGTGGATGTCTGCCGCCAGGAGCTCCGGTACCGGGGTGGACTGGATCAGCTCCCGGACCGCTGCCGCAGCGGCGTGGCATGCCTGCGGCTCGGTGCCGGCGGCTGCCAGCTCTGCCAGCGGACGCTGGAGGTCGGCCTCAGCGACGAAGGAGTCGTAGGCGGCCTGGGTGATCACGAAGCCGGGAGGTACGCGGAGCCCGAGTGACAGCATCTCTCCGAGCCCCGCCGCCTTCCCACCGATGCCGGCCGTTGCCGCGTCGCAGTCGTCCAGCCACACGATGCTGCCTGCGGTCCACATGCCCGGCTCGTCACGCCTGGTCGATAACGAACACATGGCCGTTCGTGCCGTCGATCCGTATCCGCTGACCGGTCTGGAGCTTCTTCGTGCCTTCGAAGACGTTCATGACCACGGGGATTCCGTACTCCCGGCCCACGACAGCCGCGTGGGACAGGCTGGCGCCCCTGTCGACGACGACGCCCTTGATGAAGGCAAACACCGAAGTCCAGCTCGGCGAGGTGGTGGCTGCCACGAGGATCTCCCCCGGCTGCACCTCGTCCAGGCGGCTCTCGTCCAGGATGACCCGGGCGATGCCTTCGGCGACGCCCGGTGACCCGCAGACACCGTAGAGATCGGCGTGGACCTCGGGATCGACCTTCGGCATCGCTCCCACGACGACCTTCAGGGCGATCGGGTCCTTGGACAGGACCAGCTGGCCGACCGCCTCATCCAGGCTCAGGGTGCCCAGCAGCGGCGGGTTGTCCTTCTGCTGCCATGACTCCCACTCGGCGCGCCGCGACCTGACGAGGTCCTGCAGCCGGTGGAACTCGGGGGCGCCGGTGACCCTCCGCAGCTCATCGGGGATGAGGAACAAGGTGTCCTCCGCCTCGTCGATGGTACCCGCGGCGACGAGCCGCCGCCCGATGCCGAGCACCGTCCGCCGGATCATGGCGTGGGTGTAGAGGTCGAGGTAGTGGTTGTGCTCTTCGCTGAACGCCCCCGCACGCTCGGCAACGCTCATCAGGGCGCTGAACCACTCACGATCTGCTGGCTGGATCCGGGTCAGGACAGCCTTCTGAGCCTCACGCCGCTCGGCGGCGAGCTCTTCGCGCTTGCGATCGAGGTCGAACTCCGGTCCGCTCCCGAGGAACTGCCTGATGATCTGCAGCGGCGTCGTGGGATCCTCGACCCAGCTCGGAAGGTTGATCTCTGCCATGCGCTGCAGCCGCCAACCGTCCTCCTCGAGGAGCCCCCGGAACCGGGCCAGCCAGTCGCGTCCGGCCTCACTCTCTTCGAGAGCCGAGATGACAGCCTGGGCGTCGCCCATGGAGATGCAGGCCCCGAGATCGGCGTCCGCGGCGTCGCGGGCCAGCTGCCAGAGGGCGCGGTCGACCTCGAAGACCTTGTTCCCGTAGCCGCGCAGGAGGCGGTGGAAGTCGGCCGAGGTGTCGTCTATGCCGAGAAGGTCCTTGCAGAGATCCTCGAACAGCAGGTAGACGGTGTAAACGCCGTACATCATGTACATGTGGATCTCCCACATGCGGCGCGTCACGGCGATCGTGTCCTCGAGCAGCGCCAGCAGCTCGAAGTTCGACGCCCGATCAGGGTCGGTCTGTTTCAGACGGGCGTAGTGACCGAGCATCTCGTTCTTGAAGCCCGTCCACTGCTCGTCGTAGCTCTCGAGGAAGGGCCGGAAGGACTGGCGGAATCGCTCCTCCCGGAGACTGATCTCCGTCGGGTCGGTCACGGTGTACACGGTCAGGTACCCGCCTCCCTCCCTGAAGCGCCAGTCCCAGCCCCTCACGGTCGGCAGGCTCAGCGCGTCGGCGCCGTACTGCATTCCATGCCGGCAGAACTGCGTCCAGAACCAGCCGAACATGGGCGTCCATGGTGGAACTGAATGGGTGGCATCCAGGAACCAGTAGGGTGCCTGAGCGAGGTCGCGTTTTTCGTCGAACTCGAAGCCCGGGACCACGCTGTAGTTTGTCGATTGGTCCCCCGTTGTAAGGGTCATAGCCCCTCCTCCCCGTAGTCGATCATCGGATGATGATCCGTTGCTTTAGCTGCTGGTCTCGTTCGAGCCTGAGGTGTCATCAGCGAAGCTTTCGTAGACGAAGCTGATCCCTTGGCGCAAGTGGTCCGCAGTGATACTGGCCGCACGCTCGGGGTCCCGACCCCGGATGGCGGCGTAGATCTCCTCATGGCTGGCGAGCAGGCTGTGGTAGTTGTCGGCGTTTCGTCTCGAGAGACGGGTCGACTCGAAGTACAGGCTGCGGAGGAGGCGGGTGGTGAGCGCCAAGGTCTGGTTGCCGGTGGCATGGGCGACCGCTGCGTGGAAGTCGAGGCTCGCCTGGATGCTCGCATCGGGCTTGCCGATCGCCTGCCGGCCGCGCTCGATCGTCTCCTCGATGGCGCGCAAATCCGACTCGGTGGCGCGCATCGCGGCAAGCCGAGCGATGGCGGGTTCGAGTGCGAGCCTGGCCTCGACGATGTCCGAGATCGATCCGGCGTCGCTGAAGCGCGACCAGTCCATGATCGCGAACAGCGGCGCCGTGTTGCTGAGAACCGTCCCCCGACCCGGCTTGGCCTCGATCACCCCGAGCAGTTGGAACATCCGGAAGGCTTCGCGCAGGGAGGACCGGCCGACCCTCCACGTCTCGGCCAGCTCGGTTTCCGACGGGATCCGGTCCCCCGGTTTGACCGCTCCCTCGCCGACCAGGCGAACGAACTCCTGGACGATTCTTTCGACGACCGAAGAGCCGGGCGCTATCGACTTCGTGATCATGGTCATAGTCTGCTCGACCGTCTCGTCATAGAACACCGCTGAGTTGGTGCTGCCGTGCTCTCAGCGCGTCACGAAAGGCCGGGATTACCTCCCGCCAGTCACCGACCACGCCGTAGTTGGCCACGTTTAGGATCGGGGCCGCCGGGTCGGTGTTGACCGCCACGATCACTTGCGACGACGAGCAGCCCATCAGGTGCTGGATGGCCCCCGAGATGCCGACCGCCATGTAGAGCTCGGGTGCGACCGTCTTCCCGGTCAGGCCAACCTGCAGCGCCGAGTCGACCCAGCCGGCGTCGCAGGCGGGCCGGGATGCAGCGACCGCGCCGCCCAGCAGATCTGCGACCTCGCGTAGCAGTTCAAAGGGTTCGGGGCCTCCGAGTCCCGCTCCGCCGGCGATGATCACGCTGGCACGCTCGATGTCCACTCCCGTCGTGGCGTATCGCGTTCTGGGCCCGCATTGGGTCCTGAGCTCGGCCGCGAAGCTCGGGCGGTGCCGCACGAGCGGGCAGGGAGCGCCCCCGGATGGCTCTGCCGCGGGGAACACGTGCGGGCGCGGCACCACCACCGACGGCTGCGCGGTGGCATACACCGTGGCCAGCACGGCGCCCCCGAAGACGGGGCGACGGGCGCGAAGGCCGCGGCCGTCGAGCTCGATGTCGACCGCGTCCTGGATCAACGGGCAGGCAAGTCGAATCGCGAGCCGGGCGGCGACCTCGCTCCCCAACACCGTCCGAGGCAAGATCACGACCTCGGGTGTCAACTCGGAGCAGAGCTCGGCCAGGGCTTCCGCGTGCGCTTCCGGCCAGGGTTCGGCGAGCTTCTCGTCCTCGACCAGATGAACCTCCGCGGCACCGGCCCCGCACGCATCCTCGGCCGCCGAACCCGCGCTCGAGCCGAGCAGGGCGACCGCCAGCCCGCCGGGCGCCGCTGCCGACAGCGCGCGGCCGGCGGTCACGAGCTCCCAGAACTCGGGGCGCAGACGGCCCTCGTCGGACTCCGCGACGATCAGGGTCCCGGCCATCAGGAGCGACCTCCTGCGACGCGCACCAGACCCGACTCGAGAAGGACTTCGGCCAGACGGGCCCCGGCCGCGATGTCGTCTGGACCTTCGACGAGCTGGCACCTGCGACTCGTGACGGGAATGGTCAGCTCGCGTATGTCGAGCGGGGGCGTGCGCCGTTGCGGGGCGGCGATGTCCGCGAGGCGCAGCTGGCGAGGTCGGCGCCGGGTGGCAGCCAGGCGGGCCGGGAGGGTGGGATAGCGAAGCTCGCCGAACTCGCTCGTCACCGTCACCACCGCCGGGAGCGGGGCAGACATCAGCTGTGTGCCGTCGGCGAGGACGCGTTCGACTCGCACGTGGCTGCCGTCGATCTCCAGCTTCTTGGCGAGGGTCAGGCACGGCATGTCGAGCTCCTCCGCGAGAACCAGCGGGACCAGACCGTTGTCCCAATCCGATGCCTGGCGCCCGCAGAGGACCAGATCCGCCCCACCGAGATACCTGACGGCGGCGGCGAGGGTCGCCCCCACGTAGCGGGAATCCCAGGTGTCGAGACTTGCGTCTTGGACCAGGACCAGCTCGTCGGCGCCGACAGCCAGCGCACGCTTCATCACCTCGACGTTGAAGTCGTCGCCGAGGGAAAGAGCGATGATCTCCAGGTCCCCCATCTTCTCGCGCAGGCGGAGGGCCGCCTCGAGGGCCTGCTCGTCGAAGCCGTTGACGACCGGGGGGCTGTTCGTGGCGGTCAGGATCTTCGTTGCGTCCTCATCGACGACGAGCGAGCTCGCCGGCGTGAGAGGGTCGATGACCTGCTTCAGACAGACGACGGCACGCACGGGTCTCTCCGCGTTTCTCAGTAGGAGCGACCAGCATGCTCCCACGGGCGGGGCAGCCCGTGGTCTTCGGCGATGACCTTGTAGGCGATGTAGCTGCTCCCGCGACCGATACCGGCCGCCGAGTGGAGGCTCGAGGAGCACTGGTAGAGGTTCTCGATCGGGGTGCGGTAGCCCGACAGCTCGGGGAACGGCCGGAAGCGGCCCAGCTGGGAGGCGATCATCGAGCCTTGAGTCCAGCCTCCTTCGAGCATGTCCGGATGGCTCGCCTGCACGTCATAGGGGGAGTAGAGGCGGACGGCGATGACGTTGTCGCGTGTCATGTTGGGCGCGTACTTCTGCCAGCTGTCCAACCATTGGTTGGTGAACTCTTCCTTCAGTCGTGTCCACTCCCGGGGCGAGAAGAGGCGGGCGGGAGCAGTGAACTCCTCGATGAGGATCGTGTGCTTGTCCTCCGGTGCGCGGGTGCGATCCCAGACACTGTCGGGGGCCGTCAACACGTACAGCTGCTGAGGGATGCCGAGCACGAAGATCTCGTGCTGGTACTTGGTCGCCAGGTAGTCGGGATCCTTGGCACCGGTGTAGAGGCGTGGCTGGACCCCGACGCCCGGGTTCAAGGCGTCCGAGTTGTACTTCGGGAGCTCGTGCATGGCCACGTTGCCCCAGAGGATCTGGCCACGGTCGTAGTGGATGTTGTTGAGCCGATGGACGATTCGATCCGAGATGGCCTCACCCCGCAGGAGCCGCAAGAACGTCTGCGGTGCCCCCAGATCGGAGACCACGAGGGGTGCGGCAACACGGCTCCCGTCCTCCAGCTGGAGGCCGGTCGCTCGCCCGCTCTCGACCACGATCCGATCGACGTCCTGAGCGGTGAAGTACTCGACACCCAGCTTCCGGCCCGCCGACACGAGCGCGTCGGTGATGGCCTGGGTGCCACCCTTGGCGATGGCGGCGGGTTCGAAGGAGAGGACGAGGCCCATGACGTGGACCAGGCTCTGGAGGCCCATCGGGTCGTCGGGGAAGCACCCGCCGGACGTCGGCGTGGCGCGCATGAAGAGCGTGCGCAGTTCGGGGCTTTCGAAGAAGTCGTAGGCCAGCTGACGCACGGACATGAACTGATGGACCGGCTCGATGCCGCTGTCGGGAATCGTCATCAGCTCCTCGAGCGCATCCGGCGTGCCCCACGGCGGGGGGGCCTCGTAGCGGTGGCGGTGAAAAGCCTCTTTCCAGTAGCGCTGGTACCGGTCGACCAACCGCAGATAGGTGTCCGCGTCGCGCGGCGAGAAACGCCGGATCTGCTCGAAGGTCTTCTGGACGTTCTCGGGTGCGTACTCGGTGCGACCCGTGGCGGGGTCGCAGACCCGGAAGGCCGAATAACCGATGAAACTCGAGCCGTCCTCGAAGATCATGCCCTCGTTCTGGTCCGGAAAGACGTATTCCAGGCCTTCGGCACGGAGGTTGAAATCCTCGTAAGCCGGATGGCCGTAAAAACGAGTGAAGTGGGCGCAGAAGTTCTGGCGGAACCCGGGCGCCGGGCCTTCCTCACTTCCCGCTCCCCCGCCCAGCGCGGTGTGCTTTTCGAACACCCCGACCTTGAGACCTGCCTTGGCCAGGTAGCACGCCATGATCGTGCCATGGTGCCCGCCGCCGATGACGACGGCATCGAAGCTCGCGTCCACGATGACCCCCTTTTGATCTGATGATCAGATGAACTGACGAAATCGAACCACAGGCGGTCACCGCTGTCAAGGGTTTCCGGCCGCGCGTCCGCGTTCGCCGGCGAGAGGTGGCGGGCTCGCCGGCGGACGCCGGCGCAGTTACCGACGTCTCAGCGGTACTGGGTGACGACGTCGACGAGCGCTGGCCGGCCTTCGGAGAGCACGATGTCGCGAGCCTTGCGGACCGCGGGCCCGACCTCGCCGGCCGTTTCGATCGGCCCGATCCCGTACCACCCGAAGCTCCTCGCCAGGCCGGCGAAGTCCGGGGCGGGCTTGTCGAGCTCCATGCCCAGATACGCCATCGCCTCGTCCCTGCCGCGCTGGCGGGCCACCCGGATCTGGTGCTCCCAGTCGTTGTAGTAGGCGCGGTTGTTGTACATCACGACGAGGATCGGGATCTTGTGGTATGCCGCGGTCCACAGGGCCGCGGCGTCGAAGAGCAGGTCGCCGTCGGGCTGGATGTCCACGACCAGGCGGCCGGTGCCGCGGTACGCCAGGGCGACCCCGAGGGAGATCCCGATCTGGGTGGCCGTCCCGAGGCTTTCCCCGGGGTGGCGGTCGGGACGGTCGAAGTCCCACAGCCGCTTGGCCCATCCGCTCACGGTGTTGGCGGTCAGCACCCAGTCGGCGTCTTTGACCGCCTCCCCGACCTCGTGCACGAAGCAGGAGGTCGCGACCGGGCGCTGGCCGGCCGCGGCGAGCGCCTCTTCCCGCCAGCGGGCCCGCGCCCCCGCGTGGCGGCCGGCGTGGACCTCCGCCCGGCGCGAGAAGCGGGCGGCCGCCTCTTGGCCCGCCAGCTCGCGGCACCTCCGCGTGATCTCGGGTATGGCCGTGGCCGTGTCGGCGAGCACGGACAGGGCCACATCCTGCACGGGCCCCCCCTCCTGGGTCCAGGCGTTGATGCCGAGATCCCCGAGGCCGATCTCCACGATTACGCAGCCGGGCGGGAGCTGGGACGTCGTGCGGCGGGTGGTGCTGTCGAGTGTCGCGACGACCTTGTTGAGGTGGCGCACGTCGAGCGCCACCACGAGGTCCGCATCCGCGAGGACCTCCGGGGCTCGCCCGTGGGCGGCCAGCGGATGGTTCGTCGGGAAGCACAGCCGCTCGCCTCTGTCCACCACCGGCGCGCCGAGGAACTCGGCGAGCTCCACCAAAGCGGCAACACCCTCGGGCCGGCGGCCGACGTAGGAGGTGACGAAGACCGGATTGTCGGCGTCGACGAGGAGGCGGGCGACGCGGCCGAGCGCCTCCGGGTCTCCGTGGAGGCGGGTCGGCCGGGCCACCGCCTCGCGAAACCCGGTCCCCCCCAGGGCGGCGACCTCCGCCGGGTCGACCTCGTCCTCCTGGAAGCCGGCGTCGTAGCAGAGGTAGACGGGCCCCTGGGGATCGGTCGTGGCGACCCGGTAGGCGCGGGCGAACGAGTCGATCGTGTCGGACAGACCCACCGGCTGGTAGTCCCACCGGGTGAACCGGCGAACGGCCTCCCCCTGGGGCAGCGCGGTGTGGATCCAGTCGATGTACGGCCGCCTCCTCCCCACGTCCATCGGCCCCGTGGCCCCGAGCAGAAGCACCGGCGCCCTGTCGATGTAGGCGTAGTAGACGGCCATCGAGGCGTGCAGGAGCCCGACGACGTCGTGGACGATGGCCGCCATCGGCTCCCCGGTCGCCTTCGCGTAGCCGTGGGCGATCCCCACCGCCACCTCTTCGTGGGTGCACTGGATCATCTCGGGGTCGTTGCCCGCGTAGTTGACCAGGGAGTCGTGCAGACCCCGGAACGTCGAACCCGGATTCAAAGACACGTACTTGATGCCGTACCCGCGCAGCAGGTCCGCGATCACGTCCGAGCCGTAGGTCTTGCCTGCCACGTGGGGAACCTCCCGTGAGTCTCGACGGTCAGAGGATGCCGTGGGGGAACAGCACCGACGTGAGGAGGCGCGACGCAAGGTAGAACGCCCCGAGCATCGCCGCCGCGGCGACGACGCTGGCACGCAGCTTCCACCTCCGCACGGCGGCGAAGTACAGGAACGTCCAGAGGGGCACGGTGAGGGTGTAACCGAAGAGGTAGACACCTCCGACGAGGGCGGCCGCCAAGGCGACGGCGGCGAGCTGGCGGAGCGACTCGCCCCGGCCGGCCGCCGGCTCCTCGACCACGATCGGCTCGACCGCCGCCGGCTCCGCCACCGCCGGCCCCGCCGGTGCCCGCGACGCGGTCACCGTGGTCACCATCTCGGTCATCGCCGCACCCGCGGGAGCGGGCTCCGGCGCGGGCGGCCGCAGCTCCCCGGCGCCCGCCTCGCCGGAAGCCGCCACGTCGGGCGCGGCGGGGCGGGGCAGCGGGATCATGTGCATGCCGGGCGCCGCGGGATCGCCGTGGGTGACACGTCGCAGGCCGGGCACGAACACCCCGAGCAGCTGGAAGAGAGCGACCACCAGGGCTGCGATCCCCAGGTACAGGGGGGCGATGTCGGCGGGAGACGGGTAGCGGCGCGCGCCGTAGACGTAGGCGGCGAGGCCGACCACCCATGCGACGTCGAACAGCACCTCCCACAAGGGCGGCCGGGGCCGGGTGCCGGGCACCGCCGCCTCGGCCGCCGTCGCGGCCACCGCCACCCCCGCGGTCCGCGCCCGCCGGCGCCGGCGAGCCCCGAGCCCGATCACCGCGACGATCGCGACGATGAGCACGTCCGCGAGGGGACGGTCGACGAAACGCCACCCGTAGAGCTTCTGCGTGAGGATCAGGTTGTTCTCCGCCGTGGTGCCGAGAACGAGCCCGACGATGACGGCCGGCAGCGAGTAGCCGAAGCGGCGCAGGAGCAGCCCGACCGCGCCGAAGACCACCATCAGCGAGACCTGCAGCAGGTCCGTGGTGGAGGCGTAGGTGCCGATCGCGGCGAGAACAAGGACGAACGGCACGAGCACCCGGCCGGGTATGACGGTGATCTGGGCCAGCAGCGGCGCGAGCCCGAGGCCGAGCACGCTCGCCAGGAGGCTCGCGACGGCGATGACGATGACCATCCAGAAGACCAGCGACAGGTGCTGGTGGATCATCGCCGGCCCCGGCGCCAGACCGAGGATCGAGAACGCCGCCAGCAGCACCGCCATCGCCGGGCCGTTGGGGACGCCGAGCGCGACGGTCGGGATCAGGGCGCCGCACTCCTTCGAGATCGACGACCCCTCCGGCGCCAGGATCCCGTCCGGCTCTCCGGTGCCGAAGGTCTCGGGGTGCTTCGAAGACTGCATCACGTAGCCGTAGGAGAGGAAGTTGGCGGCGGTGGAGCCGATTCCGGGGATCACCCCGCAGACCACGCCCACCACAGCGGCCCTCGTCGTCAGCCACAGGTGCCGGATCACGTACCGGACGCCTATACCGACGTCTGCCCACACCTCGCGCGACAGGCGCAGCTGCGTCGAGCCGACGACGCTCCTGTTCGATCCGAACATGATGAACATCTGGCTGATCGCGAACAGCCCGATGGCGGCGGCGGCGACGTTGATCCCGTTGTAGAGGCCGAGCTGACCGAAGGTGAACCGCAGGGAGCCGGTGCTCGCGGCGGCGCCCACGAAGGAGAGAAGGAACCCGAACAAACCCGAGAGGATGCCCTTGGTGGGCGAACCCGACTGCAGCTGACCGATGAGCACCACGGCGAGGACGGTGAGGAAGAAGTACTCGGGAGGGTGGAAGACGTTGACGAGCGGGACCATCACCGGGATGGCGGCGAACAGCACCAGAGCCCCGAACCAGCCACCGAACGTCGTGGCCGCCGCGGAGATGCCCAGGGCCCTGCCGACGTGACCCTTGCTCGTCATGGCGTAGCCGTCGATGCAGGTCGCCGCCGACTCCGGTGCGCCAGGGGTGTTGATGAGGATCGCCGTCGTGGAGCCGGCGTAGTAGATGGCGGAGTGCGACGCCAGCAGCAAAGCCAGCCCGATGACGGGATTGACGTTGTAGAGGAAGGGGAGCAGGACGACGAGCAGGACGATTCCGCCGAGCCCGGGGACCACGCCGACGAACACCCCGAGCAGCGTGCCGCCGAGGAGCACTCCCACCGCCGCCAGCGAGGAGAAGTTGCCGAGGCTGTTGCCGAGGGCGTGCAGATAGTTCACGGGTCCGGCCCTAGCGGCGCCCGCCCCGCCGGGCCGGCGCCGGCCCGGGCGCCGGCCCGGGCCCCGGCGCGGCCGCCGTGGCCGTCTGCGGCCCGGCCCTCACGAGGCGACGCCGGTGCTCAAGGGCACGTACTTGCGGATGGTGGCCACCGTCGCGGGCTTCATGCCCAGCTGAACGGCCGCCATCTCCTGCGCCGGGCTGTCGTAGAGGGTGGACAGGTTGGACTTGGTGGCCTGGCTGACGAAACCGGGCTGCGCCATCGCCCACTTGACCGCCGCCCGCAGCGCCGAGGCCAGGGAAGCCGACATCCCCGGCGGGCCGATGAACGCGAGGCCCCCGTCCTCTGCCTCGCTGTTCGCGATGATGGCCGCCTTGCCCTCGGCGGTGGGCGGGGGGACCTTCGCCAGGATGCTGGGCACCGTCGGTACGGAAGGGTCGACCGCCCACGTGGCGTGCATGGTGTTGGCGAAGAGCACCTTGCCCTTGCCGGATGTGACGAACGACGACCACGAACCTCCCCACGTCTTCGACGAGATCTGGCCGTCCCCCCGCAAGAGCGCCTGCAGCTCGGCTGAGGCGTCGGGGTAGTCGGTGAGGTCGGTGAGCGGCAAGTGGTACACCTTGGACCACAGGGGCACGGTCACGTCGCCGACGGACCCGACGGCCCTCACCTTGACGGTCTTGTCCTGCAGCAGGCTGTAGATGCTGCTCAAGGGCCCGGTCTTCGCGTTGACGGCGAACATGACCTTGGAGCCGCCGCCCGCCCCGCCGGCCATGCCGCCGAGGTAGGTGAGCTTGGCGACGTTGAACTTCTGACCGGGCACCTTCTCCCAGTAGTTGGCCAGCATCCCCTGGACGTCCGAGGTGCCGATCGTCAGCCCGTTCGGGCTGGCGTCGGCGAGGTAGGTCCACGCCTTGAGCTGGCCGCCGCCGGGCATGTCGACCACGTCGACCGTGGCGTGCAGGTACCGCGCGATGAACGGGGCGATGGCCCGGGCCGCGAGGTCGTGGTTCGATCCGGCCGAGCCGGACGAGATGAGATGAATGGTCTTACCGGCGAAGGGGCCGTGAGCCGAACCCCCGCCGGAGGAGGCGGCGCTCTTGCTCGACCCGCACGCCGCGGCGACCACTGCCATCGCCACGGACACAACCGCGACTCCCACGCGACGTTTCACCGTTCCCCCCAGGGTCAGTCACATCGGTTTATCTGATGCGCAGAAGAAAAACATTCCGCTCGCGCGCTGACCGTAGCATCGGGCCGGCGGGGCGTCAACAGTCCATATAAGGTCTTATGCAGATCCAGGGCGCCGCGCCGCACGGCGGCTCGGTGCGTCGGCTCGGCCGACCCGCCGCGAGGCGTAGGATCGGCCGGCCTCGGCGAACGTCGCGGCCCGCAGGAGGTGTCCATGCCCTACTCGCCTCCGGGCGACGTCGATGACCGCCCCGGTGCACGCGGCCGGCGGCAGCGGCGCCCGGATCTTCGACCTCTCCGAGGAGCAGCGCGGAGCCGCCCGCGACCATGCGATGGGTGATCTTGCGGCTGTGCTTGCCGGGCTCGAAGAGGTGCGGCCCTGGCAGGAGGACTTCTACCGGGACCTGCACCGCAACCCCGAACTGTCGCATCAGGAGCGGCGGACGGCCGCGAAGGTGGCGGACCGGCTCGCGCAGTCCGGCTTCGAGGTGCACAGCGGCGTCGGGGGCACGGGCGTCGTGGGGGTGTTGAGGAGGGGAAGCGGCCCGACGGTGCTGCTGCGGGGGGACATGGACGCCCTGCCGGTGCGAGAGGCGACCGGCCTGGACTACGCCAGCGAGGTGAGGGCAACCGATCCGGACGGCCGCGAGGTTCCGGTAGCGCACGCGTGCGGCCACGACATGCACACGGCGTGCCTGGCGGGCGCGGCCCACCTGCTCGCCGCCGGCGCCGATCAGTGGCGGGGTACGCTCGTCGCGCTGTTCCAGCCGGCGGAGGAGACCGGCGACGGCGCCCGGGGCATGATCGACGACGGACTGGCGGGGCTCATCCCCAGGCCTGACGTGGCGTTCGCGCAGCACGTCCTGCCCGCTCCCGCCGGCCAGGTGGGAATCCGCGCCGGCGCGGTCCTGTCCGCGGCCGACAGTATGAGGATCGTCGTCCACGGCCGCGGCGGGCACGGCTCGATGCCGCAGGCGACGGTCGACCCAGTCGTGCTGGCTGCGGCGATCGTGGTGAGGCTCCAGACGATCGTTTCCCGGGAGGTCGCCCCCACCGAGACGGCGGTGCTCACGGTCGGGCGGCTCCACGCGGGGACGAAGAGCAACATCATCGCCGACGAAGCCGAGCTGCAGCTCAACGTGCGCACCTACAGCGAGGCGACCCGCCGGGCTGTCCTGGACGCGGTACGGCGAATCGTGACGGCGGAGTGCGAGGCGTCCCGCTGCCCGAGGGAGCCGACCTTCGAACTGTTCGACCGGTTCCCCCTCACCAGCAACGACAGCGAGGTCACAGGGCGACTGGCCGGCGCCTTCTCCTCCTTCTTCGGAGACGACTACCGGGAGATGAGCATGCAGACGGCCAGCGAGGACTTCAGCGACGTCCCCGCCGCCCTGGGTACCCCGTACTCCTACTGGGGTGTGGGATGCATCGACCGTGACGCCTACGAGGCGGCGGCGGCAGCCGGGAGGGTGTCCGAGGACATCCCGGTCAATCACTCCCCGAACTTCGCTCCGGTCATCCAGCCCACGTGCGACACGGGCACCCGGGCGCTGGTGGTCGCAGCCATGGAGTGGCTCGGCGCTTAGAACCCGTCTCCACCGGTCGCCCGCTTGCCCCGGTTCGCCCGGGCACCGGGCGGCCCCGGGACGTTGAGGTCGAAGTGGACCCCGATCATGCGCACCGCGAAGCAGGCGCCGGCCGCGGCGACGGCCGCGGGGCTCCCGTACAGGTGACCGCGGGTGGCGGCGGCCGTGATGATCGCAGCGATCAGCGCCGGGATTGCGTACAGCCCGCTGTAGAGCACCGTCGGGATCTCGCGGATCAGCACGTCGCGCAGCGTGCCGCCGCCCACGCCGGTGATCACCCCGAGGATGACCGCCTGACCGGCGCCGAGACCGAAGGCGAGCGCCTTGCTCGTCCCGGTGACCGCGAAAAGGCCCAGACCGGCGGCGTCGAGCATCGTTATGGTGAGCGCGAAGCGGTTCAGGGCCCGGCTCAAGACAAACGCCACCAACCCCCCGCCGCCCGCCACGGCAAGGTACCGCCAGTCCCGGAAAGTGGCCGGCGGCGCCGCCCCGATGAGGATGTCACGGATGATGCCGCCACCCAGCCCGGTGATCATCGCCAGGGCCACGACGCCGACGATGTCGAGCTTCGCCGCGCGGACCGCGGTCATCGCCCCGTTGAGCGCGAACACGAACGTGCCGGACAGGTCCAGACTGAGCAGGAGGGGGCCCTCGGCGGCCATGAGAAATGTCTAGCCGCTTGGGGTCGGGGCCCGGAAGAATGCGCCGATCCGACCCGGCTCCCTCCGGGCCGGGGGCGGCGGGACGCCCGGGGCGGGGCGGCGGCGGACCACGGGCAGGAGCCCCGCTCCGGTGGAGGCGCCGTCCGTGGACTACATGTTGGTCTCGTCCGGGAGGAGGTCCGGCGCTGCCGACGCCGCCGGGGCGGGCTGGCCGGCCGTGGCGACAGGTGGGCAGCCCAGGGTGAAGCAGGTCATCGACAGCGACCCCAGGGAGCAGCCCTGGACCAGCACGTCCGCCGTCTCGCCGGCGGCACCGGCCAGCCCGGCCAGGTAGAGGAGCGGGATGAAGTGGTCCGGTGTCGGAACGGCGAGCCGGTACTCGGCCTCGTCGACCACGGAGATCAACGCTGCAGGGTCGCTTTGCATGACCTCGACGACCCTGGCGTCGAAGCTCGTCGCCCAGTCGTAACCGCCGTCGGGGCGGTCCCAGACGATGCGGCGGAGATTGTGCACCACGTTGCCGCTGGCGACGATCAGCACTCCGCGTTCTCGCAGCGGTGCGAGCCTTCGGCCGAGCTCCACGTGGTAGTCGAACGGCTTCGCGGCGTTGATCGAGAGCTGGACCACGGGGACGTCCGCTGCGGGGAACGCGTGCACGAGCACCGACCAGGACCCGTGGTCGATCCCCCAGCTGTCGTGGTCCTGACCCACCCAGGTGGGTTCGACCAGGTCTTTGATCTCGGCGGCCAGGTCGGGATCGCCCGGAGCGGGGTAGTCAACGGCGAACAAGCGGTCGGGGAAGCCGTAGAAGTCGTGGATGGTCTTCGGCTCGGCCATCGCGGTGACCGCGGTCGCGTTGATGTACCAGTGGGCGGAGACAGCCAGGATCGCCCTCGGCCTCGCAACGGCGTTCCCCCACCCCGCCCACGCACGGGTGTAGCGGTTGTCATCGAGGGCGTTCATCGGAGTTCCGTGCCCCAGGAACGCGGCCGGCATGACGGAGCTCTCGGTCATCCCGCAGGATCCTACAGTCGGCCCCCGGCAGAGACGCCGGCCCGCCGCGCGCCGAGGGTCGCCGTGGCGCCGCCCGCCCGCTAGATTGGGCCCGCTCGGAAACCCGAAGGGAGGGTGGCGTGGCCGACACCTGTTCGCATCTCGACACCGTCGCCGATGTCGTCCCCTCCGGTGAGGGCTGCGAGGACTGCCTCAGGATCGGAGGGAGCTGGGTGCACCTTCGCCTGTGCATGCGCTGCGGTCACGTGGGGTGCTGCGACAACTCGCCCAACCGCCACGCCACCGCCCACTGGGAGGCCCACCCCGACCACCCGCTCATCCGCTCGTTCGAGCCCGGCGAGGACTGGTGGTGGTGCTACCCCGACGAGCTGTTGTTCGAGGTGGAGGGCGCACCGCCTTCACCGTCGCACCCGTAGGCGTCCTCAGGCGTGCCGGCGAACAGCGGCTGGACCCGGCTTCCCTTCGAGCGGTGGGGCGCGACCTGCGACACGCTGCACGCCCACACCCAGGTTCTCGGGAAGCTGGCCGCGCGGCTCGCTCCCCCCGAGCCGCAACTGCAGCACACCGCCCTGCGCCTCACCGCCAGGGGCTGGGAGACCCTGCCGCTGGCCGCCCCCGACGGATCGGGGGCCATCGTCGCGGTGGTCGACCTGCACGCCCACCAGACCGCGGTCGAGCACAGCGACGGCCGGCGCCGCGTCGTCGCCTTGACCCCTCATCGGCCGGTCGGCGAGGTCACCCGCGAGGTCATCCAGGCTGTCGCCGACCTGGCGGGACGCGTGGCCTTCGATGCCCGTCCTCAGGAGGTCCCCTGGTCGGTCCCGCTCGACCAGGACGATCAGCACGCCGCCTACGACCCGGATCAGGTGGCCGCCTACCTCGCTGCGGCCACCCGCGCCGCGGCGGTGCTCGCCGAGGTGCGAGCCCCCTTCCGGGGCCGCTCGACGCCGGTCAACGCCTGGTGGGGATCGTTCGATCTCGCCGTGGGCCTCTTCTCGGGGCGGCCGGCCGACCCCCGCTCCGAGGACTTCATCCGGCGCAACTCCATGGACGCCGAGGAGATCGCCGTCGGCTGGTGGCCGGGCGACCGGCGCTACCCGCGCGCCGCCTTCTACGCGTACGCGCACCCCGCCCCGGGGGATTACGGCGAGGCGGCGCTCGAACCGCAGGCGGCGCGCTGGGAGCCGAGCCTCGGCGAGTACATCCTCGACTGGGACGACGTCGTCGAAGCCGAGGACCCCCACGGCACGGCGGTCGCCTTCGCCCGGTCGGCCGTCAGGCACTTCTGCGCCGCGTGCGGGTGGGAACCTGCCCTCTCCGCCAGCCTGGAAGGCCGACCGCCCCCTCTCCGCTGACGCGACATGCCTGCCTGCATCCGAGAGCACGCGCGGCGACCGCCTCCCGGCTCGTCCGGGGGCGGCGGCCGGCTGGAGGCCGGTTCCGCGCGAACGGTCAGGGGCGCAGAAGGACCCGCCCCGTCACCTCTCCCGCCTCGAGGCGCCGGTGCACCTCGGGCGTCGCCCCCAGCGGCAGCACCTCGGCCACCCGTGGCCGGAGCTGCCCCCGGGCCAGCATGTGGTTGATCAGGGCGGCGGCGACGGCGAGATCGGCGACCGAGGCCCTGCTGATGACAAAGCCCGCCAGGATCAGGTCCCTGGTGTAGAAGTCCCGCACCGCCAGGGCGGGGCGCCCCTCGCCGGCGGCAGCAGCGAGCACCACCCGGGCGCCGGCGGCCGCCGTTAGGGCCACCACGTCGAAGTCGTGGTGGCCGGAGGTGTCCCAGAACACGTCCACACCCCCCGGAGCGTTCCCGCGGATGCGGGCGCCGAGGTCGGGGGCGCGGTAGTCGAGGACCGCCTCCGCCCCCGCCGCCCGGCACGCCTCGACGTCCCCGGGCCTGGCGGAGCAGATCACCCGGGCGCCGGCGAGGGCAGCCATGGCCACAGCGGCCGAGCCGACGTTGCCCGCACCGCCGCCTATGTAGACGGTCTCGCCCGGCCCGAGGCGGGCGTGCACGAAGAGACCGAGGAACGCGGTGGCAGCGGGGTGGGCGGCTGCCACGGCGACGGCGGGATCGACTCCGTCTGGCAGGGGGTACGCGCGATCCTCGGGCACGACGGCGAAGGAGGCGAAGGAGCCCTGGCGCCCGGCGTGGCCCAGGCTGTTGCACCACACCCGCCGGCCGGGCTCGAACGAGGTGCCCGGGCCGGCCGCCACCACCCGGCCGACCAGATCCCGGCCGACCACGAACGGGAACGGCACCGGCGTGCGGTAGCGGCCCGAACGCACGAAGGTGTCCACGGGGTTCGCCGCCACCAGGTCGACTTCCACCAGCAGGTCGGTCGGTCCCGGTGCCGGGACCGGGAGAACCCCCACCCGGATGCCCTCGGCGGGGCCGAGCTCCTCGATGTACGCCGCGTCCATGCCCTCGCGCGGCCTTGCGAGGTCGCGCTGCGCGCTCATGGACCGATCATGCCACCGGCTCCCGCGGGTGAGGTGATTTGCCCGGCGCCGTGCACCTGCTGCAGCTGTGAAAAGACCGGGCCGGGCGACCCGGCGAGCCAGATTCCCGGTTCCGGGCCGTCGATTTCGTCCCCTACCGTTCGTCTTACTGCGACCAGTGTGGTAGGCGACGAGGAGGTAGCGATGCAGTACGTGATGTTGATCTATCAGGGCGCCACGCCGCTCCCCGACTCCGAGGAATGGGCCGCGCTCCCCGAGGAGGAGCAGCGGCGGGTCTACGCCGACTACGCCGCGCTCAACCAGATCCCGGGCGTGACTCCCGGCCTTCCGATGGGATTGCCGGAGAACGCGACGACGGTGCGGGTGGAGAGCGGCAAGACCCTCACCACCGACGGGCCGTTCGTCGGCATGAAGGAGGCCGTCGGCGGTTGGTTCGTCCTCGAGGCCGAGGATTTGGACGCCGCCATCGAGGTGGCCGCCCGGGTGCCGGCCGCCCGCCTCGGTGGTGCCATCGAGATCCGACCCGCCCAGACCTATTGGTAGCAAGCGCTCGACCGGGTCTTCCGGGAGGAATGGGGCCGTGTCGTGGCCACCCTGACCGGCAGGAGGCGTCCGCAATCGCGGTGGCGCGCTGGCCCCGCGACGGCACCCCCGAGAACCCGCGGCGCGTGGCTGATGAGGACGGCGCGCAACCGGGCCACCGACCGCATCCGCCGCGACCGGACCCTCGACAAGGCCCGCATGCCGGCGGCGGGTGACGCTGCCCGGGCGACGATGGACGCCGCGGCGCTCCCCGACGAGCGCCTGGAGCTCATCTTCACGTGCTGCCACCCGGCCCTCGCCATCGAGGCGCAGATCGCGCTCACCCTGCGCAGCCTGGGCGGGCTGGCCACCGAGGAGATCGCCCGGGCCTTCCTCGTACCGAAACGCACGATGGCGCAGCGGCCGCTACGGGCCAAGCGGAAGATCAAGGAGGCGAAGATCCCGTTCCGTGTGCCTCCCGCCCACCTGCTCAGCGGGCGCCTCGACACCGTTCTCGCCGTCGTCTACCTGATCTTCAACGAGGGCTACGGCGGCCGTGACGAGCTCGCGGCGGAGGCGATCTGGTTGGGGCGCGCCTCGCCGAAGGGCTCCCCGAGGATGCGGGGGTTCGCGGTCTGCTGGCGATGATGCTCTTGCACGACTCGCGCCGCGACGCACGGTCTCGCGAGCGAGCTCGTGCTGATCGGCGACCAGGACCGGTCGCACGGGGACGCCGCCGAGATCGGCGAGGGACGCGCCGATCTCGAGCGGGCGCCCTCGCTGGGCGGCGGCGGGCCCTACGCCCTGCAGGCGGCGGTAGCCGCCCTGCACACCGAGACGTCCTGCGTCTGGAGCAGGTCGCCGAGCTGTACGCAGAGCTCTCCCGCCTGGCCGGCTCCCCCGTCGTCGAGCTCGACCGCGCCATCGCCATCGCCGAGACGGAAGGGCCCGAGGCCGGACTGCGCGTGGTGGACGGCCTCGCCTCGAGGACTTCCGCTACCTGCACCCCACCCGGGGTGAGCTGTTGCGCCGGCTCGGGCGGACCGGTGAGGCGCGCGACGCCTATCGAAGGGCACGAGAGCTCACCGACGACGGCGCCGAACGTCGCTTCCTCGAGCGCCGGCTCACGGAGCCGGCAGGCTCGGACCCGGGATAGCCGGGGCCGGCCAACTGCGCCGGCGCCCTGGCGCGGGCCACGGCGGGGCACGGGACCCGAGCCGCTTGCCACCACCAGCGAGGGGACAGCCCCTCCCCTGCGGCACAGAGCCGCCGGCGGCCGCGCCGGCCCCTCTTTTTCCCGGCGCCTTTGTTCTTCTCTTCGTTCCGAAGCCCCCTTTTTTCCCCAGGATCCACAAGTCGCGCCATCCCGGGCGAATTCCGGCTCGTAGCATCCTTCGGTGGCTACGGGACCCGAGGACGACGCGCTGCTCGCCGGCATGGCCGCGGGCGACCGGGCGGCGGCCGGCGTCTTCGTCCGCCGGCACGCGGCGGCCGTGATCGGCGCCGCCTTCCATGTCGTTCGCGACCGCGCCATGGCGGAGGACATCGCCCAGGAGGTCTTCCTCAAGGCCTGGCGGGCGGCCGCCACCTACGACCCCCGGCGAGGCAGCGCCCGGGCGTGGCTCCTGGCGATCAGCCGCAACGCCGCTATCGACCTGGTGCGGGTACGTCGGGCCGCCCCTCTCAGCCCCGACGCGCTGAGCGGGCTGCTCGCCGGCGGCGCCATGCTGACCGCCACCGACGACCGCCTGGTCGAGCAGGCCGACGCCGCGGAAGTGCGTCTGGCCCTCGACCGCCTGCCCGAGGATCAGCGCCGGGCGGTCCTCCTGGCCGCCGTCGCCGGGCGCAGCGCCGCCGAGGTCGGGGAGATCGAAGGTATCCCGCTCGGCACGGCCAAGACCCGCATCCGCACGGCCCTGATCCGAATGCGGGATGCCCTGGAGGTGGAGGCGCGACGTGGACTTTGATGTGTGCGCCCGCTACGAGGAGGAGGCGGCGTCGTTGGTGCTCGCCGACCTCCCTGCGGAGCTGCGGGCCGACGCGGTGGCCCACCTGGATTCCTGCGGACCGTGCCGGCGGGAGGTGGCCGCCCTGGCCGCCACCGTGGACTCGATCAGCGCGGCAACCGTACCCGTCTCCCCGAGCGCAGGGTTCGTCGACCGGGTCCTCGCCGCCGCCGACGCCGCCGGGCTGACCGGCGCCCCGACGCCGGCGGTCGGGGCCGAGCCCCTGGCGGTCGGGGCCGAGCCGCTGGCGGTCGGGGCCGAGCCGCTGGCGGTCGGGGCCGAGCCGCTGACGGCCGGGCAGCGGCCGGTCACGGTCGTGCTCCGCCGGCGCCGGACCGTCGCCACGCTCACCGGGGCCGCCGCGGTCCTGGCGGTGCTGGGCCTGGCGTTCCAGACCTGGCTGCTGCTCGGGTTCGCCGTCGTGGCAGGGACGCTCGACCTGGCGTACCTGTCGCTCGTGTTCCGGGTCGCCCACACGAGGGCCCGCGACGACGTGATCAACGTATTGGAAGCCCAGTGGGCCGCCGACGATGACTACTGGCGGCGGCTCGAGGTCGAGATGCTCCCCTCCGCGGCCGCAGAGGAGCCGTCCGCGACCGCGGTGGTCGCTGTCCGCAACAGGACGCTGGTTCGCTTCGTCGCCGCCTACTTCCTCGGCTGGGCGCTCACCCCCGTCGTGGAAATCATCCGCCTGCTCCGCGGCGACCTCGCGGGGATCGAGCAGTCCCGCCTGCTGGGCCACGTCGTCGCCCTGCAGCGCAAGGGCCGGGCCCAGTCGCTCCGGCTGCTCGTCGCCGGGGCCACCACCGTGGCGGTGGCCGGCGGCGGGGCAGCCTCGGTCCTCATCGCCCCGGGCCTGGCCGCGGCGGCGCCGGCGCCCACCTACACCGTCCACCCCGGCGACACCCTGTCGGGCATCGCCGCCCGCCTCGGCATGTCGACCTCGTCGCTGGCCCGGATCAACGGGATGGCCGATCCCAACCTCATCCTCCCCGGCGAGGTGATCCATCTCACCGGCTCGCCGTCGTCGGCCGACCCGGGCGCCGGCTTCGCCGGCTACACCGTGCAAGCCGGCGACACCCTCGACGCCCTCGCCCGGCGGTTCGACACGACGGTGCAGGAGCTGGCGGCCCTCAACCACATCGCCGATCCCAACCTGATCCTGACCGGGCAAACCCTGAAGGTGCCGGCCGGAGCCGGGCCGGCCGCCGGCGGGCCGGCCGGCCCGGGCGGGTCTCCGCGCGCAACCGCCGATTCGCCGGCGCACACCTACACGGTCCGGAACGGCGACACGCTGGCGAGCATCGCCGAACGGCTCGGGACGACCGTCAGGGCCCTGGCCTCCGCCAATCACATCGCCGACCCCAACCTCATCTATGTGGGCCAGGTGCTCACTCTCGGCCCGCCGCCCCGGAGGTCCGGTGGCCCGGAACCCAGGCCGGTCGTGGTCACCGTCTCGGCGCCGGTGACGTCGCACTACGTCAACCCCTTCGCCCACGGCAGCTGGTCGCCGTCGCGAATCGACGAGGGCGTCGACTGGATCCCCAACGACGTCTCGCCGGTCGTTGCCATCGGCGACGCGGTGATCACCTACTCGTCGATGGACAGCGGGTGGCCGGCCGGAGGGTTCATCGCCTACCGCCTCACCAGCGGGTCGCACGCCGGGCTGCACGTCTACGTGGCCGAGCACATCACCGACCTGCTACCGGCAGGCACCGTCGTGTCCGCCGGCCAGCGGATCGCCACCGCCCTTCCCGGCTATCCTTGGACCGAGTGGGGCTGGGCGTCGGCAAGCGGCCCCGAGCCGGCGCCCGGCGCCGCGTACGACGGGGCGCCGGACGGGACGGCCACCGCGGGCGGGCAGGCGTTCGCCCGCTTCCTCATCTCGCTGGGCGTGGCCGGCGCGCCGAATCCGGGACCGGGGCCTACGACCCCGTAGGTGCCGGGGCCGGGGGTGCCGGGGCCGGGGGTGCCGGGGCCGGGGGTGCCGGGGCCGCACTCATTCACCCGTGGCGCTACCCGGAGCTCCCTCCGGGCGCCCACGACCCGGCGTCTCGGTCTCTAGCGATCTGCGCCGGCTTCCGGATCCCGGCGGACGAGATGCTTCGGAAAAGCCAGCGCGAGGGGGGCGGTGGCGGCGGTCAGGGCGGCTATCACCCACAGGGAGATGCTCAGGTCGCCGTTGTTGACCGTCTGGCCGATGACCAGGACCAGCAGGGCACCGATGCCGTTGGCCAAGCCCAGCGCCATGCCCGACCCCATTGAGCGGTTCTCCGGGAAGATGTCCTGGCCGATCAGGACCGTGGAGGACGCCGTCAGGAAGAGGGCGATCCCCAGCGGCGCGGCCGCCACCCAGATCCAGACGCCGCGCAGGTAGATGATCAGGACGATGAGGCCCGCTGTCCCGGCCGACGACGCGACCAGGACGCTCAGACGGCCGATCCGGTCGGCCAGATGACCGCCGTAGAGGTTGCCGACCACCCCCACGACCAGCATCACGGTGATGATCGATGCCCCCGACACCAGTGAGCCGCCGCGGAGGTGCCACAGGATCGGAATGAAGGCGGACAGGGCGAACTGGGCCAGGGCCCGGACGGACTGGTAGGTCATCAGCATGGCCATCGGCCTGGTGTGCCGGCGCCAGTGGACAGGGGCGCGCGGGCCCGCCTTGGCCGGCAGCCTCGGGGCGACGCGGGCGAGCAGCGGTACCGTCGCCAGGCCGGGCAGGCCGACAAGCCACAGGTAGCCGAGTCCCAGATGGGCGACGACCAGGCTGGCCGCGGTGGGCCAGATCCCTCGGCCCAGCTCGCCGCCGACGAGGAAGGCCGACGTGAGCAGCCCCTGCCGCCCGCGCAGCAGGCTGCGGACCCCGGCCAGCGCCTGAGGGTGGAAGCAGGCGTTGCCCGTGCCGACCAGGAGCAGGAGCACAACCAGTACCCAGGTGCTATGGGCGATCCCTAACAGGCCTCCGCCCAGCGAGCTGACCGCCAGGCCGGACACCACCAGCGACCGCCCTCCCAGCCGGTCGGCCAGCCACCCGATCGCCGGTTGGAGGGCCTGCCCGATGACGAGCGCCGCGATGAGCACGCTCGCCATGCGCACCGGCTGGTGCAGCGACACCAGCACCGCCGGGAGCACGCCGGGCAGGTAGTTGGCGGCTCCGTCGTTGAGCAGGTGGGCCCAGGACAGGGCCAGAAGCCGGCCTCTGTCCACCGCCGCAGCCTTCCCGGCGGCATCCACGACTGCTGTTGAGGTACTGCTGTCCACTGCTGCACGGTAGCGGCAAGAGGCGTCCCATCCGCTCGATGACCCGCGAGCGTCGTGACGTCCTGGCCGTTTGCCGGCCGGAGACGCACGAACGGACACGAATCGAGGGCACCGGCGTTTCCCGCAACCATTCGTGTCCCCTCATGTACCTGTAGGGGTACACAAGCGGACACGAATCGTCGGCGCCGGCGCTTCCAAGCGCGATTCGTGTCCCTTTCCTCTTCATTGTTCATTAGCAGGAGTGCGCCCGATGGGTGCGCGGACGGCAAACGGGCATGGATCGACCGCTCGACTGAGCGCCGGTGCGGAGGAGGGGCACGGGCGGACCTCAGTGCACCCATCCCACCCCTCCTGCCATCAGCAGTACGAGTGCCGCCCCACAGGAGCGACGATCGAGCCCGAACCCCGGCGACCTGGCTATGACCAGCCCACCCCCAAGACGTTGGCTGCGCTGCGCGGCCAGGCCGCGGAGGTCCTTCCGCTCGCCCGATGGTCGCGAGCCCGGCTCGGCTTCGGCTCGGGCACAGGATCACCATGCCACCTGCTTACCCGGCGGTAACCGAACAGCCCTCTCCGGTCCGCCGGGTGGGCACGACGTCGGCGACAGCGCCAGCGGTTATCGCTAAAACAGACCCGCAAGGTCTTCCTCACATCAACAGGTCGAGGTTGTTTGTGTATCATCCACCCTCACCGGGTGAGGAGCAGTCGGGTACGGCCGCGAAGGCCGTGAAGGGAGGAATGGCTGTGGCCGAAGAGTTCGTGCATGGCGACTTGCTCAGAGGGATCGGCGCGTGCCCGATTCTCTTCGGGCGCGGCAGCAACCCGGCTTCGGGCCGGTGTTCACGCGGAAGGAAGACGACGTGAAGCGGTCCCGGTTGGCAGCGGGTCTGGCCGCCCTGGCGTTGCTGGCCGCCGGGTGCGGGGGCTCGTCGAAGGCGTCGAGCTCCAACAAGGGCCCGATCCCCATTGGTGTTCTCACCTCGCTGACGGGAACGTTCACTCCCTGGGGCATCCAGACGCGTGACGGCTCGCAGCTAGCCGTGGACGAGATCAACGCCAGCGGCGGCATTCACGGGCGCAAGCTCCAGCTTTTCGTGGCCGACGACGGATCCTCGCCGACCACCGGCATCGACAGCTTCAGGCGCCTGACCCAGCAGGACCACGTCGTGGCCCTCGGCGGTTTGATCGACAGCGACGTTGCGACAGCGACGGCGCGCCTGACCGAGCAAGCACACATTCCGATGTTCCTGGTGAAGGCGGGCGCGAGCGAGATCTTGACCGCGAGCAGCCGGTACACCTTCCGCACGTGCCTGCCTTCGGCTGCAGAGGTTGCCGGGCCGATCCTCCAGTACGCCGAAGCGCACCACCTCAACAGTGTCGGCGCGATCAGCGCCGATTACGCGTGGGGTCAGGCGGTGAAGTCGTCGCTCGAATCGACGTTCGCAAAGGATCCGAGCATCCAGCTTCATCAGGAGGTCGCTCCGGTCACCGCGACCGATTTCACGACCTACCTGCGCGCGCTCATGCCGTACAAGCCGCAGCTGATCGTGGCGACGGGGCATCCGCCGGGGTCGGGTCCGATCCTGGTCCAGTCCGGTCAGCTCGGTATGAACGTGCCGGTCGCCGGCGCCTACACGCCGTTCTCGCTCGTCGTCAAGGCGGCGGGGAAGCTCACCTACGGGCGGTGGGCGGACTTCAAGTGCGAGGCCGTCGACAGCCCCGGCTTCCAGAGCCTCGCCCGGAAATTCCTGAAGGCCTATCCGAGCGACACGTTCTTCGAGGATGACGCCCTCGCCGGCTACGCCTGGGTGCACATCGTGGCACAGGCGATCGGCGCGGTCGGAGACAACCCGGTGAAGATCGCCGCCTACGTGCACGCCCACACCTTCTCCATCCCCGGGTACACGTTCCCGCTGAAGTGGACGAAGTGGGGAGAGATGGCGGACGCGCAGATCGCCTTCGACGTCGTGACCGCGGGGCCAGCCCCCGCGGGCCTCAACACGGGCGGAACCTGGTATCCCAAGCAGCTCTACCTCTCGAAGCCGCTGACGCCCTACCAGCCTGGGACTTGATTCCGCTGCTCGAGGTCGACGACCTGACGAAACACTTCGGCGGTCTGCCGGCCGTCCACGGTGTCACGTTCGGGATCGACGACGGCGAAATCGTCGCCGTCGTCGGTCCCAACGGGGCCGGGAAGAGCACGCTCCTCAAGCTCATCGCGGGCCTGGAGCGCCCTACACGGGGAAGCATCCGCCTGCGTGACGAGCCGGTCGGCGGCCTTCCCGCTCATCAGGTCAGGCGCAAGGGGATCACGATGGTCATGCAGACGCCGCGCACGTTCCCATCGCTCACGGTGCTCGAGAACGCGATGCTCGGGGCGATGTTCGGTCCCGCTCACGGCGTGATCGACGAGCGCGAAGCGAGGCGGCGCGCGGCCGAGTCGCTGGCGTTCGTGGGGTTGGAAGCGCTGGCCGACCTGCCGGTCGAGACCCTGAACCTTCACCAGCAGCGGTTCCTCGATCTGGCCAAGGCGCTGGCGGGTCGACCGCAGCTGCTTCTGCTCGACGAGGTGATGGCCGGCCTCAACGAAACGGAGATCAGGGCCTCGGTCGAGATCGTGCGGCGCGTCCGTGACAAGCTCGGAACGACCGTCTTGTGGGTCGAGCATGTGATGAGCGCGGTGATCGAGCTCGCGGAACGGGTGATCGTCCTCGACTTCGGGTCGGTCCTCACCGAGGGTGCGCCCGATGTTGTGATGCGTGACTCCAGGGTCATCGAGGCGTACCTCGGAGAGGCCCAGATTGCTTGAGGTGAAGGGAGCCGCAGCGGGGTACCTTGGCCAGAAGGTCGTCGAGGACATAGACCTCGAGGTCCGCACGGGCGAGGCGGTCGCGATCGTCGGCTCGAACGGAGCGGGCAAGACAACGCTCTTCCGGGCGATCGTCGGGCTGCTCCCCTGCATGGCTGGTCGGGTGATCCTCGACGGGGTCGACCTGACCCGACGCCGCGCGCACCGGGTCGCCCGGGCAGGCGTCGCGTACGTGCCCGCCGAGCGGCACCTGTTCCCCGCCATGACGGTCAAGACGAACCTGATGCTCGGCGCGTACCCGCACCGACCGAACCGCGAGACACTGGAGCTCGTGTTCGACCTGTTCCCGCGCCTCAAGGAACGCCTGGGCCAGCAGGCGGGAACGATGAGCGGGGGCGAGCAGCAGATGCTGGCGGTGGGCCGCGCGCTCATGACGCAGCCGAAGCTGCTGATGCTCGACGAGCCGACGACCGGGCTCGCCCCCAAGGTCGCCAAGGCGGCTTTCGAGGCTGTCGAACGTCTGAAGGCGACGGGTATGACGCTGCTGATCGCCGAGCAGCAGGTGCCGCTCGCCCTGTCCGTGGCAGACAGGGCGTACGTCCTCGAGAACGGCCGCGTCCGCATGGAGGGCACAGCCGAGGAGCTGGAGCACAACCCTGAGGTCCGGCGGGCCTACCTGGGGGTCGCGTGAAGGCGGTCCTCCTCGACGGGATCGTGCTGGGGCTCGGGTTCGGGCTGCTCGGTGTCGGGCTGACTCTGGTTTACGGCCTGGGCGGTGTCCTCAACCTGGCGTACGGCGAGCTGGCGGTGCTCGGGGCGATGGTCGTATCGCTTGTGAAGGACGCCGGAGCTCCGCTGGCTCTGGCAGCGGTCGCGGGCGTCGCGGCGGCCATGGCCGCGGCGGTACTGCTCGACCTGACGGTGATGAGGCCCGTCTATCGCCAGAGCGGCGAGCACAGGGTGCTCCTCGGACTGCTGGTGACCCTCGGCGTGGCATTCCTGATAGAGGGGCTCCTCAACTGGCGCGATCCGCTGGGCGCGCTGACCGTCGACATCGGCGGCGGGCCGATCGGGATCTTCGGCGTGCCGATGCCGATGAGCAGCATCTGGGCCTCCGCGATCACGCTGGGCGCCGGTGCGATCCTCGTCGTCTTCCTGGGCGCCACGACCTTCGGGCGCGCCATCCGCTCGGTGATGCAAGACGAGGTGGGAGCGCGTCTCGTCGGGATCAGCCCGTCGTTCACCCGGACCGTCATCTTCGCTCTCAGCGGGGCACTCGCCGGGCTCGTTGCAGTCACCAGCGCGATGAGCTCCCCGCTGACCGTCACCCAGGGATTCGACCTCACCTCCTTCGCCCTGATCGTCACCGTCGTCGGCGGCCTCGGCAGCGTCACCGGAGCCTTCCTCGCCGGCCTGCTTCTCGGCATTGTCGACACCTTGAGCGCCTACTACGTCGGCCAGTACATCACGAGCGTCGTGCTGCTTGGTGCCGCCGGCCTCACGATCCTGATCCGGCCTCGCGGCCTCCTCGGACGGTGAGCGCGATGGTGGTTCGCGTTGTCCGTTCTCTTCGATCCGGCACCCCCGTCGCACGCTCCGGGCTGGCGGCCTTGCTGCCCGTCGCGGGCACGGCGGTGGTCCTCGCTGTCCTCCCGCCTATCTGGTTCGGGCGCTCGACGTACACGACAGGACTGGCAATCATCACGCTCGTCTTCGCCTCCTACGCGGTCGGCTTCAACGTCATCTTCGGGAGCACCAGCCAGCTCTTCCTCTGCGTCGGGGCCCTCGCCGGTATCGGGGGCTACGCCACCGCGCTTTTCTCCGATTCCGCCTCGTTGCCGGTCTTTGTGGGAGTGCTGCTCGGGACGCTGATCGCCGCGATCGTCGGGGGGGTGCTCAGCTGGATTGCGGTGCGCCGCTCCCTCGGCGTCATCTTCACGGGCATCCTCACGCTCGTCTTCTCACTCGCCTTCCAGAACCTGCTCCTTGGGCAGCGCCAGCTCACGGGCGGCTCGACCGGCCATGAGTTGAAAGCGGCGGCCACCACGCTGGCGGATGACCGCGTCGGCGGCTACTACCTGTTCGCCGCCCTCGTCGTGATCTTCTTGATCGTCTTTCGTCTGATCCAGACGTCGCACGTCGGCTGGGCTTTCCGAGCTCTCCGGGACGACGAGACCGCAGCCGAGCTCACCGGGATCGACGTCTCTCGCTACCGGGTCTACGCCGCCGTCGTCGGCTCCGCGATGATCGGGCTAACCGGCGGCCTCTACGCTTACAGCGACGGGTTCATCAACCCGACGACCTTCGCGTTCAACCAGATCGACGTCCTGGTCCTCGTGATGGTCGTCTTCGGCGGGCTCGGCTCGCTGCTCGGGCCGCTGCTGGGCGCGGGCGTCTTCGAGGCGGTCGACCAGCTCCTGTCCTCCTCGGGACAGATTCGGGAGTTCCTCTACGGGCTGATGATCGTCGCCCTCTTCCTCGGCTTCCGGCGCGGGCTGGTCCCCGCTCTGGGCCGCCTCGCCCGCAGACCCGTGGTTCCCGCTTCGCCGCTGCAGCCGCGGACCGACGACGGTCCTGCAGTCCCGTCAGCGACCTGACGCCTCACCGGTCGGAGGTCTGGCCTGCCGCCGGGCGTGATACCCCGGGAGGTGCGAAGGGAATCGAACCCCGGACCGACGGGTGAGGAGAGGGGTCACCTTCGGATCTTCCGGTCGACCCCCTATCGCAGCAAGGTCCGCGACGGCTCCCTCGTCACCGCGGGCGCCTCGGGAGCGGGTCAGGTGGCGAGGCGGTCGGTGCAGGCCGTCGTCTCCGTGACCGGGACCGGGTGCTGGCCGCACCACCAGAGGCACCCCGTGCACGCGTCCGCGGCCGACGGGTTGGACCGGCGTCAGCCGCGGACTCGCTCGCGCCCGGCCGACTCGGGATGGCTCGTTGGTGTGGCGCCTTACCGAAGGCCCGCCTCGCGCAGCCTGACCTCGATGAGCTCCCGGATCAGAGTTCGTGGAAGGGGTGCGTCCACGGGGAAATGCAAGGCGCTCTTGGTCTGGGTGTATGCGCGGGTCTTGTCGCTCACGGCTGCCAGCACCGACCCGCTGTGCGGCAGGTAGCTGAGATGAGCCTTGAAGGCGGCCAACCCGGCCACCGTCTTGCCATCAACCTTGAAAGCCGGAACCGAATACGACAGGCCCTGTTCCGCGTCGGGGAGGACGTCGAGAATCCGTCGACGCATCTCCTCCAGCGTGGCGCGCTTCGGATCCTCGAGGTCTGCAAGGTAGCGGTCAACGTCCTCGGCTGCCACAGACACTCCCGGCGAGCCCTACTGGACGACCATCAGGGTGTTGCCTTCGGGGTCGCGCAACCAGAACATGGGAGGCACCGGGTCTCCCATCCGGCTGACCTCGGCGTCCACGTCGACCCCCGCCTGCTGGAGTTGGCCGTGATAAGCGTCGATGTCGTCGGTCTGCAGGCTGATACCGGTCTCGCGCTCACCGGCTGCTCCCCCCTGCGGCGGTGGCCCCAACGCGATCGTGGTCGCCTCGCCGGCAAGGCCGACCTCGATCCAGCGGTAGCCGTTGCCGAAGGGCACGTCGACCCGCTTCTCGAAGCCGAGCTTGTTGACGTAGAAGTCGACAGCGCCGTCCTGGTCGGCCACGGGGACGATCACCGTGGCGATCTTGTTGACTCGGGTCGTGCTCATCGGCATCGAGTCCTCCTCGTCGTGTGGATCCCTCGCCTACTGAGACGCTCCGATCACTCGGAAGTCATCGCACGGTGAAACCGGCGCACAGCAAGCGGGGACAGCCCGCACGTTCATCCCCGGCCGTCCGGACCACCCGGCCGCTGCGGACAGCAGCACTCGACGACCTCGGCATCGCCTTGCACCACCGCAGTCCGGCGGTCTCGCCGGGCGCGAGCCGAAGGCGCCGGCGCCTGCAGCCGCCCGGACCAGGCACACTCGAAGAAGTCGTTGATCGAGCCGTCAGTCATGTGAGCCATATGCCGGAGGCATGTGGATCACACGCCGGGAGGTCCCTAAGCACGATCGACTGTGGTGCGGGCGCGGGCGGGTACCCCGCGACGCTTCCCTCGATGCCGCGCAGCGACTCCTGGTCGAGGCCGGCTACCCGCACGTGACCACCCCGCGGCTCAGGGACCTGCAGCCCCGACCTGCAGCCCCGACCCGTGCTGCGGTCAACCTCCCCTGAGGGCAGCCGCAGTATAGGTGTCGACCCCGACGATCGCGTCAACGGTGATGTGCGATGTGGTTTCAAACCATGCCGTTAGGTCTGATGCCTACACACGCATAATGGTCACGCTTTTGGCCGGAACATTTCCTGTGTGAAGCCGGCTGTCAAGGGGGCTTTTTGGACAGGCTGGGCTGACCATGGTGTCCATGGTGTTTGGCCGGGTGTCGGTGGCCTGGGGGCGCCCTGCGTTTCCTAGGTGCTCGACGAGGT
>JAJYLA010000102.1 GCA_021788115.1 Actinomycetes bacterium | reverse complement strand
AGGTAGTTCTCGTGGCAGCCGTAGGAGTTGCCGGCGGAGTCGGTGTTGTTCTTGAAGAGAAAGACCACCCCGCGGATGCCCTCCTCGCGCAGGCGGGCCTCCGCCGAGCTGACCAGGTGCTCGAGGATCCGCTCCCCGGCCTTGTCGTGGACCACCAGATCGGCGATCGAGTCGCACTCGGGGGTCGCGTACTCGGGGTGGCTGCCGACGTCGAGATAGAGGCGGGCGCCGTTCTCGAGGAAGACGTTGGACGAGCGCCCCCAGCTCACGACGCGCCGGAAGAGGTAGCGGGCGACCTCGTCGGGGCTCAGCCGCCTCTGCCCCTTCAGGGTGCAGGTGACGCCGTATTCGTTTTCCAGGCCGAAGATTCGCCGGTCCATCCCATCCCGCACGCTAGCGCCCGCCGCCCACCAAGCACGGCCGCCGGGTTGCAGCCCCGCCGGCGCCGCGGGGCCTGCCGCGGTCCTCCGACGGCCGGCTGAGCCTCAGCGACCCGTCAACCCGGCGAGGGCGGGTCCTCGCCGCTCTCGCCCGCCCCTCCGCCCTCGAGCCCCTCGGAGCCCGGCCCGCCGGCCTCGCCGCTCGGGAGGGCCGCGCTCGCCGCCGGGGCGCCCGGGCCGTCCCGGCCGTTCTCCGGGGGCGCCACGAGCAGCTCCGCGACCTCCTCGACGTCGAGCCGGCGGAAGGCCCTCTGACCGTTGGCGCGCAACAGCACCGCGACCTCGAGGTCCGCGGCCACCGGGGTGCGGTCGGGCCCCGCCAGGGCGCGGGCGGCCGACCGGGTGGCCCCCGGGAGGTCCCAGTCGACCTCGAAAGCCTCCTGGAGGCGGCCTGCTATGACGTCGGCGTCCCCGCCGAGCACGGAATAGCGGTCCTCGTCGACGACGGACCCGTCGTAGAGGATGTGGAACATCTGGTCCTCGCCCTGCCTCGTCCCGACCTCGGCGACGAGGATCTCGACCTCGAGGGGCTTCATCTCGTGCGTGAAGACGTTGCCCATGTACTGGGCGTACAGGTTGGCGAGGGACCGGGCGTCGACGTCCTCCCGGCTGAACTGGTATCCCTTGATGTCGGCGTGCTGCACCCCTGCCCGGCGCAACGCGTCGAACTCGTTGTAGCGGCCCACGCCGGCGAAGGCGATCCGGTCGTAGATCTCGCTCACCTTGTGGAGCGACCGGGACTGGTTTTCGGCGCAGATCAGGATCCCCTCCGCGTACACCGTGGCCACCAGGGGGCGGCCCCGGGCGATGTTCTTGCGGGCGAAGTCCGCCTTGTCCTTCATGAGCTGCTCGGGTGCGACGTAGAAGGGCATGCTCATGACGACTCCCCTCGCGTGCCGACGATGGCGGCGAAGCGGTCGGCGACCTCGGCCTCCTCCACGCGGGCGAAGCCGCCGGCGGTGATCGTCGCCACCGTGGGGTAGATCCCGCGGACCGCGTCGGGACCGCCGGTCGCCGAGTCCTCGTCGGCGGCCTGCCACAGGGCACGCACCGCCAGCTCGACCGCCTCCGCGCGGGTGAGGTCGGCCCGCCACCCGAGCTTGATGGTGGTGCGGGCGTCCCGGCCGCCCGAGCCGTCGGCGTGGAAGTCGGTCTCCTCGTAGCGACCCCCGGTCGGGTCGTAGGTGTAGATGCGCCCGACGCCGCGGCGCCTGTCGTAGCCGGCGAAGAGAGGCACCACGACGAAGCCCTGCATGGCCATCCCCAGGTTGGAGCGGACCATCTGCGCCAGCTGGTTCGCCTTGCCCTCGAGGCTGAGCGGCGAGCCTTCCACCTTCTCGTAGTGCTCCAGTTGCAGCTGGAAGAGGCGCACCATCTCCAGGGCCGGGCCCGCGGCGCCCGCTATGGCGACGCCGCTGTGGCGGTCGGCGGGGTGGACTTTTTCCACGCTCCGATGGGCGATGGACGAGCCCGCAGTGGCGCGGCGGTCCCCCGCCATCACGACCCCGTCCGCGTACCGGATCGCCGCGATCGTCGTCCCGTGGCGGATCTCGAAGGGCACCGGCCCGGCCGGCGCAGAACCGCCCGGCACGCGGGGGAAGGTGCCGAAGGGATCCAGCCCGACGCGCCGGAGCACGTCCGTGAAGCTCGGCCCCGGCTCGTCGGTCGCGGGGAACATCGGAAGGCTCATGCGGGGGACCCTACCCGGCGGGAGCAGGGCCCGAGTTCGACTGCGCGCTGCCGGGGGGTTCGGCGCCGAGCGGGTGAGCGAGCGTCACTCGCCGCCCTTTTGCACGTAGCTGCGGACGAACTCCTCGGCGTTCTCCTCGAGGACCTCGTCGATCTCGTCGAGAAGGTCGTCGAGCTCGGCCTTGAGCTCCTCGCCCTTCTTGTTGGCGGCCGGGACCTCTTCGACGGGGGTTTCCTCGCTTCGGGCGGGAGCCGGCTTGCGGATCTGTTCGCGTTCTGCCATCGCGTTGCCTCTTCTTCTTCCTACGAGCCCAGTCGCTCGAGCAGCTCGGCGGGGCTCGACACGCTAGTCAGCAATTCTTCGACGTGGGCCTTCGTACCTCTCAGCGGTTCCATCATCGGCACCCTCCGCAGCGGATCGCTACCCAGATCGAACACGAGAGAGTCCCAGTTCGCGGCGGCGATCGCCGACGACCAGCGCTGCAGGCACTTGCCGCGGAAGTACGCCCGCGTGGTCTCGGGGGGTTCGCTCACCGACCGTTCGACGGAGTCGGGGTCGAGGAGACGCTCCATGCCCAGGCGGGCCTGCAGGGACCGGGCCGGGTCCACGTCGTGATACTGGAGGTCCATGGCCGCGAGCCGGTGGTCCTGCCAGGAGAGCTGATGGCGCTCGCGATAGCCCTCGATCACCCGCAGCTTCGCTACCCAATCCAGCTGGCCGGCAAGCGACATCGGGTCGGATTCCAGCCCGGCCAGGACCTGCTCCCAGCGCTGGAGGATGTCCCGCCCCACGTCGGCGCCGCCGACGGAGTCGAGGCCGCGTTCCTCCGCGTACTTGCGGGCCAGGTCCAGGTGCTCCCACTGGATGTCGATCGCCGTCATCGTCCGCCCGTCGGCGAGCTCGAGGGGCAGCGACAGGTCCAGGTCGTAGGAGACCCTGCGAAGGGCCGCGACCGGGGACTGGAGGGTGTACTCGCGGCTCGCGCGGGCGAACCAGTCGTCCTCGATCATGGAGAGGACCAGGGACGTGGTGCCCACCTTCAAGAAGCCGGCCACCTCGGCGAGGTTGGCGTCACCGACGATGACGTGGAGCCGCCGGTACTTCTGCGAGTCGCAGTGCGGCTCGTCGCGGGTGTTGACGATGGGCCGCTTGAGCGTGGTCTCGAGGCCGACCTCCTCCTCGAAGAAGTCGGCCCGCTGGCTGATCTGGAACCGGACGTCCTGGCCTCCCGTGGAGGCGGCCTCGCTTCCCACCTTCCCGGCTCCGGTGTAGATCTGCCGGGTGACGAAGTGGGGCATGACGTGCTGCACGATACGAGCGAAAGGAACAGAACGGTCCATAAGGTAGTTCTCGTGCGAACCGTAGGAGTTGCCCTTGCCGTCGGAGTTGTTCTTCAGCACCACGACGCTCTGGCCCGGCGGCAGGAGCCGGGCCGCGGCGGCCACCGAGCGGGCCAGGACCAGCTCGCCGGCGCGGTCGTAGAGGATCGCCTCGTAGGCGTTGGAGCACTCGGGCGTCGAGTACTCCGGATGGGCGTGGTCGACGTAGTAGCGCGCGCCGTTGGTCAGCACGGCGTTGACCAGGTGCGTCTCCACCTCGGGCGGCGCCGACCCCTCGCGCGCGAAGCCGCGGGCGTCGCGGCCCGGGGATTCGTCCTCGAAGTCCCACCCCACGTTGCGGCTGAGCTCGGCCACGTAGGCATTGATCAGCGTCGAGGACGCCGCGATCGGGTTGGGCTCGGCGGCCCCCCGGATGACGATGCCGTACTCGGTCTCCATGCCGAGCACCTTGACGATGGCCACGGGTCGACGTTATCCCCGCGGGGCCGCCTTGCGGGGGACGATGTCCGGGAGCTGCCCGAATTCGGGAGCCCCTAGAGATACTGGCCGGTCGTGACCCGCTCGATGGACCGGCCGCCGGTCGTCTCGTCGCCCTGCGCCATGATCGTGCGGATGTAGACGATCCTCTCGCCCTTCTTGCCGGAGATCTTGGCCCAGTCGTCGGGGTTGGTGGTGTTGGGCAGGTCCTCGTGCTCCTTGTACTCCTGCTTGATCGAGTCGAGCAGGTCCTGGGTGCGTATGCCGCGCCCGGTGCCGGCGATGGCCCGCTTGATCGACAGCTTCTTGGCCCGGCGGACGATGTTCTCCACCATGGCCCCCGAGGCGAAGTCCTTGTAGTACATGACTTCCTTGTCCCCGTTCTGGTACGTGACCTCGAGGAACTGGTTCTCCTCGTCGGCCCGGTACATCTCGGCGACGGTCCGCTCGATCATGGCCTGCACCGCCTTGGCGCGGTCGCCGCCGCCCAGGGAGGCGATCTCCTCCTCGTCGAGGGGCAGGTCCTCGCTCAGGTACCGGGAGAAGATCTGGGCCGCCGCCTCGCGGTCGGGGCGCTCGATCTTGATCTTCACGTCCAGCCGGCCGGGCCGCAGGATCGCCGGGTCGATGAGGTCCTCGCGGTTCGACGCCCCGATCACGATCACGTTGCGCAGCGTCTCGACGCCGTCGATCTCCGCCAGCAGCTGGGGGACGATCGTGGACTCCATGTCCGAGCTGATCCCGCTGCCGCGGGTGCGGAAAAGGGAGTCCATCTCGTCGAAGAAGACGATGACCGGCACCCCCTCCTCGCTCTTCTCCCGGGCTCGCTGGAACACCAGGCGGATCTGCCGCTCGGTCTCGCCGACGTACTTGTTGAGCAGCTCGGGTCCCTTGATGTTGAGGAAGTAGCTGCGCGCCGCCTGGTCGCCGGAAACGTCGGCGACCTTCTTGGCCAGGGAGTTCGCGACAGCCTTGGCGATGAGGGTCTTGCCGCAGCCGGGGGGGCCGTAGAGCAGGATGCCCTTGGGGGCGGGCAGCCGGTGCTCGACGAACAGGTCCCGGTAGAGGAACGGGAGCTCCACCGCGTCGGTGATCGCCTCGATCTGGCGGTCGAGCCCCCCGACATCGGCGTAGGAGATGTCGGGCACCTCCTCGAGGATCAGCTCCTCGACCTCGGGGCGCGGCAGCTTCTCGAGGAGCAGCCCGGTGCGGGTGTCCATGAGCATCGAGTCGCCGGAGCGCAGCCGGGTGCCCTTGAGCGAGTCGGCGAGCTCGACGACACGCTCCTCGTCGGCGCGCCCGACGATGATCGCCCGGCCGTCGTCGAGCTTCTCCTTCAAGGTCACGACCTCGCCGGAGTGCTCGGGTGAGCGGGCCAGCACCACGTTGAGGGACTCGTTGAGCACCACCTCCGACCCGCGCTGCAGCTCAGAGGAGCGGTCCTCGGCCAGCTCGGGGTGGAGGGCGACGCGCATCTTGCGACCACCGGAGAAGACGTCCACGGTGCCGTCGTCGTTGCGGCCCAGGAAGGTGCCGTACGCGGCGGGTGGCTGGGTGAGCTTGTCGACCTCTTCGCGCAGCGCCGCGATGTGCTCGCGCGCCTCGCGCAGGGTGTAGGTCAGCCTCTCGTTCTGGGAGATGGCCTGTTGCAGCTGCCCCTTGGTCTCGAGCAGCTTCTCCTCGAGCGTTCGGACGCGCTTCGGGGCGTCGTGCATCCGCCGGCGCAGCACGAGGACCTCTTCCTCGAGAACCTTGATCTGATCCCGGAGCTCCGCGACCTCCTGCTCGTAGGCAGCGATCCGGGCGTAGCCTTCGGCGTCGCTCACTGGGCACCTCGTTCCCTCGCTTGCGATGCCGAACTTACCCCGAACGCCGAGCAACGCGCGGCACCCCCGTCACACAACCGACACACAATTATCGCGGCGGGCACCGCGATTATTGACAGCAGAACGCGGGTGTCGGTACCGTCTGCCTGTAGACTTGAGATGCAAGTCGATACACCAAGCTGACCAGCGAGGCGAGAGCGAAGCGATGAAGGTCTGGATCGATCAGGATCTGTGCACGGGGGACGGGCTCTGCGAGGAGATAGCCCCCGCAGTTTTCACGCTTCTCGACGACGGCCTCTCCTACGTCAAGGAAGGCGACAAGGTGTTCGACAACCCGGGCGGCCACGACGGGCTGGCCATCGTCCCCGAGGACATGCACGACGCCACCCGCGAAGCGGCCGAGGAGTGCCCCGGGGAGTGCATCTTCATCGAGGAGTGACCCTCCCCGGCGGCCCTCGCCGCCGGATCTCCTCGCGGCGGGGCGGGCTCAGCCGGCGAGACAGGGACCGCTGGACTGGCCGCCCGGAGAGCGCGCCTCGCCGAGGGCCGCCTCGGCCTCGGTGGCGCTGAGCGCGTAGGAGGTCGTCGGGTTGTCCGCGGAGATCGCGAAGGCGACGCCGATCACCTGCCCGCGGCCGTCGACGAGCGGGCCTCCGGAGTCGCCGTGCGCGAGGGCGGCGGCCAGCACCAGCACGTCGCGGCGGGTGGTGGAGCGGTCGTAGAGGTCGCGGCCCACGGCGACCTCCTCGGTCGCCACCCGGGCGGGCGTGACGGCGACGGCGTCCTGGCCGTTGGGGTGACCGAAGACGGCGCCGGCGGTGCCGACGGCAGCCGAGTGCAGGGCGAGCGCCACCTCGTGCAGGCCGGTGACGTGGAGCAGGGCGAGGTCACGGCGGGGGTCGAACATCACCACCGTCGCGGGGAGACGCCTCCCCGAGGGCAGCAGCACGGTGGTCGTGCCAGGGGACTCGCCCGCGACGACATGGGCGTTGGTCATGACCAGGTCGGGGGCCACCGCGAACCCGCTGCCCTCGTAGATCCGGCCGCAGGCCGGACCCTCGACCTTGACCGTCGACGCTGCCACCGCGTCGGTGACCGCCCTGCTGAGCGGGCTGACCGCCGGTGGCGGCCCGGTGGCGACGCCGGGAGCCAGGGCGGAGAAGACCTGCGGAGCGTCCTGGCCGATGAGGCGTCTGAGCACCTGCAGGGCGTCCGGGGGCGGTGGGAAACTGCGTGACATCCACTGGGCGACCGCCGAGCGGGCGGTGACACGGGCCGGCCATCCCGGCACGGACGCCACGGAGGGGAGAAGCATCCACAGGACCGCCAGGACCCCGATCGCTCCCACCGCCGCGCCCACGGCGCGATCGGCCGTCCTGAGCGGCCCGGCCGGCAGGGCGGCGTGCAGCCGGGCGCCGATGAGCAGGCCGATGGCCTGCCCGGCGGCCGCGCCGCCGATCAGGAGGGCGACGGCGACGGCCAGTTGCACCCCCGGAGACGCCGAAGCGAGGTCGAGCATGACGGTGGGCAGCACACGCACCGCTACGTAGAAGCCGAGGGCGAGACCCAGCCAGGACAGCGCACGCCCCACGAAGCCGAGCCGGTAGCCGCCGAGGGCTGCCGCCAGCGCGACGACGACGAGTACGAGGTCGAGGACGTCCACGTTCAGCCCGCCGGCAGCAGACGGGCCGCGGTGAGAAAGCCGGTGTGGGCGACCATACGGTGGTCCGGGCGTACCGACTGGCCTTCGACGTGCCAGCTCCGCTGGAGGATCTCGACGGTCTCCGCGAGGCCGAAAGCGCTGCGATCCAGCGCGTCGCGCAGCGTGGCCACCTGGGTGATCGTCGGCAGGTAGGAGACCAGGATCCCCCCGGGGCGCAGCGCCTCCTCGGCGGCCTTGACGACCCTCCAGGGCTCCGGGAGGTCGAGGACCGCCCGGTCGAGCCCGGTCGCGGCGATGCCGTCGTACGCGTCGCGAAGCTCGACGTGGTAGCGGTCGAGGGCGCCCGCCCCGAGATAGGACGCGACGTTCGCTCGGGCCCGCCCGGCGAAGTCCGGGCGCAGCTCGTAGCCGGTGACTATCGCCCCGGCACGCAGGAGAGCCATCGACAGCGCCCCCGAGCCGAGCCCGGACTCGAAGACCTTCGCCCCGGGGAACACGTCGGCCAGGATGAGGATCGGGCCGAGGTCCTTCGGGTAGATCACCTGGGCTCCGCGGGGCATCTTCAGCACGACCTCGGCGAGGGTGGGCCGGACCGCCACGTAGCGCGAGCCGAGGGTGGAACGGACCCGCGCCCCTTCCTCCTTTCCGATGAGGTCGTCATGGCGAACCGGGCCCGTGTGCGTGTGGAACTCGCCGCCGGCGGTGAGGGTGACCAGGTAGCGGCGCGCCTTCGAGTCGAAGAGCAGCACCCGCTCCCCCGCCTCGAACGGCCTCCTGCCCTCGCCGGGGACCCGCTCCCCCCTCTCCGTGCCGGCGTCGTTCACAGCGGCCTACCCGCGGCCGGATCCGCCGGCCCTGAACGTCCGGAGCGCAGGGGCCTCCCCGCCGGGCGGCCGCCGGCCCTCTCCACGAGCTTGCAGAACGCGCACAGCTCGCTGACGGTGGGCATCCCGCAGACGGGGCAGGGGTGCAGGCCCTCTCGTTCCTCCTCCGCGGCCGCCACCATGGTCGGGGCGACCCTCTCGAGAAAACCGAAGTAGAACGCGGCCTTCGACCCGGGCGACCTCTCTTCGATCGCGTTGAGGGCCTCCTTGTAGCCGAGGTGCCGGTTGCCTGCCGACATGGGGCACTCCTCGACGATGTAGTCGATGCCCTTGAGGACGCAGTACGCGGCCGTCTCCCGCTCGCTCAGGCGAACCAGGGGTTTGACCTTGCGGACGAACCCGGCGCCGGCGGGCAGCGCGGGCGCCTGGCGCCCGAGGTAGGCGAGGTCCCAGCGCAGCACGTTGCCGAGCAGCACGGCCGCCTCGTCGTCGAGGTTGTGGCCCGTGGCGACCGCGTCGTAGCCGCCTTCGACGGCGGCCTTGTTGAACAGGTGCCGCTTGGACAGCCCGCACGCCGAGCACGGCACCCGCCGGGCCGCGGCGGCCCCGGCCGGGATGTCGAAGCCGAGGTCGGCGGGAAGGTCGATCTCCACCAGGTGCGCGCCCCGCGCCTCCGCGTAGGCGCGGGCGCGGCCACCGGAGGCGTCGCTGTAGTCGCCGATGCCGAGCCCCAGGTAGAGCCCGGCGGCGTCCACGCCGGCATCGAGGAGGATGTCCCACAACGCCAGGGAGTCCTTGCCTCCCGACACGGCGACGAGCACCCGCTCCCCCGGGCGGATCATGTCGAAGGCCTCGACCGTGCGGGAGACCTGCTCCCGGCAGTGGCGAAGGAAGCACGGGCTGCAGAACGCGGCGTTGTGGCGGCGCACCTCCACGACCGCCGGCCGCCTGCAGGAGCGGCACCTCACCCGCAGCCCCCCGAGATGACGGGACGCACCTCGACCGCCGCGGCGTCGGCGAGGGTCGCGTCGCCGGTGACGAGCGTCCCGTCCACGATGACCAGCACGGACTCCCGGTTGACGCCGAGCCGCTCGAGAAGCGCCTGGACGCGCACGGGGCCGGGCACCTCGACTTCACGGCGCGGGTTGCGCAGCAGCACCTTCACGGCCCCCATTCTGGCCCGGTTCGGCGCGGCGGTCGCCTCGTGGCGGCGGCCGCCCCGGGAGCCGGCCCCTCAGGAGGTGTCGCGGGCTTCGTGGGTGACCCGCACCGACTCTCCCGGCGCGAGGCGCTCGGAGAAGACCACCTCCGGCTCGCGGTGCATCGCCCGCCGGGCGAGGTGGGCGACGAGCGCGAGCCCGCCTCCCACCACCCACGCGCGGTTGCCGCCGATCACGCCGCGCCGCCACCCCTGGCGCATGAGGAAGCGCAGGACCACCTTCACAGCCGGCGGATCTCCACCCACGTCGACTTCCGCCTCCCCCGCCGGCGCCCGAGCAGGAAGGCGGCACCGACGAGCAGGATCACCCCGGCGACGGCGGCGTAGGTGGCGATCGGCTTGGCGGAGTCGGCGGCCTCGTCGAGGTCGCCGCGGATCTCGCGCAGCTTCGCGGCGATGTCGCCGACGGCGACCTTGCCGCCGGGGCCGCTTCCCTCGACGGGGGCCCCGGCCAGCCTGGGCAGGCGCGGGCTCACCTGTGCCGCCCGCCGCGGCCCACCCGGCTGATCGCCCAGCCTGCGCCGATCCCCGCGACGAGGACACCGGCCAGGTAGGGGGTCCACGTGAGGTCGCCGTGCAGGTGGGGGCCGGTCTCGGTCTGCACGAGGCGGACGACGCCCAGCATCAGGGCGCCGCCGCCCACGGCGAGGAGAAGCGCGCCGGCGACGCCGAAGGCCACGAAACGGCCGAGGGCCTTGACCGGTTCCACGGTCTCCTGCTTGACGTAGGCGACGACGAGCCCGGTGAGCTCGTTGACGAGCGTGCCGAGGGGCTTGCCGGCGCCGTCTGTGCTTCGGACGGGGGCCACGGAGACGCGATCATTGTCGGGCGTCGCGCCGTGCGCAAGCGTCCGGCACCCGTCTCACGGGCGCGGCACGATCTCCGACAGTGGCGGCACCGTCGGGTAGCCGGCCAGGATCACCCCGACGCGGTCGGCGAGCTCCTGCCCGGCGGCGAGGTCGGGGACGCCGTTGAGCACGAGGGAGAAGACCAGCGGCTCGCGGAGCGGGGACGGCAGCGTGGCCGAGCGGGCGGCGGGGGCGACGAAACCGGCGAGGCCGACCACGTCGTCGAGGGTGCCGGTCTTGGCGCGCACGCGCCCCGAGGCGGGGGTGCCGAGCATCCGCCCGGCGAGGGTGCCGGTCTGCCCCGCGACGGGCAGGCCGTCGGCGACGGTGCTGGCCGGGCCGAGGTGCTCGAGGTCCGCCTCGAGAAGGGTGCACGTCACCCGGTCGAGGCGGTCGAGCCCCGAGCCGTCGACGCCGACGAGCTGGGACACCGGTAGCCCGTCGGTGGCGAGCTGCGCCCGGATCGCCGCGGTGCCCGCCGCCGTGGTTCCCGCCCCCGAAACCTCGAGGCCGAGCTCCTTGGTGAAAAGCTCCGCCGCCGTGTCGTCGCTCACGGTCAGCGCCTGGTCCACCTCGGTGGCGAGGGGGGCGCTCGTGATCGCGGTGATCCGCGGGATCCCGGCGGGGGCTTTGCCGCTTCGCGGCTTGCCGGCCACCACCACGCCGGCGTCCCGGAGCAGGCCGGTGAACAGCGCGGCGGCCCCCGTGGCCGGGTCCTCGCCGCCGGGGCCGGCCGCGGCGCCGAGCCCGTCGTTGACGTCGAGGGCGCTCAGCGCGCCGACGTCGCCTTCTTCGGTGTAGACGGGCTTCCAGGTGGGAACGGCCCGCTGGCTGTCGTAGCGGCTGCCGTCTCCGACGACGGAGCCCGTGACGCGCCGTACGCCCGCGGCGCGGACCTGGTCGGCGAGCCGGGCGAGGGACGTGTACACCGGCTCGCCGGGCAGGCGGCTCGCGGCGTAGCCCGGGGTGCGCAGCAGCGTGTCGCCCCCGCCGACGAGGTAGAGGTCGCCGCGCACGACGCCGCCAGCGGGCGCAGCGGAGGCGTCGACCGCCGTGGTGTAGCGGCGGGACGGCCCGAGCTTCTCGAGGACGGCGGTGGTGGTGAGGAGCTTCATCGTCGACGCGGGGAGCAGCTCGACCGTCGGGTTCACCGAGAAGATCGTCCGCCCGCCCTGGTCGACGCGGAGGCAGCCCTGCTCGCCGGAGCCGCCGGTGAGCGCGGCGCCGGCGGCCTTCTGCAGGGCGGAGGAGAGGCGCTGGTCCGCGGCCGTGGTCTCCACCCAGTCCGGGATTCGCCGCAGCGACAGCACCGGGGTGGGCGGGGTCGCCGCTGCCGCGGCCGGGGCGCGGGCCGCGGCGGCAGGGGCC
>JAJYLA010000101.1 GCA_021788115.1 Actinomycetes bacterium | reverse complement strand
CACACCCCACGACCCCCAAAACGCCATACACCCATAAACCCGAAACCCGAACCGGCCCCAAAGACCAGACCACCCCGCCAAGCGCTTATTTTGGGCCTAATCTGCGGTCAAGCGGTGGGCCGCTCAGGCGTCGGGTAGGGCTCTCAGGTACGCATCAATGCCCTCGTCGAGGGCGGCCGCCATGCCTTGGAACTGGCGCTCGATCATCTCTGCCCCCTCAAGCGCGTCTGCCGGGGCGGCTTCGCTGAGCCCTCGAGAATAGGACACCCCGCCCATCACGCCTTGCGGTGACACATGGATCAACCAGGCGAAAGCAACACGGCCGTCTTTGAACAACTCGATGGAGCGGCTCATCCACAGCGCAGGTACGCCGGGCCACTCGCGCGCTGCGACCAGTGTGCAGCGCTGCCAGCGATGCAGCAGCTCGGCTTGGCCGCCCATTTCCAGGTTACTTCGCACCGTGTTCTGGGTCAGCTCGTCGTTGGAAATGTCTACCTGGACCGCTGGGAAGTTCTCCTTCAGGGTCGCGTTGAGCGGTGCGGTGAGTTCACCTAGACGCCGGATGAGTGCCTGCTCTGCATCTCGCAGGCGCTCAGCTCTTTCCCTGTCGGTGAAGACCCGAGCGAGCTTGGCTCGTATGAGCGACCGCCGACCGGAGAGATCGAGGGATTGGTCGGTAGCGGGCATCTTGAGCCAGGCTTCGAGATCCACGGCGATCTGCCTCTTTGTCGGACGGTCGGCGGGAAGATCACGAGTGCTCCGCTCCACGAGCTCATCGAGCCTCCCCGCGTTGCGATAGGGCCGGAAGCTGGCGATAGCAAAGTCGGATCCCGGCAGCTGGTGACCGAGAGGAGGCCAGTTCTGCTCGGTGGCCAGTACCCACAACGTCTTGCCGAGCGAGAAGACGTCAGCAGGGTGAGGATCGGCCGTTGCGGGATGGTCAATCATCTCCCACGCGCTGAAGTGTGCTGGTCCCATCTGGCGGCCGTTGTTCGTGATGGTGTCGGCATCGGGGTCAGTGATAAGTCCGAAATCCCCGACGAACCATTTGCCGTCCAGTTCGTAAAGGTTGCCGGGTTTTACGTCCCGGTGGCCGATGTTGTGTTCGTCCTCCAATCCCGCTAGCGCCGCGGCAACCTGTGAGATGGCCTCGACGACATCCTCAAGCGGTCGGCCAGCGAGAGCCTCGGCCATGGGCGTGGCTACAGGCATCGCTAACCAGGGCCGGTCATCTCGGTCGGGCGCGCCCGGCAGGTAGGCATCGATCACCGGCAGCACGCCTGTCAGGCCGGGATGCTCCACATGAAAGGCGATCTCGCGGATAAATCGCTGGTAAGACTCTGAGCTGGTCCGGCGGGCTTTCAGGACCTTCAGGGCCGCCTCTCTACCGGCCGTATCAGTCGCCCGCCATACGACAGCGTTACCTCCTTCCCCTAACCGCTCCTGAAGAGCCCACGGCCCGATCTGATCGCCGGCCTTCTCAGCCATTAGCCCGTGTGTAAAGCCTCAGCACGCCTGTAAGGCTACGACAGCTCCAACGAACGAGGGATGGTGCGTAGTAGGTCTGCTGGGCTGGGGGTCGGACGCATCCGGGAGGGTCTTGGGCAAGGGCCGAGCGAGGTGCCACTTCGAAGGGTGCCCAAGCGCGACCTCAGGACATCACCGCGGCTCTGACCTTTGCGTTCCAAAACACCCCTGTTCCGGAGCCACCGGAACCGCCACGGTTCGGGAGCGGTCCCCGAGCTGGGGAGCAGATAACGCTCGCCTGGGATAGCCCAAGATCCACAGAGTTGGGGGTTAACAACGGTCGAAACCGCGCCAGCTGACGACGGGAGGCTGGCGGCGGGCTGCCCGACCGCGCATGTGCCGATCATCCGCAAGGTTCGTGTCGGTAGCGGTTGCGGATTTGGGTGGTGCCCCAAGGAAATTCGCAACGGGCGAGGCTCTCGTTCGAAACGGCCCTCGCCCTCGGCTCCGCAGCTCTTCGGCTCCGCCCATCGTCCCGCGGGTCGCTGCTGGCCGTGGAGACGGCAGAAGTCTGAGATCCCGGCGCCCTAGCTGGGCGACGGTAGGTGCCCGTAGGCGACGAGCAGCCGTGTCGTCTCGAGGCCGTCCATCACACAGAAGGACGCCTCGCGACCGTCGCCTCGCCGTTCGCGAACCTTCCCCCGGATGTCCTTCCGGACGTTCTGGCTCACGGGTCCGATGTACTGAATGACGTAGAGCTCGGCAGGCGCCTGGAGCAGGCGGACGATCTGGTCCCCGTTGTGACCGCAGTCGGCGATCTGCAACTCCGGCGCGCGGCAGCCGCGTCCCTTGAGCAAGAACGCCGTAGGTACCCGTCGGCCCTCGATGGTGAGGTTGGTGCTGTAGAGGTCGCACTCTTCGCCACCGTGATCGGTCATGTGGAAGGACTCTCCGAGCATTCGTTCGAGCGCGCGCTGCACGTCGTCCTCAAGCAGGTCTATCCGTCCGTTCGTCAGCACCGACTCGACATCTCGGCTCGAGACCGTTCGAATCCGCGCGAATTCTTCGATCTCTTCCAGGAACAGCTCTTCGCGTGGCGGCAGTGTCGTGGGCACGTAGGCGTCGTGTTCTGGCGACCAGCGGAGGCTGGCAGCGGCGGCCCGCTGCAGAGCACGGACAATCGACACGGGACCGTCATCGATGCCCCACCGCCGCAGTTCGCTTCTGCTCGCTAGCGCCTCGGAGGCGGAAGATGTCAGCGGGCCGAGCGCCCGGAACAGCTCTGACCATGCGATCTCGGCCGCCGTCGGGTGCGGGAGCAGACTCAGCAGTTCCGATTGTTCGAGGGCCTCGAGCACCTGCCTGCCTTCGGCGGTCAGGCGCGGTGGGAGACGCAACTCGCCGGCCCCGGTGATCGACGTATCGGGACCTGGCTCAACCCAACCCCGCTGGAGGAGCGCGGCGTAGAGGCGGCCTCGCTCGCCGTCCGGAACGTCCTGGGGAACGAAGTGCTTCGACCCGCTGGTCGCGGCACGGTCGACAGCGACCAGGCCTCGGTGGAGCACCTCGGTGCCGAAGTCAGCCGGCATCGGCACCGCCGGACGTACCCTCGGCACCAGTCGCGCTGGCTGAAGCACCGGGCTTACGCATATGGACGTAGACCATGTGAAGCTTCACTTGTGTCCCGAGCTCTGGATGAGTGATGACAGCTACGTCGTTGCCGAACTCGTCGCTTTCCCAATGGTCGAGAAGGCCTGATTCCTCCACCGCGACGCGCGCGGCCTCGACGACATCGCCGAGCTTCTGGTTCAACACGTAGTAGAGCAACATCGCTTCGCTCGTCGCGGCGCTGCAGTAGCCGAGGGTTTGTTCGATGTCGCCTTTGACCGCAGCCGGCCCTCCCCACTTCTTCGCTTCTCCGAAGTACGCCGCATTCTCGCGATCGTCGCGGAACGACTCGACGAAGATGTCGGTCTTGCCGTTTTGGAACACCTCCCGGTGTGCGGTGTCGAAGACGGCGTTGAGCGTGGCGACGAGCAACCCGGTGATGGCCTCTTCTTCGAGCTGTGAGAACGCGGCGCCATATCGGGTCGCCGCGGCCGCCCAACGGAGCGTCGTGCCGACGAGGTCGCGGAAGGTCCGGGTCTCGATGATCTTCGACAGCGCCACTTCGCCCCGCCCAGCGGGGGCCTTCGGTGCAGCGGCCTTCGCGACCCCGTCGCCGATCTCGACGGGCCCGTGCCGGGCGATCTCGAGCGAGATTGCTTCGTTGATCTGTTCGCCCCACCGCTCGAGATCAGCGCGCCGCTTCGCGAGCTCGGCCAGGGACTGTTGTCGGAGCGCCTCCATGAATCCGGCGTACTGCTGGTTCAGCGCGTCGATGGCGTCGTCGAGATACCCCGATGCGGCGGCAAGACGATCAACGGGGAAGGTCCCGTCCCTGTCGTCTACGACCGCGACGTCGAACTTGGCGAGCACGTAGTCGCCGTGAGCTTCCCAGAAGACGTCCGGTGCAGGGTGGCCGTGCTGGTCTCCGGACAGGGGCTCGCGTTCGAGGTCCTGTGGCCAGTACCCGAGCATCTCGGTCCCGCCCTGGACTGGGAACTTGACGATCCAACGCCAGTACTCATGCCGGGTGCCGTCGCCATCGGTCCGAGTCACCGTTGCCGGCTCGGGATTCGCCTGCGGGTCCGCCGCACGCGCGACTACTCCGGCTGCGAGGCGGCTGTTCGACACAGCAAGGTCATAGAGCTCCTTATCGCCCTTGCGCTCGAAGGCGTTACGCGGGTACGTCGCGACGGCTTCGCGCACGATCCGGGCGCAGTCGTTGAGCCACTGGTCGAGTGGGTCCTCTCCCCGGTTGAGTTCGGTGAACATCCGATCCATCCAGATCCATCGTGCCCGACAGCCGGGCTTGTTGGCGCGGGTCTACCTGACTGATTCGGGCTGCGTTGCGTTCCAGGAGGCCTGTAAGCGAGTCTCTGCAGCCACCGCCGCCCCGCGGTACCCGAAATCTCGATGGTTGGGGTTGACAACCGGCGGGCGGCCCGAACGCGTCATCGATGGCGTCCGGGACACACCCCTGCCCAACCGCGAATTTGCTGGTCACACGCAGTGTTCTTCTCGGCAGCAGTTGGGGATTTGGATGGTGCCCTTCTGGGGCGCCTGCCCATCCAAACCCGGCCCCCAGCACCCTCCGTCAAGCGCGAATGACGCCTGAACAGTCAGAGACCGCGCGAAAGCGCTGGTTGAATCGCCTCCGATCTGGGTCGCGCCTCGTTGGGGGTGCTTGCGACGGGGCTGGTCAGAGGCCGGCGGGGGTCGGCTGACCGGCGCGGAATTCGAAGGTGGCCCTCCGCTCCGGGTGCTGCCGTGAGGCACTCGGAGGGATCGAACAACCGGTCCGAAACGGAGGAGCCACCGACCAGGTCGGCATCACACACGAAGACCTCACCCTCCGGGCGCTCGAGCTGCCCATCCCCGCATCCACCGCGAGGAATCCCGCTCTCAGGAGCCGTACGCCCGGGTAAGCACCTCCATGTTGTGCCCGGACGGGTCCTCGAAGTAGAAGCCGCGCCCGTTGCCATTGATCTGGTCGGGGCGCTGATGACCCGGGTCGGCCCAGTAGGCGAGGCCACGCTCTCGCACGCGGGCGAAGATGGCGTCGAACTCCTCCTCGCTGACGAGGAACGCGTAGTGGTGGGAAGTCACCTCCCGCCGGTCGTCGTAGTCAAGGCTCACCCCGTTGGCGGTCTCGACACACATGAAGTGCCCGAATGCCGTGGGTGGGCCCAGGCCGAGGATCTCAGCGATGAACTCCGACCCCGCCTTCTTGTCGGTCGCCGGGACGATCGTGTGGTTGAGCAGGACTGCCATGGCCTCCCTCCCCGTCGGGCCTGGGGCCAGTATGGCAGGGTCCGCGCACGCCCGACGGTGGGAATCGGCCGGCTACCGTCCCTGAGCGACCCGGGGCTGCTCCTGAAGCACGGACACAGCGGCCCCCAATGCGGCGAGGACCGGCGGTTGATTGATCGCCCGGGTTCTATCCGGTCAGACGTGTGGTGGATCGAGGCGCCAGCGGACGACGGCGAACCCGTGCTGGAGGGCCTGGTCGAGGCGCTCGCTGTCGGGCCGGCCGTCGGTGCCGACTCCGATGCCCGAGAAGCGTGTGACCCTGGGATTGGCCGCGATGATCACCGCGAGCGAGTCGGACACATCGTGGGGATCGGTCACGAGCTCCGGGATCGCCATCTGGTCGCGGCCGTTGATGTGCAGGCGAACCGGCTCGCCGGGCTTCAGGTTCCGCTTCCAGTTGCCCCCGCCAGGAGTGAGCAGCACGCCGTCGTGGCGCACGTAGCTGACGGGTTGGCGCCAGTGCCGGCCGGTCTTGCGTCCGGTCAGGTTCACGAGCATGAGCCGCCTGCCGAGCGGGGTCGGGAACGGGAGACCGAGCACGGCGCGCATGAACCGGTTGATGACCTTCCACAGGACGGGCGGGATGCGCCGACCGAGCGGGAGGGGCGGCGGGGTGGGTGTCGGGGTCAGCGGCATGGGTGCTCCTCGGGGATGGCTAGGGGCTGGGGGATCGCCACCCCGGCACGGATCGCCTCGGGGCTCGGGGCGTCGTGTCCGCCAGGCCGGTCCAGGGTGGTCCGTCGTCAAGGCCGCCGGCATTGTCCGCCAGACGGCCGAGCAGACGGCCGAGCCGGCCAATTTCGGCCCCTGAGAAGTCCCGTCGCAGCCGTCCGTCAAAGCTGGCGGCAGCATCGCGCAGACGCAGGAACAGGGCGTGGCCGGTCTCGCTCACCTCGACGATGTGGACCCGCCGGTTGCCGGGATCCCGCCGTCGGGTCAGCAGCCCGTTCTTCTCCATGGCGTTGAGGTGGTGGGTGAGCGTGGCCTCCCGAACCCCGACCGCGTGCGCCAGTGCTCGCTGATTGGCGTCCGGGTTGATCTTGAGATTGAGCAGCACCAGCCACATCGGCAGGGAACCGCCGGCTTCGGTGAGGGCGTCGTCGAAGGCTCTGCTGACCACCCTGGCCACCCGGGCGAGGTGAAGACCGAGGGGGAGGGGGAGGGGGACGGCGTTCGCGCCCACGCTACTACATGCTAAGGCATTTAAGGATTAGATGTCAAATAGTTGGCCTGCGGCTCGAACCCGGAACAGCGCACCTACCGGCAGGCAAGTGCTGCAGCGCCGTTCAGCGCCCCCCGGCGACATCGAGGATGGCCCCGGACACGTACGAGGATGCATCGCTGCAGAGCCAGCAGACGGCCGCAGCCACTTCCTCGGGGCTGCCCGCTCGGCCGAGGGGCACCGTCGACGCGAGGCGGGCCGGCTTGTCCGGTTGATCGTTTCTGGCGTGGATCTCGGTGTCGATGATGCCGGGCCTGACGGCATTGACCCGGATCCCCTCGCCGCCGGTCTCCTTGGCCAGCCCGAGGGTCAGCACCTCGAGGGCCCCCTTCGAGGCCGCGTAGTCGACGTACTCCGCCGGGCTCCCGACCTTCGTCGCCCCGGAGGAGACATTGACGATCGCCCCGCCCGATCCCCCGTGGTGCGTGGACATCGCACGGACCGCCTCGCGGGCACAGAGGAAGGCTCCGAGCACGTTGACCTTGAACATCTGCTGAATGCGCTCTGCGCTCATGTCATCGAGGCGGCTCGGGGGAGCCACGATGCCGGCGTTGTTGACGAGTGCACGGGGAGCCCCGAGCTGGGTTCGCACCCGGTCGAAGAGGGCCACCACCTGCTCCTCGTCGCCCACGTCGAGCCGGCAGGCAATCGCCCGGCGTCCCAGGGCCTCGACCCGACCCACCACGGCCCGCGCCGCTTCGCCGTCACTGTGGTACCCGACGGCGACGTCCCAGCCGCCCTCGGCAAGAGCCTGGACAACCGCCGCGCCGATGCCGCGGCTTCCTCCGGTCACGATCGCCACGTTCGCCATGGTCCCCAGCATGCCTCGCCGGGCCGCCGGAGCGTTCGTCGCCGGGAGTCGTCGGGAGAGGATCAGCGTGGGCGGCCGGCCGCCAGCAGGCCTGCGCCGACGATTCCGGCCTCGTTGCGAAGTGCAGCCGGCACGATAGGGGTGCGGAGCGACAGGAGAGGGAGGAACCGGTCGGCCTTGCGGCTCACCCCGCCGCCGACGACGAACAGGTCGGGCCACAGCAGGGACTCGACCGTTTCGAAGTAGCGCTGCAACCGCTTGGCCCACCGCTGCCACGACAGGTCCTCGCGGTCCCGGGCCGCCACCGACGCCCTGAGCTCGGCGTCGGCACCGTCGATCTCGAGATGGCCGAGCTCGCTGTTGGGGATCAGCACCCCGCCATAGAGCAGAGCCGAGCCGATGCCGGTACCCAGGGTCGTGACCACGACCAGTCCCGCGTGCCCCGCGGCCGCCCCGAACGCGGCCTCGGCCATCCCGGCGGCGTCGGCGTCGTTGACGGCGACCACGGCAAGGCCGGTGGCCGCCCCGATGACCGTTTCTATGTTGGTACCCACCCACTCGGGGTCGACGTTGGCCGCGGAACAGGCGACCCCGGACCTGACGACGCCGGGAAAGGTGCAGCCGATCTGTCCCGACCAGCCGAGCTCCGAGACGACAGCGGCGGCCGTTTCGGCCACCGCCGCGGGGCAGGCGGGCAGGGGAGTCGGCAACCTGTACCGGTCACCGACCAGGCGACCGGTACCGAGGTCCACCACCGCCCCCTTGATTCCCGAACCGCCAATGTCAAGCCCGAAGGCCTTTGCGCCCACGTCCTTTCCCTCCACGCCTGCGCCACGCCCGCGGCAGGGCCCGCTCAGCGGGAGCCGGATCTGGCTGCGTCCCGTCGAATCGGCAGGGACGACCACCGTCGGGGGTTCGCAAGCCCTGCGCGAACTCGCCGTCCACGCCGCGAGCATACTGAGCGTAACGGCGCGGCGGGATGGTCGACCTTTTCAGGACGGCTGCCCGAGCACGTCGACGTCGAAGGCTTCCACACCCGCCACGGCCCGCCGGCGGAGCGCACCGGCCTGGCGCACCGTGCCGGGTGGCGGCGGGTCGCCGGAGAGGACTCATGCCGGCCGCCCGGTGCCACAATCGGGTGGTGGAGAACACCCGGGTCGACCGCTGGCTGTGGTCGGTGCGCGTCTTCAAGACGCGCGGCCTCGCCACGGAGGCGTGCCGCTCCGGCCACGTGTCGGTCAACCGGAGCGTCACCAAGCCGTCCAGCCAGGTACGGGTGGGGGACGTGGTGACCATCCGCGTCGACGGCCGTGACCGCCTGCTCGAGGTGGCCCGCGTGATCGCCAACCGGGTTGGCGCCCCGGTGGCGGCCGAGTGCTTCATCGACCGCAGCCCTCCGCCTCCCCCTCCCCAACAGCCCGGCCTCGTCCGGGACCGCTCCACCGGCCGGCCGACCAAGAGGGACCGCCGGCTCATCGACAGGCTCCGCCAGCGGTAAGGCAGCGCGCTCGAGCACGACAGCGGTCCTGCAAGGGGACCTACGCGTACCGGTGCTTCGCCCCTGCGGCGACGGGCCCATGGGCATGGCGGGGCGATGGCGACCTCCGGCTGGATGAACTGGACGAAAGGGCCGCCTCACCGTCAGGTGACGGAGGTTCCGGGAACGGGAGAGCGGGGGGCCGCATCACTGGATCAGATGGGGAGGCGGACCGGCCGCGGCGACCCGTCCTTTCCCCTCAACCCTCCCGGGAGCCACGCCGCCGCGTGCGGGGGACCACAGCCTGGACCGCCGCGACAGCCCCGAGCGCGAAGACGGCGCACCACGCCGCGACGCCCACCCAGACCCACGCCCGGGCGATCGACACCATGAAGCCGAAACCTCCAGCCTTCCCGAGGCTGAAGGAGGCGACGGTGTACATGCCGAGGGGGAACACCATGCTCCAGAGCCGCGGCTCGTAGCTGACCGGGTACCGGCGGAGCAGGTGACGCCACAGCCCGAAGAGCACGAGCAGCGGAATCCACCACGTGCCGAAGGACCACAGGACGACCGACGTGCCGAGGATGAAGGGACGGAGCTCGGTGAGCGAGAAGCCGCCGACCCCTCCGGGAAGGACGAGTATTCCCGCAGCGGCGCGGACGCTGATGGCCGTCGCGCCCATGGCGATCCAGTAGGCCGGTCCCATCTCCCGCGGGGTGACCTCGACGACGAGCAGCCGCAGCAGGATGAAGACGACGAGTATCAGGTAGAGGACGACCCCCACGCTCCACAGGCAGACCGCCGCCTCGGCGAGGCGCCGGCGCAGGGCGTCCCCGTGGGCGGAGCCGACGAGCCCCGAGGCCATGACGGCCAGTGACTGGGTGCCGACCACCCAGATGAGCCAGGTGCCGTTGAACTCGCGCAGCATCGGCCGGTGGGCGCGGGCGACGATCGACCACGGCAGGCCGTAGTTGAGGAACAGCCACGCGAGGCCGGCCGCGCCGGTGAGGCCGGCGGCGATGACGGGCCAGCCCGCCATGACGAGACGGATACCGAGGACGTCGGCGCCGGCGACGAAGGTGAAATAGCCCATGGCCACCGAGGGATCCTCGAGGCTCCGGCGAACATGGGCCATGAACCACACGGCGCGAGCGACGTAGGCGAGCACCAAGACGACGAACGCGGCCGCCGTCACGCCGAGGATGACCGCGGACAAGACGCCGTAGCCGAGCAGGTCCGTGCCGACGGAGACGATGCCGCTGGCCATCACCCAGGCGAAATAGCCGGGATCCAGGGTGGCCACAGCCCGCGCTATCAGTCCGGCGGGTTCCGCCGGAGCCGCAGGGGTCACACCCTTGACCCGCACACCGGCGGGGCCGAGGTCAGTACCGGACACCGATCTTTCGCCAGCGCCTGCCGCTGGTGCCCGGCTCGTTCGGCCGGCCCGCCACCCGGCTGCGGTAGACGATGAAGGGCCGCCACAGGTACCAGACCGGGTAGCTCCACGCGTGCACCAGGCGGCTGAAGGGCCACACGGCGATCACGGCCCACGCAGCCACGGCGTGGACCTGGTAGATCAGCGAGGCGTGGGCGATGGCCGCCACGTCGGGGCTGCCGTCGAAGAGACCGCGGAACCACGGGGACACGCTGCGGCGATAGTCGTATCCGTGGCCGAGCAGCCCGACGCCGACAGTCTCGACGATGCCGAGCACGATCACGACCGCTAGGAGGATGAGCGCCACCCAGTCGACGGGACTGGTCGTGGCGCGCACCCTCCCCACGAACAGGCGGCGCGCCGCCAGAACGATGACCCCGCCGATGACGAGCACGGCCGCAAGGGTGCCGGCGCCGGCGGAGAACCACCGGTAGGCGTTCTCGGGGATGCCGACCGCCCTCGTCCACCGCTCGGGGATCAAGATGCCGACCACGTGCCCGGCGATCGCAGCGAAGGCGCCGTAGTGGAAGACGGGGCTGCCCCACTTGAGAAGGCGACGCTCCTGGAGCTGGGTGGAGCGGCTGGTCCAGCCGAACTGGTCGTAGCGGTACCGCCAGACGTGGCCGATGACGAACGTCGCCAGGGCCAGGTACGGCAGGATCACCCACCAGAACAGCTGGAACGCGGTGACCCCGCGCAGGCTGCTCACCTGGCCACGACCTCCCCGGTGGCCACCTCGGGCGGGGCGAACGGCTCCAGGCCGACGCGTTCGGAGGGGGGTCCCTCCGCCCGGTAGCGGTGCAGCGCGTCGCTGTCCGCCCGGGACGCCGGCCCCAGCGCATCCGTTACCGAGGCCACCACGGAGGACCAGGGGCTCGCGATTTCGTCCAGGCCTCTTCGCAGCGCTTCGATGGCAGCGCGATGCGCCTTGAGGACCGCGGTCCCCTCGGGGCTGACAGCCGCCAGCTCCAGGAGTGCGGGCAGGAAGTCCGGAAGCTCCCCCGGCTGCACGCGCAGTCCGGCCGCCCGGTAGGCGGCGGCGACGGTCGCCAGGGCCATCCCCCGTTCGCGCGTGTCGCCGTGCCGGTAGTAGGTCAGGTGCAGAGCCCGCCGGCGGTCCAGGTCGAACGTTTCGACGTACAGGGCGGCGGCCCCAGCTGGCGTCATCGACGCCAGCCACGACACGGCTTCCTCGAGCCGGGCGCGCGCCGCTCCGTGAGGCAGGCGCCCGAGGGCGGCGCGAACCGCGGCCAGGTCGCCGGGGGCCGGGTCGCCGGGGGCCGGGTCGCCGGGGGCCGGGTCGCCGGGGGCCGGGTCGCCGGGGGCCGGGTCGCCGGGGTAGGACAGCAGAACGGAGGCGCAGCCGAACACCAGCCGCG
>JAJYLA010000100.1 GCA_021788115.1 Actinomycetes bacterium | reverse complement strand
GCGTTGGCGACGCGAGGGTTCACCTCGACGATCTCTCCCAGGAGACCTTGCGGTCCCTCGCTCTGCTCGGCGTGCCGCTCGAAGGCAGCGGCGAGGACCGCGAGACGCTCGGCAACATCGGCCGACCACGCCCGGGCGTCCATGCCAGCCGGCCGGGCGAGCGCCTCTTCGAGCTCGACGGACGCCCGCCGGACACCGCGGCGCGTCTCCCGAACTTTCTCGAGCGCTTCCGCGTCCGGTGTCGGGTCGGTCGTCATGCCGAAACAATACGCCCGACGGGTCGAGAGCGGCGCCGGGTGCGGATGATGAGCCGGGCGGCGTTCGACGGTCACCGGAGCCGGCTCGGCGGCGAGCCACCGCAGCCGCAGCCGCAGCCGCAGCCGGCCGCGGGCAGGCAGCCGCAGCCGCAGCCGGCCGCGGGCAGGCAGCCGCAGCCGCGGGCATGCAGCTCAGCGGCGAGCCGTGGCCTCCGCCATGGCCTCCACCGCCTGGGCGATGATGCGTCGCGACGTGCCGAAGTTGAACCGCACAAAACCGGCACCGTCGGCACCGAACGCCGGACCCGGGTTGGTCGCCACCCGCGCACGCTCGAGGAAGAAGTCGGCCGGTTCGGTGTCGAGCTCCAGAGTCCTGCAGTCGAGCCAGGCCAGATAGGTCGCCTCCGGCGGCCGGTAACCGACATCGGGGAGATGCTCGGTGAGGAGGTCGGCCAGATACAGCCGGTTGCCGTCGAGATATGCGAGCGCGGCTTCGAGCCAGGGCGCGCCCCAGAGGTACGCGGCGACATTGGCTGCTATGCCGACGGTCGACGCGCCGTGGGTCTCGAGCGTCGGGATCGCCTGCCAACGCCGCTCATCGACGTCGTTGCTGGTGATGACCTGCGCGCACTTGAGGCCGGGAAGGTTCCACGCCTTCGACGCAGAGGTGACCGTGATCGTGTGCGATGCGGTCAGCTCGGAGAGGCTGGCGTAGGGGATGTGACGTCGCCCGGAGTAGGTGAGGGGCGCGTGGACTTCGTCGGACACGACCCTCGCTCCGTGGCGGTCGACGACCGCGGCGAGCTGCAGCATCTCTTCACGGGTAAACGACCGGCCGAGGGGGTTGTGGGGCTGGCACAGGATGACCGTCCCCGCGCCGCTCGAGAAGGCCGCGTCGATCGCATCGAAGTCAAACCGGCTCGCGCCGCCGTCGGCCAGCGTGCGGACCTCGATAACCGGGCGCCGGGTCACCGCGGGGATGTCGAAGAAGGGCATGTACGCCGGCGTCGTCAGGACGATCGGCGAGCCTTCGGGCGAGTAGCGCCTCACGCCCAGCTCGACGCCCTTCAGCACGTCGGGCACGGTGTGCACCCGTGCGGGGTCGACCACCCAGCCGTGGCGTTGCGCCTGGAAGGCGGCGGCGGCCTCGGGAAGGCCGTTGCTGTCGTCGCCCTTCGGGTAGCCGAACTCCTCACGGCGCACGGCGTCGAGCACGGCCTCGCGCACGGGCGGCGCGGCGGCGAAGTCCATCTCGGCCACCCAGCAGGCGGTGACGTCGGCGCCGTATCGAGACCATTTGATGCTCCCCCGCCGCCGCAGGCTGGAGGGGGAGAAATCCTCGAAGGAGTACTCGCGACCCGTGGTGTCGGCGTCGTCGCCGCCGTTGCATTCCACGGGTCCCGAGCGTAGATGGCTCCGTCCGCTCGCGCGCGGGCCACGGGGCTCTGCCTGCTGCGGATCACCCCGACGGCCAGGACGAAGCCGTCACCACCACTATCACGGCGGCTGCCCGGGAGGCGTCGTGGTATGCGGGGGCCTACGGTCAGCGGCGGGCACGTGCCGGAGGCGGCGGGCCGTTACGAGCTCAAGTGGGTGCCGAAGAACTCGACGATGCGATGGTTGTTGAGGAACGAGTACCCCGCGCCGGGATACTCCTTGACGTCATGGACCACGCCGGCGGAAGTCAACGCCCGGTCGAGACGCGCGGCCGCGCGCAGCGTGCGGTCCCTGGCCCTGTCAGCTCCCGACGATCGGGCACGCCCCCGCCAGGATGGATTCGGCGTCCTTGGGGACCTGGCCGTAGTTGACGCTCGAGGCGGAGAAGCCGTGACCCGGCGCGGGCAAGAGTGTAAATCCGCCCCCCAGGCAGAAGCCGATCACCCCGATCCTGCCCTACGGTCGTCGCGGCCGGCCAGCCAGGCGCGCACCGCTTCCACGTCGTCGAACGTGGGCCCCTTCCTGGCGCGCAGGTCCCGAAAGACCGAACGCAGGCAGTCCGCCCTGCTCTCCCGGTGGAAGAGGTCCGGGGCGACGGCCAGGTAGCCATGCTCCGCCAGCCAGTCGGCCTGGTTGCGCAGATCCCGGCTCATGCCGAGGGCGTCGTGGACGACCACCACGCCCGGCCACGGCCCCCCGCCGGGCGGGACCGCGAGGTACGCCGGCATTTCGCCCGGCGTGGGGATCGCCACCTCGGCCGTTTCACCCTCCCCCTCGTGCCGTTCCGCTTGCGGCAGAGGCTGAAGCTTAGGCCTTCGTGACCGACCTCAGGGGGGCTACCCTCACGGCCGCGGTCAGGTGTCGGCCTCCACGCGGGAGCGGAAGAGCTCCGCGTTGCGCCGCAGGTCGCCGCGGTGAAGATCGCCGCCGATGAGCAGGGCCACGTCGGCTCCGTAGAAGGCGGTCAGCTCGGGTACCCGCTCCAGCGTCATGCCCCCGCCCGGCGTCGGCAGCGCCGGACGGACGCCTCCCAGATCGGCCCTGCAGGCACGACCGATCTCCGCGCAGTCCTCCAGGGAGAACTGGAACCTGCCCCCGGCGTGGGGGTAGATCGCCAGGTCGGCGCCGCCGAGCCGCGGGAGTGCGCCGAATACCAGTCCGGGCGATATGCCGTGACTGGCGTCCGCGACGAAAGCCCCGAGCATGGACGGGTGGGTGAGGATCGCCACCGGCTCCTCCGGCAGCGACGACAGGTGGCGGACGAGGTCGTAGCCGACGACGCCGGGCAGCACCATGACGCCCATGGCGCCGTTGTCCAGGGCCTCGCGCACCCGTGCGTCGATCTCCTCATGGGGACCGTTCACGCAGGGCACGTAGATGGCCCGGGTCCCGTATCGTTCGTTCGCCGAGCGCACGGCGTCCGAGCAGCGGGCGACCCTCTCGCTGTAGGCAGCGTACGGCTGGTTGGCGAGCCCCTGGTCGTCTTTGATGATGTCGATGCCGCCGGCGGCGAACTCGAACACCATCGTCGCCAGCGCCGCCGGGGAGCTGCCCAGCGGCTTCGCGGCCGTCGCGAGCAGAGGTCGCTTCTCCGCCCCGACGAGGGCGCGCACCCCCGCGACGCCGAGGCGGGGCCCATGAAGGCGTGACAGCAGCGAAGCCGGAAGAGAGACGTCGACGAGGCGCAGCCGCGGCCACATCGAGCAGTTGCCGTACAGGACGCTCAGCAGCTGGGGGAACTCACCGCCGACCACGTCCGCCGAGTAGCTGGCCTCTATCCCGTGGACCCCTTCGGCCAGGGTGTCGATCCGTTCGACACGGCCGACCACCTCGTCACGGATGTGCAGGTCGGCGACCAGCTCCTCGGGGAACTCGATCGTCTGCTCGACGACGAGGGCGCGGGCCACGCGGCCGGGATCGGGGGCCCCGCGCAGCTCGTAGTAGGCGTGGAGGCGGCCGTCTCCGGAGGTGTGCAGAGTCCCGCGCCCCTCCCGGCCGGTTCGGGCGCTGGTCACGAGCGGCCGGCCTTCGCGAGGGCGCCCGTGATGGACAGCTCGAAAGGCGGGCGGAGGACGCCGCGGTCGGTGATGAAGGCGGTCACGTACCCGGCGGGCGTGACATCGAACGCCGGGTTCCACACCGGGATCGGGGCGGCGACGGGAACACCCCGGATTTGCAGCACCTCCTCGGGTGGTCGCTCCTCGACGACAATCCGGTCCCCGGAAGCGGCGTCCGGGTCGAAGCTCGACAGGGGTCCGGCGACGTAGAAGGGGATCCCGTGGGCCCGGGCGACGATGGCGTGGGTGAACGTGCCGATCTTGTTCGCCGTGTCGCCGTTGCGCGCCACCCGGTCGCAGCCCACGATGACCGCCTGCACCCGGCCGGACGCCATCAGGGCCGCCGACATGCCGTCGGTGACGAGCGTCGCGGGTATCCCGGCATCGAGGAGCTCCCATGCGGTGAGCCGCGCACCCTGGAGCAGCGGGCGTGTCTCGCTTACGAACACTTCCACCGGGTCGCCGGCCTCCGCCTTGGCGTAGACGACCCCCAGCGCGGTCCCCCAGCCGGCGGTGGCGAGCCGGCCGGTGTTGCAGTGGGTGAGCAACGCCCCCGCCGCCGCCAGCTCGCGGCGTCCGTTCTCGCCGATCGCCCGGCACGATTCGCGGTCCTCCTCCTGGATGGCACGCGCCTCGCCGAGCGCCCGTTCGAAGACTTCCTCTGCCGAGCGGGCCGTCCGGGCCGCGGCGGCGACGCGGTGCACGGCCCAGCCCAGGTTGACGGCCGTCGGCCGCGCCGACTCCAGGCGCACGGCGGACGCCTCCAGAGCCCGCAGCGCCGCCTCGAGGTCCGCCGGGCGTGCTTCGCGCACGCCGAGAGCAACACCGAAGGCACCGCACACCCCTATGGCCGGAGCGCCGCGCACCACCAGGCGGGCGATCGCGTCGACGGCGTCGGCGACGGAGCGGACCTCGCGCACCTCCTCCTCCGAGGGGAGCAGCGTCTGGTCGATGAGCTCGAGGTGGTCACCGCGCCACTCCACCGCCGAGCGAAACGTGCGTGTTGTACCCATGATCCAGTTCCGGTGTCCTTGTGCAGTCGGTGTCTTCTGCCCCGCTGGAGAGGATACGGTGTCGTGTCACCGCCGGCGCACGTCGCGGCTCTCCCCGGCAGCAGGCGGGCACCGCACCCGACCCTGGCCGGGCCCTTGCCGACACGACCCTGCACCCGGCCGGATCGGCCGGCCGGAGCAGGGGGGACTGGATGATCCGGAAGGCGGCGATGCTGTCCGCCCCGGCTCACTGGTGGCCGCGCCCGTGACGGCCCTCGACGCCACCGCCAGCAGCCGGTCGGCGTTCGATCACCTCGCCTCCGGCCGGGTGACGGTGCACCGCTACCACGCGCGGGTCGCCTGGGAGGGCTCCACCGGGGCCGGCTACGAGCACTACGACCGGACGCAGCGCTGGTCCCTCAACAGATGGCGGCGCCGGCGGCCTCCTGCCAGCCAACAGTCTCCGCAGGACCGTCACCGTCCGACCGGAGTTCGTGGTGGGGTAGGACCCTCGGAAGCGGTGCCTCGCAGTGGGCCGGCCTCGCGCCCGCCACGGCGGCCGGGTCTCCGGCTCACTGTTCCGGTGAGACCGCCCCGTGGGGGCCCGCGTGCAGAGGCGGGGGTGGCCGCCGACCCCGCCCCCCCGGCCTCCTCCTGTTCCGCTCCCCGCCCGGTCCGGGCACGTAAACGGACACGAATCGCCGCCGGCGCGCCACACCCGCAAGATTCGTGTCCCCTCATGTACCCGTACGGGTACACCGACGGACACGAATCGCCGGCCACGCGCCACGCCGGCCTGATTCGTGTCCCTTTACGCGCCTCGGGTCCCGGCGAGTCGCCGCTCCGACCGCCTCATCGGGAACGCTACACAGAGGACTCGGGAGCCTTTCCTTTCAAATCGGGAAAGTCCTCCTCCCAGAACTCACCGGAGGCCCTCGTCTGCGCGTCCTCTCCGGCGCCGGCGCCGTGGCGCTCTTCCTCCTGGGTGCGCAGCTCGATGCGGCGGATCTTCCCCGAGATGGTCTTGGGCAGCTCGGCGAACTCGATCCGGCGCACACGCTTGTAGGGGGCCAGGTGCTCGCGCGCGTAGGCGAGCACGGAGAGGGCCGTGGCTTCGTCCGGCTCGTGGCCGGGAGCGAGCGCTATGAACGCCTTCGGCACAGACAGGCGCAGAGGGTCGGGGGAAGGCACGACCGCCGCCTCGGCGACGGCCTCGTGCTCGATGAGGACGCTTTCGAGCTCGAAGGGCGAGATCCGGTAGTCCGACGCCTTGAACACGTCGTCGGCTCGCCCCACATAGGTGATGTAGCCCTCGGCGTCCCGCATTCCGACGTCGCCGGTGTGGTAGTAGCCGCCGCGCATGACCGTGGCCGTCAGGCTTTCGTCGTCCTGGTAGCCGGCCATCAGCCCGAGCGGGCGGCGGGCGAGGTCGAGCGCGATCTCACCCTCGGCGCCGGCCTCGCCCGAGTCGGGGTCGACGAGCGCTATCGCATAGCCGGGCAGCGGGCGGCCCATCGAGCCCACTTTCAGGGGCTGGCCGGGGGTGTTGCCTACCTGGGCGGTCGTCTCCGTCTGGCCGTATCCGTCGCGGACCGTGATTCCCCACTGCGCGCGAACCTGCTCGATCACCTCCGGGTTGAGCGGCTCGCCGGCGCTGACGGCCTCCCGGAGAGGCACCTTCGCGGAGCGCAGATCCTCGAGGATCAGCATCCGCCAGACGGTGGGCGGCGCGCAGAACGTCGTGACCTCGGTGCGCGCCATGGTGCCGAGGAGCCAGCGGGCGTCGAAGCGGGAGTAGTTGGCTATGAGGACGGTGGCTTCCGCGTTCCAGGGGGCGAAGACGTTGCTCCACGCGTGCTTCGCCCATCCGGGCGAGGACACGTTGAGGTGCACGTCTCCCGGCTTGAGACCGATCCAGTACATCGTCGACAGGTGGCCGACGGGATAGCTGGCGTGCGAGTGCTCCACCAGCTTCGGCTGAGCGGTTGTTCCCGAGGTGAAGTAGAGCAGGAGCGGGTCCCGTGCCGACGTCGGCCCGTCGGCGGTGAACTCCGTCGGGGCCGACGACGAGTCGCCGTAGGACAGCCATCCGTCCACTGGTTCGCCCACCGCCACTCGGGTGTAGTCGCCGGGCACCTCGTTGAACTTGGCCGTGTCGGCCGACACCGCGATCACGTGCCGGGCCTTGCCGCGCTCGACGCGGTCCCTGAGGTCCTGGGGGCCCAGAAGCCGGGTCGCCGGGATGACCACGGCGCCGAGCTTCATCACGGCGAGGATCGTCTCCCACAGTTCGACCTGGTTGCCGAGCATCAGGATGACCCGGTCTCCCCGGCGTACCCCGTGCCCGCGCAGCCAGTTGGCGACCTGGCTGGACCTCGACGACATCTCGGCAAACGAGACCTTCGTCTCGTGGCCGTCTTCCTCGACGATCCACAGCGCCGGCCTCGGGTTGTTGTCCGCGATGCGGTCGAACCAGTCGAGGGCCCAGTTGAACTCGTCGAGGTCGGGCCACCGAAACTCCTCGTAGGCCCGCGCCCAGTCTTCGCGGTGGGCCAAGAGAAAGTCCCGGCTCGCCCGGAAAAGATCGGCGGAAGCAGTGGGTGGCATCGCACGAACGGTATCACCGCGGTCCAGAATCCCTCCGGGCGCCGGTCCGACCCGGCCTCGTCGGCCGGGCCCTTCCGAGCGGCCCACCCCGCCGACGAGGTGCAGGCGAGTTCCCCCACCGCCGGCGCACTCCTGACAGGCCGACGGGCCGGCGGGCCGGCGGGAAAGCTCGCTCACCGCCGGCGGCAAAGCTCCTCAGCCCGGCGCGGAACCGCCCCTATCCGGGTGCCGCGCTACCCGCGGGCACCGCCGCGAGGACGATCGCGGCGGCCGCCGCCGCAACCGCCGCCGCGTAGCCATAGGACCACGCCGGCCCCAATCCGTACAGGAGGCCGAGCACCAGGTTGGCCGCAAAGAGGCCGACGCTCCGTGCCGCGGACAGCGACCCGAACGCCCGCCCGGCGAGCCGTCCGGGGCGCAGCACCGACATCAGCGAGGGCTCCAGGGTCTCGATCACCCCCAGCGCGAAACCGAGCACCGCAACGCCGGCGAGCAGCATGACGATTCCGAGGTGGGCCGCGTAGCCGGCGGCGAGGAGCACGGAGCCGAGCCCAGACGCGGCGTAGCCGAGCAGGCCGAGGTCCACGAAGCGCTGCCGCAACCCGGTCCGCAGGCGTCCGGCCAACAGGTAGCCGGTCGCGGCCGAGGCTGCCTGGAAGAGGAGAAACGCACCGATGCCGTAGGCCATGGCGCGGCCACCTTTGGCGACGGTCAGCACGGGGAAGCCCACGCTGTAGAAGGTGAAGCCGTACAAGGCGGAGGCGCCGAGCAGGTACCTGGCCCCCGGAAGCGCCGGGCGCTCCCCAACCGCAGCACGGTTTGCCGGCCGGCGGCCTGGCCCCGCCGGCCGGCCACCGCGCGGCTCCCCGGTGTGCGCCCTGGACAGGGAGAGCGTGGAGAGGGCCAACGGCGCGACGGTCACCAGGAAGATCCACTTGAACGCCAGATGTCCCAGGATGGCCGCCAGGACGAAGATCCCGGCCACAGCACCGCCGCCCACGTCCAGGGCGTGCAGGAAGCCGAACACCGAGTTGCGGTCCCCCTCGTTGGGAACCGCCTCGACGAGCATCACCCGCCGCGACGGGGTGCGGAGGTTGCGGGCCCACCAGCCGCCGCAGAGAAGGCCGATCGCCGCCGCTGGGCTGCCCGTCAGGGCCGACAGGGACAGCAGGGGGATCGACGCGTTGCCCAGCAAAGCAAGCCGGCGATGCCCGATCCTGTCTCCGAGAGCAGCCCCCGCCCAGGAGAACGCGGCCCCGCCGCCGTAGCTGACAGCGGAGGCCAACCCGAACTCCCAGACCGGCTGGTGCAGCGCGATCACGAGGAAGAGAGGGAAGCCCGCCAGCACCGATTGATACCCGCTGTCGGCGAAGAAGGCCGACAGGGAGATCGCCCACACGTCGTGGTTGCGCCACGACGGAGCGGGCCCGAGCCGCGGCAGGCGCTCAACGCCCCGGCGCCCCCGCCGGCGCCCGCGCCCGCGAATCACCACCGGATGACGCTACACGACACCGCTCAGGAGACTGCGGCCGGCCGCCCGGGAGGATTCACCAGGAGAGGAACGGCGTGACCGCATGGCAGGAACGCGGACCGCCCACGCCGACGTCGTCGAGGCGACGGCGGCCACCGAAGCGACGATGCGCCCGCAATCCGTGCCCGTCAACCTGTCCGAGGCTCGCGGCGCCTCGTCGTCGCTCCCCTGCCGGGCCGTCACGCCGGAGGGCGTCAACGGCGAGATCCGTCCGGATGTCCTTCGCTTCTGGGCCAGATCGCGCTGCGCCGGACCGCGGGGACTACCTGATCCACGAGTGGGAGTACGGCTGCCACGAGAGGGAAATCGAGCTGCCGGCGGGCTACGGCAGCGGCGTCAAGGCGACGCTCGCCAACGGCCAGCTGGCGATCCGGGTACTCCGGGGTGAGCTAACGCGCCCTCTCGCCATACACCCGAGCGCCGCCTGACAGCTTGCCGGGCTCCGACGGGGCACCCGGGGGCGGCAGGGCGCCGGACAGGCGCGCCATGCTGTCGCCGACCGCGAGCGTCAGCACCTGGAGGGCCTGCTCGGTGTTTCCTGTCTCCATCATCCACTTGGCGGCGGCCACCCCCTGGAGAAGGTGGTCGGTCACCTCGAGGGCTTCCTGCTGGTTACTGCACAGCAGCTCCACCGCCTGACGCCTTTCGTGCTCCGCCCGAGCCGCGATCTCCTTCTCCGCGGCCCGCTGAGCGCGATCCCCGAGGACACCCCCTACCAGCAGCATGGTCAGCAGGGGGTCGAGCCAACCCGTCACGTCGAGGTCCCCCTGGCCCCGAGCAAGGGCGAACACGGCAAACAGCGCAGATCCGGCGGCCGCCGCCACCAGCCCGGCCCGCCGACCCCACGCCAAAGCGAGCAGGGCGATGGGCACCACGTAGAGCAGGGCGGCCGCCTGGCCGCTGCGATCCACGAACCACCGCAATACGGTTACGGCTACGAACAGCGCCGCCGCAGCGGCGAACACGGCCGGCCGGGATGCCGTGGGGGTGGCCCAACCAGGCCTCTCATGTGGTCGATCCTGGAGCAGGACCGCCGGCGCTCGCATCTAGGGTTCCTCCCCGAAGTCGGATACCGGAAACGCTACCGACGGAAAGACTCGCCTGACAGGGGATGAAGACCCTGGTGAGGCTGCGGAAGGTCCCGATGCGCCGGCACCCGGCACCCGGCACCCGGCACCCGGCACCCGGCACCCGGCACCCGGCACCCGGCACCCGGCACCCGCCGCCCGCCGCCGCGCCCGGCACCCGACCACACCGATCGCGACCCGCGCGCTGCGGCGGTGACCCCGGGGATGGGACGAAAGCCCCATGGCGCCGCGCCGACCGGAAACCCGGCGCAGACCGTACCCCCGCCAGTATGGGACCTTTGCCCCTACCAGTGGGCCGGCGCCCGGTCAAGACTCCTTTCTCAATGACTGGCGGTTCCTTCCACACGATTCCAGGTCGACAGGGGCGCGGTCGATCCCGACCGAAGCAGGGACGGCGATGAGCCGCCCGAGCTTCCACGAGGACGCCGCCTGTCGTGAGGCCCCCTTGTCGGTGACGTGGTTCCCTGGCCGGGGCCAGTCCACCGCCCCTGCCGTCAAGATCTGCGCGTCCTGTCTCGCCGCGGACGAGTGCCTGGTGTGGGCGCTCGATCACGGCGACGACCTTCAGGGGATCTGGTCGGGGACCACGCAGCGCCAGCGCCAGCGGATGCGGCGGGCCGGCCTGGCCACGCACGCGGTGCACTCGCCATACCGCCTGGTCCCCTCCGGCTGGTGACCTCCGGCCGGTGAGATGCGCCGGGACCGGATCCTCCCTCTTGTACCGTTTGTAACGGCATCACGCTGAGCCAGTGTCGTGGTCTCCCCGGACACATCTGCCTGGACATCATCCCCCGAACTTCGCGGCACGGTCCCGCCGACCGGAGAGCGGTAAGACGCGGCCGGCTGGCCGGGCCGCTCAGGGGATCGGTCCCGCCGCCGCGCCCCACAGCCGGGCCGTGAGCCCCGACGCCCGGGCGATCGGGCGGGCCACCGCGGCGCGCACGGACTCCTCCGCCCCGATCAGCACCAGGCCGCGGGTGGCCCGTGTCACCGCCGTGTAGAGAAGCTCGCGGGTGAGGACGTGGGACGAGGGGGGTGGGAGCACCGCCGCGACGTCAAGGAACTCCGAGCCCTGGGCCTTGTGCACGGTGGTGGCGAATACCGTGTCGACCGACGACAGCCGCGACGGGCTGATCGACACGACGGCGCCGGCCCTGCGGAACACCACGGCGGGCTGCCCGTCGCCCCGCGCGACCACGGCGCCGGTGTCGCCGTTGAAGAGCCGGAGGCTGTAGTCGTTGGCGGTGACGATGACGGGCCGCCCGAGGTACCACTCCGGCTCTGGGGAAAAATCATCGACCGCAGCGGCGATCCACCGCTCGATGAGGCGGGTCCACGTGCTCACCCCGGCGGGGCCCCGCCGGTGCGCGCACAGGACCCGGAACCGGTCCAGGACGCCCAGTGCCGCCTCGCCGTCTCCTGTGACCGCGGCCTCCACCAGCGCCGCGCCCGCGGCCACAGCAGCCTCCCGGGCGGGCTGGAGGTCGGGGGATCCCGCCGCCGGCCATCCGGGGGCCGACGTGTCCGCCTCGAGCCACCGCAGCGCCGGCTCGCCGGCGCCGAGAAGCCCGACGACACTGTCGCCGGCCCCGGTACGAACGGCCCGGGCCAGCTCTACCAGGATCCCTCCGAAGCGGTGGTTGGTCCGCAGGAGGGCTATCCCCCGCGCCACGGAGGGCAGGGTCGCCGCTCCGGCCTGGCCGCCGCCGGCGCCGCCGGCGGGGCCGGCGGGGCCGGCGGCGAGCGCGCCACCCGC
>JAJYLA010000099.1 GCA_021788115.1 Actinomycetes bacterium | reverse complement strand
CCGCCCCTTGACCGCCCTCGCCCTCAACGCGCCCGGTCATAAACCCCCCGGCCCTCCGGGCCGCAACCGAGCCGGACAAAAACCCGTCCGGCGCTCTTGACACCAGGCGCTCCTTCAGAGATGACAACTAACCCACGAGGAGTACCGTAACTTCTATCGGTCTCGATCATTCCGGGCCGTTCCTGCGGAAGAGAGAGGGGGCTATGTGTCGCAGTCGACGCCATCGGCGGTCGGCATCTCTTTTTTCCCGCACATTATGAAGCTTCTGGCTGCGGTTAGCCTCTTACTGAGTGGGTTAGCGGCGATCACTATCGTTAAGGCTCCGACGGCTAGCGCAACTGGCCGGGGTGATAGCTACTGTCCTCACGGTGGGAACTTCACTGCATCAGCGTATCTATACGGCGTAACTCAGTTTGGCGATTACACCGAAATACACAACAACACGATGTATTTCATCGGCCAGGCCGGTACGAATCTCGAGTACCAGGGATGGCATATCAACCACACCCTCTGGGCGTACAGCGGCGCGTGCCCGCAGGACAATACCTGGATTGAGATTGGCGACACACAAGGTGGCGGGCCAGGGAATGATTATGCACCAGGGTATTACTATTACTGGGCCTACACCACCAACTGGCCTTACAACTACAGCGGCTTCATAATCGGACCTTCCGATAACAGCGGAAATAACCACGCCTACGAACTGCTCTATGTCGGTAGTGCCACTTATCAGGCATGGTATACCAACAGCAGTAATCAGTTCGTCGAGGCAGCGCAGGTGGGCGGCATGGGTTACGGAACGTGTACTGGGCAAGCCGGAGAAGAACTGAGCGGTCAGGACGGCAACGACAACCTCTATCTCCAGCATTCTGATGACTTCGTCAACTATCCGTTTGGAATGGCAGTCCACGAGCCGCACCTGGTACGCGGGGTGGAACCTGACTCAATATTGGCAGGATCACCCCTGTTATCTCATGGGCTATGCGCCTCCGGATTGCCTGAACTTGAGTTGGGTCAATAACTCGACCAATAAGCTGGATACGGACAAGCCATGAGACCACTACGAACGGTCCTGAGCTCGAAGTCGCTTCTTGCGATATCCGGAGCTGCCTTGACGATTGCCGGACTGCTGCTTGCTCTAGCGCTGATTCCCAGTCCTTCTCGACCGGATCGAGCTGTCGTATCGGGTGCGACCGGAAGTACTGAGGCTTCGCAGGGCACAACGAATACAGGCTCGTCTGGGCCTGGTCCGGTGTCTCAGGGGCAATCAACGTCAGCTAATCCAGGCGACTACTACTCCCCCATTCAGACCACCGGCAGTCCGATGACAGCGGCCGACGCTCGTTCCCGTGTGGATAGTGACCCTTCTGTTCACAATCCAACCGCTACCTACGTTAAGGAAGCGACTTGGCAAGACTACCTGGAGGCGAAGCAAATATCCTCGCCCCCTGTAGCCGGACTTGGCCCTACCAACAAGGTGCTCATCGCGGTTGCGGTGGGAGACATTCAGTACTCGACTGTTAGAGGGACGGGTCAGTTCTCGTGGATCATGCAAGTATTCGACCAAGCAACGAGCTCATACCTCGGATTTACTCTCGGTACGGGCCCTCTTCCTGCGTGGTACGAAAACTGGCCCGATGCTTCATGACGGGCCGAGATTGAGCTGGGGTTCTACTCCGACTCCCGTTGCCTGGACAGGCTTGACTGCTGCCGGGTTCGCTCCTGGGCGCTCGCAGGCGCCGGCGTTTCGTGTCGTGGGCGCGAGTGAGCGACCGCTGAGGTTGCTGTGGGGTCAGTGGTGGGGAGGGTGGTCAAGGCCGGCCCATTAGGGCCGCTCGTGGGGGAAGCCTCGAGGGCCTGGTGGTTCAGTTGCGTTCCTGAATGGCGGGTCGTCGCCCTCGTGCCCGTACTGGGTCAGAGGCTCGTCGTCGTCTACCTCCGGGGGCGCTACGGGGTCCGAGTATGCCGGGGCCCGTGGGACGGCAGAAGCGACCCGGAGTTTTCGTGTCGCCGGTTTGCGAGCCCCGGCTGCTAACGATCTGCTAACGAACGTTCCCGAACGGGGCCCCGATCGGAAGGACCATCCGGATTGGCTGGTCGATAAAAGACCTGGTCGCGGCCGGTGTCGGCATCGGGCATCACCAACCGGAACGGGCCAGCCAGGATTCAGGTTCCTGTGTCCGCAAGGACGTGGGGGTTCAAGTCCCCCCTCGCCCACCGGTCTGAGCAGCGATTTCCTGGTCCCATGCGGTGGACGGCGCGGGCAGGTAGGGGCGAGCAGGTGGGATGCGATGGCGGCACGGGACCTCGGGCTACGACCCCGTCACCGTGCACGCGTGCGGCTGGCTGACCGTCTGTATCCATCCTCCCCTGGTCACAGTGTCACCACTATGCCGACGATGTCGTCGAGACTCACCTTCTCTCCGGGCAGGGAGCCGTAGTAGCCGGCGTTGCCGAAGCTGAACACGCCGCCGTCGGCGCCCACCAGCCAGTAGCCGCCGCCGTTGGAGGTCCCGGCGATGCCGACGATGTCGGTGACGTGGATGCCCTGGCCGGGCAGGGAGCCGTAGAAGTGGGCGTCGCCGAAGCCGAGCACCTCGCCGTCCTTACCGGCCACCCAGTAGCCCTTCCCGAAAGCCGGCTGACACGTCGCCGGGGCCGCTTCTACCACAAGGGTGGCCGTGCCCGAGGAGGGGGCGAAGCTCGCATCCCCCGAGTAGGCGCCGGTGACCGTATCGGTACCCGAGGGGGCGTTGGAAGCGGCGCAACTGCCGGTACCGCTCGAGAGGGTCGCGGTGCACAGGTGGGTGGAACCGATGCTGAAGGCGACCGTTCCCTGCGGGGTCGGCTCACCGCCGGCTCCGCTGACCGTCGCAGAGTAGGTGACCGACTGGCCGTACTCCGCGGGGGAGGGCGCCACCGATACCGACGTGGTGCTCGCCTCCTTGGCGGCTATGGACGTCTCGCCCGTGAGGGTCGAGGCGACCGTCGAGGAGGGACCGAAGTCCAAGGTCGCGACCACGCTGACCGTCTGCCCCGCCCCCGGCAGCGTGAAGCCGAACGAGGCCGTGCCCGCCACGAGGGGCTCCCTCGCCGACGCGACGTTCGGTGACGTCGAGAACTCCACCTTCAGGGGTGTGGTAGCTGCGGCGGTCACGACGGTCTTGGTGTTGTCCACTAGCGCCGCCTTCACCGTGACGGGCGAGCCCCCGGCCGCTGCGGCCGGCCCACTGACGGCGAGGGTCGCCAGCCACGGTGTGGGGTTGACGCTCCCGCCCGTTGGGGTGCAGCCGGTCGACCCGGGACCCCCGGCGCACCCCCACCAGTCGTAGGTGGCGTCGAGGGTGAAGGATGTCGTGTTGTGGAGGTTGGCGACTCCGTAGGCCTTCACGTTGCTGCCGGCCGCGGGGGTGGCGAGTGAGGCCAGGCTGTCCGCCTCCACGACGTTCCCCGAGTTGTCATACGGCGGCGCGGAGGTGGTGCCCCAGGACGCCGTGTTGTTGAGGTAGACGGGGTCCTCCCCGACGTAGACGTCGGCCACGAAGCCGCCGACGATGTTGTCCTCCATCGTGTTGCTCTGGCCGTCCCAGACGATGAGGCCGTCGATCGGCTCACCAGCGACCGCCGAGACGCCGGTCGCGGGTGTCGTCGAGTAGTCCATCGTGGCGGTGGTCGCCTCCGTGGCCGTCCCGGTGATGGCGTTGCTGTCGATGGTGTTGTACGACGCCGCCACGATCGGCGAGACGTAGTAGCTGGGCCCGGCGGCGATGCCGAACACGCCGGCGGTGATCGTGTTGTCGGTGACCGAGCAGTGGCTCGCCCCTTCGAGGTTGACGCCGCTGTCGTCGGCCGTGAGGGTGTTGGCGTGGACGGTGCACTTCGCTCCTGGAGCCTGCGGGTCCAGCCAGATCGCCGATACCCCCCACGGCGACTGGTCGCCGGTGATGGTGTTGCCGCTGAGGTCGAGCGAGGTGAGGCCGCCGGCGGCGATGCCGAACTGGGCAACCGGCGACGTGAGGGTCGTCGGGTCGCCGGTCAGGATGTTGCCCGTGGCGGTGACCGAGAGCGACCCGGGGGCCCCGCCCATGAGATCCAGGGCGACGTGGCCGGCCTCGGACTTGGCGGTGTTGCCGACGAGCGCGACGGTCGACGGCGCGTTGGTGCTCTTGACGTCGATGCCGTGCACGGAGGCGTTGCCGAAGCTCGCGAGCCGCTCGATGTTCTCGACGGTGTTGTTGCTGAGCGCGCCGCTCGTGTCGACGAACGCGATGCCGGCGAACTTCCCGGTGGAGGTCAGGCTGGACCCGTCGACGGTCAGACCCTTGAGGTCGACCGTCGCCTTGTTGCTGTTGTGCCACGTATCCACGCCGATGATCGCCGACACGAGGCCGGCGTTGTCGTCGAAGAACTGCCCGGTGCTGCCCTCGGTGACGTTCCCGGTCACTGAGGGTGGATCCAGGGTGACGATGCCGCCGTCGGCGGTGATGGTCAGCGAGGTCATGGGGGAGCCCACGGTCGGGGTGACGGTGACCTGCTCGCCGTAGGTGCCGGGCAGGACGTCGATGGTCACCGCGCCGGTCGCAACCTCCGCCTGAGTGACCGCGTACTGGATCGTCTTGCAGGGCTTCGAGGGGGTCTGGCAGTTGTTGGCGGTGTCGCTACCGATGCTGGCCACGTAGAGCGTGGTCGTGGCCGTCTGGGCCGCGGCCGGCGACGCGGCGGCGAGCTGCTGAACGGCGTTCAGGGTTGAGGGCAGTGCCAGCAACGCCAGTACACCCGCCCATCGACCGACGCGCCCTCGCCTCTCCGGACGGGCAGACAGCCACCTTCGCCGGGGTGACCGGTACGACCGCGATCCGTCCCGGCGAGTTCTGCGCAGACGCCCCATCGCCGAATCTCCTTTCCGCCCGTGACCCCCGCGGGGGGTCTCAGTCCTGGGCCAAACTAGGCGCCTCCTCCGGCCGGACAAGGGCCAAAAGGCCCTAGCTTTCACCTGGTCTCCACGTTTGGCGGCCGGGCGGACGCCGACTGTTCCGATATTTCTCGAAATTCGTCCTCTCATACCGGATCCGATGGGCCGCCACCTGGGCGGCGTGCTCCCGCCACCGTGTGTAGCTTGCGTAGGAGATGCAAGAACCTTCCTACCGCACGATCATCGAGCCTTTTCGCATCCACTCGGTCCAGCCGATCCGGATGACCACCCGGGCCGCCCGGGAGGAGATGCTGGCGGCCGCCGGGTACAACCTGTTCCGCCTCCACGCCGAGGACGTGATCATCGACTTGTTGACGGACTCGGGCACGGGGGCGATGTCCGCCGAGCAGTGGGCGGGCATCCAGCGCGGTGACGAGTCCTACGCGGGGGCCTCGTCTTTTTTCCGGTTCCGGGACGCTGTCCAGAATCTCTTCCCGTTCCGCCACGTCCTGCCCACCCACCAGGGGAGGGCGGCCGAGAGGATCCTCTTCTCGGTCGTGGGCGGCGCCGGCAAGGTGGTGCCCAACAACACGCACTTCGACACCACCCGGGCCAACGTGGAGGCGACCGGGGCGACGGCTGTCGACCTGCCGATCCCCGAGGCACTCGTCCCCGGGTTGCGCCACCCCTTCAAGGGCAACATGGACGTCGCCGCCCTTGCCCGGCTCCTCGAGGAGCAGGCCGGCAACGTCCCGGTCGTCTTCGTCACCGTCACCAACAACTCCGGCGGCGGGCAGCCGGTCAGCCTGGCGAACCTGCGGGAGGTGCGCGAGGTCTGCACCCGTTTCGGGGTGCCGCTGTTCCTCGACGGCTGCCGGTTCGCCGAGAACGCCTGGTTCGTGAAGGTCCGGGAGCCGGGCTACGAGTCGGTGCCGGTGGCGGACATCGTGCGGGAGATGGCGTCGCTGGCCGACGGGATGACGATGTCGGCGAAGAAGGACCCCCTCGCCAACATGGGCGGCTGGCTCGCCCTCAACGACGACGACCTCGCCGAGCGGTGCCGGCGCCTAGAGATCCTGACGGAGGGCTTCCCCACCTACGGCGGGCTGGCGGGGCGCGACCTCGAAGCCGTGGCCCAGGGGCTGAGCGAAGCCGTGGACGAGGTCTACCTGCGCTACCGAATCCGCTCGACCGAGTACCTGGGCGAGGCCCTCGAAGCCGCCGGCGTCCCGGTCGTGGTCCCCTTCGGCGGCCACGCCGTGTTCGTCGACGCCCGCGCCCTGCTCGCCCACATCCCGCCCCTCGAGTACCCGGGGCAGGTTCTCTCGTGCGCCCTGTACGTGGAGGGAGGAGTACGGACCTCCGAGATCGGCACGGTGATGTTCGGCCTGCACCCCGACGGCTCCGAGACCCCCGCAGCGATGGACCTGGTCCGCCTGGCGATCCCCCGCCGCACCTACACCCAGAGCCACATCGACTACGTCATCGAGGTCGTCACGGCGGTGGCCCGCGACCGCCAGGCTCTCAAGGGCATGCGGATCGTGGATGCCCCGAGCGCCCTGCGCCACTTCAGCGCGACGTTCGCGCCGCTGTAGCCGGCCGGCGCACAGCGGCCGGCGGGCGCGCGCCTGCTGCGGGCGGGTTGGCCCTCAGCTCCGGGCGCGGGGCTGCTGGGTGGCGACGGGTAGCAGGGCGTTCAGCTCCCAGCCGAGCATCTGCACCTTCTTCCAGGCTTCCATCTGCTCGTCGTCGCGGCCGGCCGACCGGACACGCTCGAGGGCGTCGGTGAACCCGTCGAGCAGCCGGTCAAGCTCATGTTGCGTCTGCCGGTCCATGTACTCACCTCCCCTTGCGCGTCACCGTACCCCCGGCGGTGCGCTCGCGCCGCGGGCGGTTCAGCCGTCGGCCCTCCGGCGTGGCGCGGGAGGGACCTTGTTCCACCACGGCATCTCCTCCTTCGGGTCCGAGCGCAGCAGGCCCTCCAGGCGGCGCTCGAACTCCGGGAGATCGATCTCCCCGCGCACGAGACGCTCCCGCAGGATGACCATCGGGTCCCGCGGCGCCGGCAGCGCTGTCGCTCCCCCTTCCGGGAGCCGGCGGGGCGCACGGTAGGGGCGCTCCAGACCGAAGCGGATCGCCAGCACCATCGACACCACGACGACCACGAGAACCGGCAGGAGGACGACCGGCCAGGGGAACCCGGACCCCCCGGTCATCATCATCGCCACTCTCCGATCCGAGGCGGGGCCGTCTTCATCCCCCCAGGGTCACGCACCCGGCAATTGGAGCGACAGGGTCGAAGGTCACGTCGCGGCCGGCGGTGGCGTGGCCGGCGGTGGCGTGGCCGGCGGTGGCGTGGCCGGCGGTGGCGTGGCCGGTCGCTGTGCCGGGGTGCGCCGCTACGGCTACGAGAGTGGTCTGGGGTACGCGATGGGACACGAATCGGGGGAGAGGGGGCGGTGGCCGGCGATTCGTGTCCGTCCGGACACCCCGGATCGGCGTCGCCGTGTGAGGCACCACCGATTCACCGGTCTGTAGATCGACGCCGCGGCGACCGAACCATCCTTTTGCAGGGTAGCGTGAGGGGACCTTTGGCCCTAGCGGACAGGCCGGCCGACTTGGTCGGCTTGACCAGCACACGGAGCGCGCACCTCGCGCGTCGGGGACGAGTTGAGGGGTGGTCAGATGACGCTGGAAGACGAATCCGACGTTGCTGTTTCGGAGGCACAGATAGCGGTCCACTGGCGGGAGGAGGAACTCTACTTTCCGCCTGCCGCGTTCGTTGGGCAGGCGAACGCGTCGGATCCTGCCATCTTCGAGCGGTTCAAGGAGGAGAACTTCCCGGAGTGCTACCGGGAATACGCCGACCTGCTGACGTGGGACCAGTACTGGCACACCACGCTCGACACGAGCAACGCTCCCTTCTGGAAGTGGTTTGTCGGCGGCAAGCTCAACGTCTCCTACAACTGCGTCGACCGGCATCTGGCGACCCAGCGCAACAAGGCCGCGCTGATCTGGGTCCCCGAGCCCGAGGAAGAGCAGACCCAGGCGATCACCTACCAGGAGCTGTACAGGCGCGTCAACGAGTTCGCGGCGCTCCTCCGGGACTTCGGCGGCGTCCAGACGGGTGACCGCGTCACCTTCCACCTGCCCATGGTCCCCGAGCTCCCCGTGTCGATGCTTGCCTGCGCGCGCCTCGGCGTGATCCACTCCCAGGTGTTCGGCGGGTTCAGCGGCAGCGCCTGTGGCGGGCGTATCGCAGACTCGCAGAGCCGGATCCTCGTCACGATGGACGGCTACTACCGCAACGGAGAGCTGATCGACCACAAGGCCAAGGCGGACGAGGCCGTGGCACGCGCCCGGGAGGAGGGCGTGGAGGTCGAGAGGGTGCTCGTGTGGCGCCGCCACCCGGGGCAGTACGCGTCGGAGAGCCCCATGGTCGAAGGCAGGGACTTCTTCGTCGACGAGCTCCTCGCCGAGTACCGGGACCAGATCGTCGAGCCGGTGTCGATGCCGGCGGAGGCACCGCTGTTCCTCATGTACACGAGCGGGACCACCGGCAAGCCCAAGGGGGCCCAGCACAGCACGGGCGGCTACCTCGCGTACGTGGCCGGGACGTCGAAGTACTACCAGGACATCCATCCCGACGACACCTACTGGTGCTTCGCGGACATCGGATGGATCACCGGGCACTCCTACATCGTCTATGGGCCCCTGGCGCTCGGCACGACCAGCGTGATGTACGAAGGGGTCCCCACCTATCCCGACCCGGGGCGCCCGTGGCGTATAGCGGAGCGTCTGGGCGTCAACATCTTCCACACCGCGCCGACGACGATCCGCATGCTGCGCAAGGTCGGACCGGACGAGCCCAACAAATACAACTACCACTTCAAGCACATGACCACCGTGGGCGAACCGATCGAACCCGAGGTGTGGCGCTGGTACCGCGACGTGGTGGGGAAGGGCGAGGCGGTGATCGTCGACACGTGGTGGCAGACGGAGAACGGAGGTTTCCTGGGCAGCACGCTCCCGGCCCTGCAGCCGATGAAACCGGGGAGCTGCGGTCCGGGCGTGCTCGGGGTCTTCCCGGTCATCTACGACGAGCACGGCGAGGAGGTCAGCGCCGGCAGCGGCAGGGCGGGCAACATCTGCATCCGCAACCCGTGGCCGGGCATCTTCCAGACCATCTGGGGTCAGCCTGAGCGCTTCCTGGACATCTACTACCGCAAGTATTGCCGGGACGAGAAGAGCACCGACTGGCACGACTGGCCGTACTTCGCCGGCGACGGTGCGATGCAGGCGGCGGACGGTTACTTCCGCATCCTCGGTCGTGTGGACGACGTCATCAACGTGGCGGGCCACCGGCTGGGCACCAAGGAGCTCGAGTCCGCGGCGCTCACCGTCGACAAGGTCGCCGAGGCGGCCGCCGTTCCCGTCATGGACGACCTCCGTGGCCGAGCGGTCGAAATGTACGTCTCGCTCAAACCGGGCTACGAAGCCGGCACGGACATCGAGCACGAGGTGGCGCTGGCGATCGAGAACGAGATCGGCAAGATTGCGCGTCCGAAGAACGTTTGGGTGGTTCCGGACATGCCGAAGACCCGCTCGGGCAAAATCATGCGCCGTGTCACCGCCGGCATCTCCAACTTCACGGACGTCGGTGATGTGACCACCCTGGCCAACCCCGAGATCGTCGAGAAGATCCGCATCCAGGTCCACGCTGCGAAGATGGCCAGCGGCCAGCTGCCGCGAGAGTTGACAGCCGCGGAGCTCGAGGAAATCAAGGGCTTTGGCCACGCCGACTAGGAACAGCTAGAAGCGCGGCGGGCCGGCCGGTTTCGTCCGTCAGGACCTGCCGGTCCGGTCCTGCCGCGCCAGCTCTTCGAGGACCCTCGCAACCTCGTCGCGCTCCGGCCATCCCAACGGCAGCCCGTCGTCTCCGTAAACCCCCGTTCCCTGCTCGGCCACCGCGATGGCGGAGGCGGCATGCCCGGCTGAGCGAAGGGTCTCGACGGCGCCGGCGGCAGCGGCGGGGTCGAAGGCGGCGAGGAGGGAGCCCGAGGCCAGGGTGGCCCAGGGGTCTGCGCCGAGGGCCCGGCACACCGCGACACCTGCATCGAACCACAGGGGCCCACCACTCCCGAGGCGCAGGCGCACCCCGGAGGCGGCGGCCACTTCGTGGAGGCCCGCGGCGAGCCCTCCCTCGGTCAGGTCGTGCATGGCCGTCGCCCCCAGCGCGGCGGCCTGGAGGGCCGCGTCCACCACGGAGATCCCCGGGTTCTCGATGCCGGAAGCCGCGGCCCGCAGCACGGCGGGGTCCAGAGCGCCCAGGTGGGCGGCGGCCTCGGCTGCGAGCACTGCGGCACCCTCCACGGGGGCCGGCCCCACCTGAACGACGACGTCGCCGGGGCGGGCGCCGGCGGTGGAGACGATACGGAGGTCCTCGGCCACGCCAAGCATCTGCCCGACCACGATCGGCTGTGTGACGGCGGCGGACACCTCGGTGTGACCTCCGACGGCCGTGATGCCCGCCTCTGAGAGGGCGTCGCGCATGCCTGCGAAGATCGAACCGACCTCCGCCTCGGTCGTGCCCGGCGGGAGCAGCACGGCGGCGAGAAACCAGCGGGGACGGACGCCGGTGACGGCGACGTCGTTGGCGTTGATGATCACGGCGTGGCGGCCGACGTCGCGGCTGGTGAGGGAGATCGGATCGGTGCTGATGACGACGATGCCGGAGGGCAGGTCGAGGGCGCAGGCGTCCTCGCCGATCGCCGGCCCGAGGATGACCTCGCCGGCGGGCGGTGGCAGGTCACTGAGCAGGCGCGCCAGGAGGGGGGTGGGGAGCTTGCCAAGCGGGAGGGCCACGCCCACAGCATCTCGCGGCGTCTCCGCCCCGGTGGACCACCGCCGCCGGCGCCGAGGGGACCAACGGCCCTGGCGGTTCGCCGGCGCAGGGCCGCAGCATGGAGGAGTGACCGTTGCTCCACCCGCTTCCCGCGACGCGCGTGGCGCCCAGGCCCCCGGCGAGTCGCGACGCCCGGGGCCCGAGGTGGGCATCCGGGTCCCGCGCTTCGACCTCGGGAACCGCCCCTTTCTCGTGCTCTTCGAGCTCACCCGGGCCTGCGACCTGTCGTGCCAGCACTGCCGGGCGGAGGCCAACGCCCTCCGCAGCCCCGACGAGCTCTCCACAGACGAGGTGGCGACGGTGCTCGACGACCTCGGTGCGCTCGGCGCGCCGCGGCCGATCGTGGTGTTCACCGGCGGCGATCCGTTCAAGCGCGGCGACGTGGCGGACCTCCTCCGCCACGGGTCGCAGCTGGGGCTGACCATGGCGGTGTCACCGTCGGGTACCCCGCTCGCGACCGCGGACCGCCTGGCGGAGGTACGGGCTGCGGGCGCGCGGGTCGTGTCTTTTTCCATCGACGGAGCCACCCCGGAGGCTCACGACGCCTTCCGGCGCGTGGATGGGTCGCTGGCATGGACCCTTGCTGCGTGCCGCGCCGCACGGGCGGTGGGGCTGCGGCTCCAGGTCAACACCACGGTGACCTCCGCCACGGCCGGGAACCTGCCGGGCATTCTGCGCCTGGTGCGGGAGCTGGGCGCCGACCTCTGGAGCGTCTTCTTCCTGGTCTCGACCGGGCGGGGGCGTGACCTGGCGGCCCTGACCGCGGAGGAGACCGAGGACGTCCTTCACTTCCTCTACGACGCCTCCACGCTCGTCCCCTTGAAGACGACGGAGGCGCCGCAGTACCGCCGCGTGGTCGTCGAGCGATCCGCCCACCCCGGACCCCCCGCCGGTCGCGGCCCTCTGTACTACAGGCTCGTCGGGGGCCTCCCCGCTGTCGGCGAGGCGGCGCCGCCCGGCGAACCGGCGCCGCCCGGCGAGCCGGCGGGGGCCGCCGGCC
>JAJYLA010000098.1 GCA_021788115.1 Actinomycetes bacterium | reverse complement strand
CATCAGAGTGCGCCGCCGGGACCGCCAGGCCGAAGGACCCCCGAACGCAAACCACCGGCCCCGCTACACAACGGAGGAAAACCTCAACGCGGGCCATCGCGGCCTTGACAAATCAGACGGTTGCTAGTATGGAGCGCCCGTAAGCGGTAGGTTCACCTGTACTTGGAGGCCGCCTTCGGGTAGGGCGGTGATGTGGAGCTGGCCTTGGTGGGCGTTGACGATGGCGTCGACGATGGACAGCCCGAGGCCGAGGCCGCTGTTGTTGGTGCTGCGGTCTGACCCGGCTCGCCGGAAGGGCTCGACCAGTCCGGTCACTGTCTCGGGGTCGAGGACGGGTCCGGTGTTTGCTATGTCAACAGCGGCGGTATCGCCGTCCTGTCGGGTTCGTACCGTGATGGTGCCGCCGGCGACGTTGTGCCGGATGGCGTTTTCGATCAGGTTCCCGGCGAGGCGCTCGATGAGTCCGGGGTCACCGCTCACCGAGACGGGCCGCAGGTCCGATTCGATGGTCACCATGGCTGTAGCGGCTTCGGGGGCGGCTTGGTCGAGGACCGACGACACGGTCGCGGCCAGGTCGACCGGCGACGCCTCCTCTATGCCCCGTTCGGAGCGGGCGAGCGTGAGCAGGGCGTCGATGAGCCGTTCGGTGTCCTCGCTGTTGGCCCGCAGCTCTTCGAGGATGGACCGCAGCTCGTCGGGGCCCGCCGACCGGTTGGCGAGAGCTTCGTCGATGAGCACCCGTTCGGTGGCCAGAGGGGTGCGCAGCTCGTGGGAGGCGTTGGCCACGAAACGGCGCTGGCTGTGAAAGGCCCGCTCGAGGCGGCCGAGCATGGCGTCGAAGGTATCGGCCAGCTGCTTGAGCTCGTCGTTTGGACCGGCCAGGTTGATGCGGGCGTGCAGTGTTCGCTCCGAGAGCATGAGGGCGGTGTCGGTGATGCGGTGGACGGGTCGTAGGGCCCGGCCGGCCATCCACCACGACAGCCCGAACGCCAGGATGGTGATGAGCCCCAAGGCGATGGCTGATTCGATCTTGAAGCTGTCGAGGGTGTGGGCCTGGCTGGCCTTGACCGCGGCGGCCAGCTGACCGACCTGGGCGGCAATGGGCCCGGGGATGGAGATTTGCCCGGCGGGCCCTATCACTGTGCCGCCTCCCGAGTAAGCACTGCCGGAGGTCCGGAGATAGGTGACCACCGCGCCCGGGCAGTTGGCCGGGTTCAGGGCTCCTGGCGGGGGACCGTTTCCGGCTCCGGCGGCGGTGCCGGTGATCTGGACGCCGGTTCGGCCGTCGACGGTCTGGTGGCAGATGACCGATACCGCGGTGCCGGCACCTTTTTCCCGGTATTGGACGAGCAGGTAGCTGACGCTCAGGAGGGCGGTGCCGGTGACGACGAACAGCGCGGTGTAGGCGAGGGCCAGGCGCAGCCTCACGGTGGGCCGGGGCCAGGTCAGGGCTTTCATGTGTCCTCCAGCCGGTAGCCGGCGCCGATGACGGTGGCGATGACGGGGGGATCGCCGAGTTTGCGCCGCAGGTTGGTGACCGTGACCCGTACGGTGTTGGTGAAAGGGTCGGCGTGGGCGTCCCATACCCGTTCCAGCAGCTCCTCGGCGCTGACCACCCGGCCTGCGGCGGTCATGAGGACTTCGAGCACGGCGAGCTCTTTGGTGGTGAGGGCTAGGGGTTGCCCGGCCCGCTCGGCCAGGCGGCGGGCCGGGTCGAGGGTGAGGTCGCCGGCGGCGAGCACCGGCGGCAGGGCCGGCGTGGCCCGCCGGCCCAGCGCCCGGATGCGTGCGACCAGTTCGGCCAGGGCGAACGGCTTGGGCAGATAGTCGTCCGCGCCCATGGTGAGTCCTTCGACCCGGTTGTCCACGGTGCCCGACGCGGTGAGCATGAGGATCCGGGCTTGGCCGCCGGCGAGTTGCCGGCAGACCTCGTCGCCGTGGACGCCGGGCAGGTCGCGGTCGAGGACCACCACCTCGTAGTCATTGACGGTCGCCAGATCGAGGCCGTCCCGCCCGTTGTAGGCGACGTCTACGGCCATCCCTTCGCGGCGCAGGCTACGGGCGATCGAGTCGGCCATCACATGACGGTCCTCCACCACGAGCAGTCTCATAGGGGCATCGTCTCATGCCGAACATAAAAAACGCATAAAGGTGCCGACTCTTTACGCCAGCTTTATCCCCTCCGGTTTATAAGGCGTCGTAACAGACGAGCCGGAGGGAGACGCGACATGATCACGAGGAACTGGCGGTCGGGCGGGCTGACCGCCGCCGCCGCTGTCGCTGCGTTGGGACTGGCCGCATGCGGGGGCAGCAGTTCGCCTCATGTGGCCAACCTGGGCAGCAGCGGCGGCCACGGCGGGAGCACCACGACCACGTTGCCGAAGGGGAACCCGACCCAGTTGCTCGACGAATGGGCGGCCTGCATGCGGGCCCACGGCGATCCGGGTCAGGCCGACCCGACCATCGACGCCAACAAGGTGATCCACATCACATTCTCGCCGTCCGCCGCTGCTCAACCTCCGCCGGGCGGCGGACGGGGGAGCGGCCAGGTGACCAGCGGCGGTCCGGAAAGCGGGCCGTGCGGCGCCTACCTGACCGCGGCATCGACCGCCCTGCGGGGCGGCAAGCCACCCCAGAAGCCGGACCCGGCCAAGCTGGAGCAGTACTCCCAGTGCATGCGGGCCAACGGAATACCCGACTTCCCCGATCCCAGCAGCGGCGGGCTCCAGCTGCACAGCAGGCCGGGCAGCGACTTGGACCCGAACAACCCGACCTTCCAGGCCGCTTCGAAGACCTGCGCCAAGAAGACCGGCTTGCCCGGATTGGGCGGCGGGACTCCGCAGCCGGGATCCATCGAGGCCACCAGCGGCAGCGGTCCCGGCGGCGGCCCGGGCAGCGGGCAAGGCTCGGGCGCCGTGATCCAGGGAGGGTGAGCGTCCGATGAGTCGCACACGGGTCGTGATCGCCGGTGTGGTGGCCGGCGTTGCCGTGGGCGCGGGGCTGGCCGGCGGCATCGCCGAAGCAACCAGCAGCCACAGCTCCGGCAGCCCCTCGTCGAGCGGGGGCGGGCGAATCGCCACCGCCACCGTCGAACGGACCAACCTGTCATCGACGGTGCAGGTGGGCGGGTCGATCGGCTACAAGGGCAACTACACCATCGCCGCACCCAGTGGGGCCAGCGCCCAGCAGATCGCCCAGGCACAGCAGGCGGTCACCCAGGCCCAGGCCACCCTGGCCGCCGACCAGACCGCCGCAGCCGACACGTCCACCGCCGACGACCAAGCAGTCACCTCCGCCCAGAGCAACGTCGACACCGCGGCCGCCACCTTGTCGGCTGATCAGGCCAAGGAGCAGTCTGACTGTGCCGGCAAAGGGGCATCCACCCCGGCCTGCAGCAGCGACGCCCAGAAGGTCGCCCAGGACCAGGCCGCGGTGACCCAGGCCCAGCAGCAACTGGCCACGGCGAAGGATACGGCGGTGCGCGACCGCGACCAGAGCCAAGCCAGACTCGCCTCCGACACCAACCAGCTGCACGCGGCCCAGGCCAACCTGGCCGCCCTGCAGACCACCGCCACCAACCCCGGCACCACCTACACCGAGCTGCCGACGGTCGGCCAGATCATCCGAGAGGACCAAGCGGTGTACTCGCTGAGCAACGAGCCGGTGCCGCTGCTTTATGGGTCGGTGCCCGCCTACCGGGCCTTCCAGGTCGGTATGTCGCCCGGCGCCGACGTCGGCGAGCTGACCGCCGACCTGACCGCCCTCGGCTACGGCAGCGGACTAAACCAGAGCAACTCCTACACCGCGGCCACCGCCGCCGCCGTCGAGCGGTGGCAGACCGCCCTCGGCCTGCCCGCCACCGGCCAAATCCTCCTCGGTGAGGTCGTCTTCGAGCCGGGACCTATCCGCGTCACGACCGTCACCCCCTCGGTCGGCCAGGCCGTGGGCGGCAGCGGCGCAGGCGGCGGGGGCGGGGGCACCGTGTTGACCGCCACGAGCACCACCCCGGTCGTGACCGTCGCCTTGGCGGTGACCGACGAGTACCTGGTCAAACCGGGCGACGCCGTCACCGTGGTACTACCCGACGGCACCTCCACGGTCGGCGGCAAGGTGGCGAGCGTCGGCGACGTGGCCACCTGCCCCGGCGGCGGCGGCAGCGGATCCGGCTCCAGCGTCGCCGATGTGTCGCCCTGCTCGTCGAGCGGCGGCGGGAACAACTCGACGCCCACGGTCACCATGACCATCAGTTTGGACGCGACTCCGCCCGGCGCCACCCTCGACCAGGCCCCCGTCAACGTCAACATCACCTCCCAGACCGCCGACGGAGTGCTGGCCGTGCCGGTCAACGCCCTGCTCGCCCTCCAGGGCGGCGGCTACGGCGTCGAAGTCGTAACCGGCGGCACCACCCGGCTGGTCGGGGGTCACCACCGGTCTCTACAGCAACACCCTGGTAGAGATCAGCGGGGCCGGTATCGCCGCCGGCACCAAGGTGGAGGTCCCCTCGTCGTGACCCTCGCCGCCCCCGCCTGGGCGGAACCGGCCGCCCAGTCCACCCCGGTCCTCGAGCTGGTCGATGTCGTGAAGGAGTACCCCGGCGATCCGCCGGTGGTGGCCCTGGCCGGGGTCAGCCTGCGCGTCGACGCCGGCGAGCTGGTCGCCATCGTCGGCCCGTCCGGGTCGGGCAAGACCACCCTCCTGCACGTCATGGGCACCCTGGAGCGGCCCACCAGCGGTGTCGTGCGCGTCGCCGGCGAGGACACCTCGACCATGTCCGACAAGCAACTGTCAGGATTGAGAGCCCGGCGGCTCGGCTTCGTCTTCCAGCAGTTCTTCCTCCTCGACGGGATGAGCGTGCTCGACAACGTGGCCAACGGACTCCTCTACCGCGGCGGTCGACAGGCGGAACGCCGACGTCTGGCGGCTGCCGCCATCGAACGGGTCGGCCTGGCCCCCCGGATCGGTCACCGGCCCAACCAGCTCTCCGGCGGGGAGCAGCAGCGCTGTGCCATAGCCCGGGCCCTGGCCGGCCGGCCCGCCCTGGTCATGGCCGACGAGCCGACCGGCAACCTGGACTCGGCCACCGGGGCCGCCATCTTGGACCTCCTGCGCGAACTGCATCAGGAGGGGACCACCATCGTGGTGATCACCCACGACCGCGACGTGGCCGCCGCCATGGACCGCCGCATCGAGATCCGCGATGGCAAGGTGATCAGTGACGCCGCGACGTGACACCCGAGAGGCGATATCAGGGTCGTCCGGCAGGGTCGGTCGGGCCCTGCTGTTCCGGCGGGAGGACGACCTTGGCGCCTCGCGGCTGTCACGGGCCGACGTCGTCCGTGCCGGCAGCCTCGGCCTACGCAGCCGGCGGGTGCGGGCGTTGCTCTCGGCGTTGGGGATAAGCATCGGCATCGCCGCCATCGTTGGGGTGCTCGGCATTTCCCAGTCCTCCAAATCGGGTCTCCTGGCCGAGCTCGGCCGCCTAGGCAACCTGCTCAGCGTGCAAGCCGGCCAGAGCGCGTTCGGCCAGCAATCCGAGTTGCCCATCACCGCCGAGGGCATGGTGTCGCGCATTGCCCCGGTCACCGACGTGACCGAGATCGGCGCCGTCTCCAACGCCCACATATACCGTAGCCCGTTCGTGCCGGCCATCGACACCAACGGCATCTCCGTCACCGCCACCGACTCCGCCCTGCCCGCCACCCTGGGTGCCAGCCTCGCCCATGGCACCTTTCTCAACCCGGCCACCGCCCATTACCCAGCCGTAGTGCTGGGCGCCGAAGCGGCCAGCCTGCTCGGCATCCACGACCTGGCCCACCCCACCCAGGTGTGGCTGGGCGGCCACTGGTTCACCGTGGTCGGGATCCTCAAACCGGTCGAACTGGTCAGCCAGCTGGACAGCATGGCCTTCATCGGTTTCCCGGTCGCAGAGCAATACTTCGCTTTCGACGGCCACCCCACCGACATCTACCTACGCGCCGTGCCCAGCCAGGTCGACGCCGTCGCATCAGTGCTGCCCGCCACCGTCAACCCCCCCAACCCATCAGTAGTGCAGGTGAGCCAACCATCGGACATCCTCAAAGCCGAGGTAGCTACCAAAGGGGCCTACAACGGACTCCTCCTCGGCCTCGGCGCCGTGGCCCTCCTCGTCGGCGGTGTGGGCATCGCCAACGTCATGGTCATCTCCGTCCTCGAACGCCGCTCCGAAATCGGCCTGCGCCGTGCCCTGGGCGCCAGCCGCCGCCACGTCGCCGAGCAATTCCTGGCCGAAGCCCTCCTCCTCTCCGCGCTCGGCGGAGTGGCCGGCACCGTGATCGGCGCAGCGGCCACCGCCATCTACGCCCTCACCCAACACTGGGCGGTCGTCATCCCACCCCTCGCCATCTACGGTGGTCTCGGCGCCGCGATCATCATCGGCGCCATCGCAGGTCTCTACCCCTCCACGCGAGCGGCCCGACTCTCACCCACCGAAGCCCTACGAACCGTATAACTCGGACCGACACGGACAGATCACCCGGGGAGAACCAGCCACCGCACCGGCTCGGCATGGGTTCCACGCCAAGCGGTTGCGCCTCATAATCCCGGCCCTCGCGTCCCCAAACCCCCGTTGGGGAAGACGTCCCCGATCGCCAAGATGTGGCCACAGTCGTAATGGTCCACTGCGGTCCCGCACGAGTTTCGCGATACAATATCGGGTGTGAGAGTTCGTGGAGATCTATGAGTCGGCCCGCAAACATGGGATCAGCGACCAGGACATTCGTCATGGGATCGAGCATGCGCTCGTCGCCGCCGACGAGGACGAGACGAACAAGGTCCTCTACCTCGGCCCGGACCGGGCCGGGAACCTCTTGGAGATCGTGACGGTGGTTCGCGACGACGACACGGAGATCGTGATTCACGCGATGAGGATGAGACGAATCTACGAACCGTTGCTGGGTGAGATCGGAGAGCGCGATGGCTGAGAAGAAGAGCTACGGACGTTCCAAGGCAGGCGCCGAGTTGACCGACGAGGTCCTGCAGAAGATGGCTGAAGAGGCCGAGGCCGGACTCGACGTCACCAGACTTCGACGACGCCCCGGCCGCCCATCGATGGGATCAGGTCCGGCCGAAACTCTTCCAGTCCGGCTCGAACCAGAGCTTCGCAAGGCAGTCGACGACCGGGCGGCAAAGGACCACACGACCGCTTCCGACATCGTCCGCGAAGCCCTTCGCAGGTACCTCAAGGTCAGCTGAAGCGTCCCCAAACATCCCCGAAAGCCCATCCCCAAAGGGCGGACTTCCACCGTCTCATACCACCGGCTCGACGACACGCACCATCTCGTGGGCGAACGAACCCGGCGAGCATCTTGCCGATCTCGATGCTGCCCGTTCCGCTCGTGACTAGCGGATCGCCGGGTGCGAAGGTGCGGGGCTCCTCCTCGTCGTCAGCTTCGACGACCCCGAGGCCCCAGGATCCAGTGCTGTCCAGCACGGGTCCGAAGATCACCATCTGACCTGACTCGATCAGCCGCCGCTAGAGTGGAGCGTACTGACGTTGCGCGTCGCTGTGCCACGAAGATGCATCTGCCTTCGGGAGGCACTGCTCATGGTGACGGCCCGTAGCACCGATATTGACAGACATTTGCCGTTAGCCTCGCTCAGGAAATGCCGCGGAACAGCGCCTCATAATGCTGAACGAAAGTATCCACAAAGGTCGCCGGAGAATTGTCCCGGTACGCCGGGAGTGCGGCCGTTACGACGTGGGGGCTGTGGTGGTAGGTCGCGTGTCGGTTGTGACCGAGACGGGACTCCCATCCAGGTTCACCAAGACCCGGCCGCCGAGTGGCTCGGCCAAAGTGACCACGATCTGCCGGGGATGGCCGATCGCGGGAATCATGGTGCCCGCTGGGAACTCCCCAGTTAAGCGTCCGAGCGAGACAACGCACACAGCGGTGGCGGATTCGACCACCTCGGCGTCGTATCGATACAGGTCGTCGCTGCCGCCGACGAATCCCACGACAAGCTGGCAGCGATCGGGCCCAACTCTCCCGGTCGACAGCATGTGCGGCCCGGCCGGTCCTTCGCCCGGCATCTCCGGTGGTGACCAACAGTGGGAGAGGACCTCCCGGCTGAGCACCCAAATCGGGCCGAGAGTGTCGATGGCCACCACCCTCCACGCCGCCCGGAGCCGGGGGCCGCGATCGGTGGCGAACTCGGTTTCCGATCGCACTGCGGCGGTGACCCGCAACGGCACTCGCGGTTGGCGGCCCATGCGGACCGCGGGCGTCCGCAGCGGACGGACCGCCTCCTCCGCAACCATATCGGCGGCCTCGACGGCTCCCTGCAGGAAAGCGATCTTGGCGTCTCCCGTGGCGAACCCAGCGTCGACTCGAACAGGCCCCGAGAGCAGAACCAGCGGTCGAGGGTCGGCGTGCACCGGGAACCCGACCCACCGAGTCATCGCTCGCCGACCGGAACGCACCATCGCATCGTCACGGTCGGCCGATCCCTGCCGGCGCGTGCTCATGGCCGAAGGTCCGGGCTGGCTGTGCAAGCGGCGGATGTAGGGTGCACGACCGTTGTCTAGCAGCCATGGGTACCCCCAGATACGGCGGCACATCATGTCAACAAGGCAAGCCCCAGGTCGCGCATAAGACTCCAGGGGAGCGCCACCAAGTGTCGCGGCCAGAGCGCCCCTTTACGCCGGCTCCGGGGCGATACTCGCGGCCAAGGTCGAGGCGCCCTGTTAGCCCTGGGGTCGCTGCACGCGCCCTTGGCTGGGGCATGGCATTCTCGCCGGTATGACTGAACCGAAGGAGCTGTCCCCTCGCCCCTTTTCTGCCGCACCCGATGAGATCGAGGCCCTCCTCGGCGCGCTACACCGCAACCGACGTACCTTCGCATGGAAGACCGGCGGCCTGGACGCGGACGGGATGCGGCGGACCCTGGGGCCGTCCGCCTTGACCCTCGGCGGCCTGGTGAAGCACCTTGCCCTTGTCGAAGATCATTACTTCACCCACCAGCTGCTCGGTCGCGACTACCCAGCCGTGTGGGCGCCCATGGCCGATAGCGAAGATTGGGAGTGGACTTCGGCCGCCGACGACTCGCCTGAAGCGTTGCGGACACGGTGGATTGAGGCGGTCGGCCGCTCGGAGGCGGCGGTAGACGAGACGCTCGCCCACGGTGGGCTTGATCGCCGGGCCGAGATCTCGGACTGGTCCGAGACGCCAACCCTTCGCCGCTTGCTCGTCGACCTGATCGAGGAGTACGCCCGCCATACCGGCCACGCCGACCTGATTCGCGAATCCATCGATGGGTTAGTGGGAGAAGACGTGCCGCAGCAGCAGTGGGGCCCGTAGGGCCGCCCGACGCCAACGTCGCGAACCGACCGACCGACCTGCGGGTAACCGTGACCCCCTGCCGCCGGCAGGAGGCATCCCATAGCTCCAGCCCATAATCCCACGAGCGGCGATCGCCCTGATCGCCGGTTGGTGGGCTAAGGGCATGGCGCTCGCTGCTGTGCGCGGCCTTCTCGCCCGACCGGAGAGAATGGGGGCATGACCGAAGCTGACCCCGCACACGACTGGGATGACTCCTACGCGGGCGCGTCGCCGCCGTGGGACATCGGCCGCCCGCAGCCTGCCTTCGTCGGACTAGCCGAGGCTGGCGCGCTCACCGGTGCACTGCTCGACGCCGGCTGCGGCGCCGGCGAGCACACGATCCTCGCTGCGCGTTACGGCGCCCGCGCCCTCGGCATCGACGTGTCCCCACGCGCCATCGAGATCGCCCACCGCAAGGCCGTCGAGCGCGGCGTCGACGCTCGCTTCCGGGTGCTCGACGCACTCCGGGTCGTCACGCTCGGCGAGACCTTCGACACGATCCTCGACAGCGGCCTATTCCACGTCTTCGATGACGCCGCTCGTGCCCGGTACATCGCCGCGCTGCACGACGTCCTCCGCCCTGGTGGCCACCTTCGTCTCATGTGTTTCAGCGACCGCCAGCCAGGCGACTGGGGTCCCCGCCGTGTTACCGAGGGCGAGCTGCGCGCTGCGTTCGGCTCCGGCTGGGGCATCGACTCGCTCGCCGCCGACCGCTTCGACATCAACCCCGGCCTCGGCACCCCTACCGCTGAAGCCTGGCTCGCCGATATCGTCCGCCTGGCCCAGTAAGGACGCTGGGTGGCTTCGGCGAAATAACGTCCCAGAAGGTCGCCCTACGCTATCCCCACACACAACCGGGCAGCGTCCCGGTACGCCGGATCGGTGGGACGGTTCGGGCATTCGCCTTCGCCAACCTGCGAGCTGTGGTCGTACAATGATTGGTTAGGTTGATACAATGACATCATGAGCCAGACCTCCTACGTGATGACCATGTCCAGGAACGGTCAAGTTTCGATCCCTGCAGAAGCCCGGGCTCGGTGGAGCACTAGACAGGTGCTCGTCGTCGACCTGGGGGACCGAGTGGTCATGCGGCCGCTGGGCGACCGTCCGCTGCAAGAGCTTCGCGGCAAGTACAGCGGACGGGGACCACGCACCGACCAGGCTCGACACGACGCCCGTCGAGAAGAAGCCAAGCGCACGAAGTCTCGTCTGGGTTGACGATCCTCGACGCGTATGCCGTACTGGCCTTCCTCAAGAACGAGACCGGTGCGTCCGAGGTCGAGGTTCTTGTCGCGGCAGGCGGCACCTCGCTGACCGTTGTTGGGCTGGCGGAGGTCCTCGACCACCTCATCCGCATCAGTGGCGCTGATGAGGAGGACGCCAGCTTGGACGTTGCCCAGCTCGGGCTCGACGATCCCCTACCCGTCGGGGAGAAGGTCGCTGCGGCGGCAGGAAGGCTGCGGGCTCGTCACTACCACCGGACCCGATGTCCAGTCAGCCTCGCTGATTGTCTGGCCGCGGAGGTTTCTCGATCAGAGCATCGGTCCTTGGCGACTTCGGATCCGGCCCTGCTCGATGTCTGCCACGACGAAGGCATCGCTGTGATCGTGGTACCAGGGTCCGACGGTACGCGTTGGACTCCGTCGCCATAACCCCCACCGGCCGCGTCGTGTCTCTCACAGAAAAGGGCGTCCCACAACGCGCGTCCCCGAACATTCAATCCTTCAGGATCGACGCGTCCCAGAACGCCGGCTATGCGATGTTTGTACCGGGTCGCGTCGGGCCGGGGGCACCGACTGCGAGTGCCCAGTAGGCGTGTCTTCAAACGATGACGGCTGTGGAATTTCGAGTTCTTGCTCATCTGGCTATCCCCTTGGAAGGCGGTGGCCTTTCGGTCGGGGCCTGCCAAGGCGGCTGGCGTATGCGCTCAGCTGATCTGGGGACTAGACAGGTTCGGCTGAGGGGTCGTTGCCGGCAATCCAGCGACCGGTCAGCGCCCGCTCGTAGCGCCCCCGCCCGACGAAGCTGACCACCCAGCGGGCCAGCGCGCCGAAGCGGTTCTTGAAGCCGGTCAAGAAGGTGACATGCACCACCAGCCACAGCAGCCAGCCGATGAGGCCGCCTACCTTGAGAGGACCGACCTTAGCGACTGCCCGAAACCGCGAGATGGCGGCCATGGTGCCAAGGTCGCGATAGACGAAGGGCCGAGGAACCCGGTTGTCCTTGAGCCGGCGGCCGATGGTGCGGGCGCAATGCACTCCCGACTGCATGGCCACCTCAGCCACGCCGGGCAGATGGTCGAGCGACATCAGGTCGCCCACCACGAAGATGTCGGGATAGCCAGGAACCGTGCAATCGGGCTCCACCTCGATCCGGCCGGACTTGTCATCTCTGAAGGAGCGCCTGGTGTCAAGAGCGCCGGACGGGTTTTTGTCCGGCTCGGTTGCGGCCCGGAGGGCCGGGGGGTTTATGACCGGGCGCGTTGAGGGCGAGGGCGGTCAAGGGGCG
>JAJYLA010000097.1:6720-11994 GCA_021788115.1 Actinomycetes bacterium | reverse complement strand
CGGGGATGGGGCCCGTGCCCGGGCGGCTGCGGGCCCGGACCGTCACACCCGACGACGCCCTGCTCGAGTACCTGGAGGACCACGGCCTGCGGCGGGTGTCCCGGCGCCTGGTCACGTCGGGGACCCTCGACGTCGTGGCGACGGCCGTCCCCGGTATCAAGGACATCCTCGTGCTCGGCAAGGTCAAGCAGATCGAGGCCGCCGGCGCATCGGGGATCGCCGGGGCGCCTGAGTTCATCGTCGTGGACGCCCCCGCCGCCGGCCACGCCGTCACCTTCCTCGCCAGCGCGTACGGCCTGCTCGACGCGGCGACGGTCGGCCCGATCCGGGCACAGGCCGCCGACGTGATCGGCCTGCTGTCCGACCCCTCCCGGTGCCAGGTCATGCTCGTGACCGTGCCGGAGGAGACGCCCGTCAACGAGGCGGCCGACACGGCGTTTCACCTCGAGGACCGCGCGGGAGTGAAGCTGGCCCCGATCGTCGTCAACGGCATGTGGCCGCGCCTGGAGCTACCCGGCGACAGCGCGTCGGCGCTCGCCGGCGCCGGCGCCGAGCTCTCGCCGGCGGAGGTCGACGCCGTCGCCCGTGCAGCCGATTTCCGGCGCCACCGCCAGGCCCTGCAGGACAGGCAGGTGGCGCGGCTGGCGGAGTTGTTGCCTCTCGCGCAGCTGCGCTTGCCGTTCCTGTTCGCCACGGACCTCGGTCCCCGCGAGGTGACGGCGCTCGCCGACGCTCTCGCCGAGCAGATCGCCAGGGCCTCATGAGCGACCTCGTGCGCCTGGCACGCGAGCGCCATGTCATCATCTGCGCCGGACCCGGCGGGGTGGGCAAGACCACGACCGCGGCGGCGATCGCGCTCGAGGGGGCGCGCCTCGGCCGGCGAGCATGCGTGGTCACCATCGACCCGGCGAAGCGCCTCGCCGACGCGCTCGGCGTGGAGTCCCTGACCAACGACGCCCACCGGGTCGAGGGCTGGCAGGCGGCGGTCGATCGGGCGGCCGGCCCCGGGGCGGGGACGGCAGGCGACCCGGCGGGCCACGGCGCCGGCGTCGGGCTGCCGCGAGCCGGCGGGGAGCTGTGGGCGCTGATGCTCGACACCAAGTCCACCTTCGACAATGTCGTGCTCCGCAACGCCACCTCCGAGCAGCAGGCTCGCGCCATCCTCGACAACCGCCTGTACCGGAACATCTCCGGTGCCCTCGGGGGGACGCAGGAGTACATGGCGATGGAGAAGCTCTACGAGCTTCACCACGAAGGAGGCTTCGACCTCGTGGTCGTGGACACCCCCCCGACCCGCCATGCGCTCGACTTCCTCGACGCCCCCGCCCGGCTGCTCCGCTTCCTCAACAACCGGATCTTCCGCCTGCTCATGACCCCCACCCGAGCCGGCCTCCGAGCGGTCAACGTCGCCACCCAGATGATCCTGCGTACCATCTCACGGGTCGTCGGCGGGGCGATGGTCGCCGACGCCGTCGCCTTCTTCGAAGCGTTCGAGGGGATGGAGCAGGGTTTCCGCGACCGGGCAGCACGGGTGGAAGCGCTGCTCGGCGACCCGGCGACGGCGTTCGTCGTGGTGGCGGCTCCGCGACGGGACGCGGTCGACGAGGCGCTCTACTTCGCCGACCGTCTCCGCGGCTCCGCCAGCCGGGTCGAGGCACTGGTCGTCAACCGCATGTTTCCGTCCTTCGGGCCGGTCCCCGCCGGCCTCGACCCGGCTACCGTGCCCGCCGGAGCCGAAGGCGGGGCCCGCCTGGTCGAGGCGCTCGCCGCCAACCTTCGCGACCTCGATGCCGCCGCCGGCCGGGAGGAGCAGTACGTGGCGATGCTGTCCCGTCGCCTTCCGGGGGTGCCCGTGGTACGGGTTCCCTTCCTTCCCGACGACGTGCACGACCTTGCCGGGCTCGCGGAGATAGACCGGTGGCTCTTCACGCCGCCGGTCGCCGGCGCCGCCGGCGGTGGCGACAGCCGCAGCCACGGAGAGTGATCGTACCTGTGCTCTCAGCAATCGGCGAGGGGCATTCCGGGGCCTTCTTGGCATGCTTTTTCATACTTGGCATGCCAAGGGTGCAAATCCGGCCGCTTTTCACTCCAAAAAAGGAAGAGCACTCCGAGAAAGCGATCGGATTCGAACAGCTCTGGGCGCCGCGGCCATCGGGGGGGCCGGCGCAGTCCGGCGCCGGCGGGGTAACCGGGTGCGGGCGGCCCGGCACGGCACGCCCCCGCGGCCGCCGGCACAGCACGCCCCCGCGGCGGTGACCGCCGGCCGCTACCGGGTGGCCGGCCGGCAATCCCCCGGGCGACGGCCGACGTATTCCGGGCATGCGCAGCTCGATCCCCCGAATCCCCCGAAAACGCCTGCTCGCGTCGACAGCCGCTGCTCTGGCACTGGGCGCGGCTCTGAGTGCCTGCGGCTCGTCACCCGCTCGGGCGGCCAAGTCGCCGGCGGCGCCGGCGGCGACGGCGGCGTCGGGCCAGATCACCATCGACGCCGCGCCGGTGCCGGGCGTCGGCACCGTCCTGGTCAACGGCGCGGGGCGCACCCTCTACCTACTCACGTCGGAGAAGGGTGGCAAGGTCACCTGCACGGCGAGCAACGGGTGCACCACCTACTGGCCTCCGGTCACCCTTCCCAAGGGGGCGACCGCGGCGAGCGCCGGGTCGGGCGTGAACAAGTCACTCCTCGCAACCGCCAGGGCGCCGGACGGCTCTCTCTACGTCACCTACGGGGGATACCCGCTCTACACCTACGCAGCGGACCCCGGCCCTGGCCACGCTGCCGGGCAGGGGATACGCAGCTTCGGAGGCACCTGGTACGCGGTGAGCACCTCCGGGGCGCCCGTCACAAGCGGGGCAAAGCCGTCCTCCTCCACGTCGCCGGCGTCGACGAGCCCCGGTAGCTCGGGCAGCTCGGGCGGGTACGGGGGCAGTGGCTACTGACCCGCCCACCCGGCGGCGAGATCCGCATGACGGGGATCCCGGGCTACCGCGAATTCCCTCGGCCCCCCGCCCAGCCGACCTGCCCTGATCCGGCCGGCGCTACTCCTCGACGGCGAAGTCCTTCTGCAACGACGCCGCCGCCTCCGCGACGGTCTCGGCCACCGTCACGATGCGATCGAAGCCGGTGGTGCGCAGGAGGCGAACGAGGGTCGGGCGGTTGCAGGCGACGGCCACGTCGCCTCCCAGCTCACGCGTCCGGCGGATGCCGCCGATGAGCGCACCGAGGCCGGCGGAGTCGACGAAGGGGATCCCGGACATATCGATGACCAAGCGGTGGCTGGCGGCCAGCTCCGAGAGCGCTTGGCGGAACTGGCTGACCGTGAAGGCATCCAGCTCACCGACGGGCCTGCAGATCATGTAACCCTCGGTCGTCTCCTCTCGGTTGATGCTGAGCACTACACCTCCTGATCAGCCTGTCGCGGCTTCCAGGGATGGTACCCACGGAATCGGGAGAACTACTCTCGGCCCGTGCCCACCATCCTGATCGCCGCAGACTCTGAAAGCCTATTCGACGAGATCCGTTCTGTGGTGCAAGAGCCGGGGACCACGGTGCGGTGGGTCCGCGCCGGCGCCGACGTCCGCAGGTCGATGGACGCCGATCCGGCGGACCTGGCGATCGTCGATATGCAGATAGGAGCCATGGGAGGCATCGCCGTGGCGCTCGACCTGCGCCTGGAGGCCGACGCCGGCCGGCTCGAACGCCGGCCCGTGCTGCTGGTGCTCGACCGGCGGCCCGATGTGTTCCTGGCCCGGCGGAGCGAGGCCGACGGGTGGATCCTGAAGCCCCTCGACCCCATCCGGCTCCGCAGAGCCGTTGCCGCCCTGCTCGCCGGCAAGACCTGGCACGACACCAGCTTCCTCCCCGATCCGGTGGCGGTTCCCGTCGACTAGTCTTTGGCGAACCGGGAAGTAGCGCAGCTTGGTTAGCGCGCAGCGTTCGGGACGCTGAGGCCGCGGGTTCAAATCCCGCCTTCCCGACTCATAAAACCGCAGGTCAGACCCCATCTTTGCGATGGGGCCTCATCGCGTGTCGGCCTCCCGTGCGCGTTTCGTGCGCGATCTCTGGGCGGGGGTCTGGAAGAAGGTCCGCCCGAGCGCGTCCGCTGCGGCCCTGTCGGCCTTCGGGACGGCCCGGGCGTAGATGGACAGCGTCGTCCGGGGGTCGGCGTGGCCGAGGCGGGTCTGAGCCGTCTTGACGTCCACCCCCTCGGCGACGAGCGTGGTGGCGTTGGCCCTTCGCAGGTCATGAAAGCCGGCTCCGGTCAGGCCGGCATTGGCCACCGCCGGCAGCCATGTGCGTATCCGCCAGTGGGAGTAGTCGAGGGGTCGGCCCTGCGGTGTGGTGAAGAGAAGCTGACCGGGGTCCGCCCCCGTCAGGTTCCGGGCGGCCAGGTGGGCGGCCAGCAGGCTGGAGAGCTCTACGGGGATCGACAGCTGGCGCTTCCCGGCATCGGACTTGGGATCGCCCAGCTGGCGGTCCCGGCCGAGCTGCTCGGTGACCGTCAGCGAATTGCGCAGCAGGTGCAGTGACCCGACGGTGAGCCCGGCGACCTCGGCCCAGCGCAGGCCGAGCACGGCGCCCACCCAGACCATCGCCTCGTAGCGGGCGTCGGTCGCCTCGGCCAGGCGGATGATGTCCTCCGGTGCGAGGGCGCGCCGGCGCGTCGCGGTGACCGCCGGCAGCTTGATGCCCCGGCACGGCGTCCTGCTGAGCCAGTCGGAGCAAACGGCGTAGGCGAACAGGGCGCGTACGACGTCGTACTGCCGGTCGACCGTCCGGGGCGCGTTCTCCGCCGCCCAGGCGTTGACCAGTCGCTGGATGTCCGGCGGCGTCACCTCCCGCAGCCGCCGAGGGCCCAGCGTCGGGAGGACGTGGATGCGCAGGATGGCCTCGTCGCGGGCCTTCGTGCTGGATCGCTTGGACGGGTCGCTCGACTGCCACACTTCGGCCAGCTCGGCGACGGTCATCCGTCCGCCCGCCGGATCGACCCAGTCCCCCTTGTGGAAGGCCGTCTCGATGTTGGACAGCCACCGCTGAGCATCGCTCTTGGACGGAAAGGTGTCGGGGGCGACGTGGCGGGTGACGTTGTGCCAGTAGCTGGCCTGGTAACGGCCGGACGGCAGCTTCCGGACGGAGCCGAAGTGGCGGCGGGCGGGCATGCGAGGACCTCCGGGGCGTGCGGGGTGACGCGGTGGAGGCTCTTTGGCGTCCCCGGGCCGGGCGGAGCCTCGAGCCGGGCCGGGATCGGCCGCCAAATACGGCCGCCATCGTATTGC
>JAJYLA010000097.1:0-6710 GCA_021788115.1 Actinomycetes bacterium | reverse complement strand
ATGACACTCCCCTGGAAGGGGGTGAGGAGGTCTCGTCAATGGTCACTCACCCGATCGCGGACAGCTGGCTGCCAGGTCGCCCTCATAGCGGGAGGCGCCCGCCACGTGACGGCCGGATGCCCATAGCGGTGGAGGTGTAGATGGCGCTCGATGACCTGCCGGAGTTCCTGACGGTGGAGGAGGCGGCGGCGGTGCTGCGCATAGGCCGCACGTCGGCGTATCTGCTCACCCAGCGCTGGCGGCACACCCGCGGTGAGAGCGGCCTGCCAGTGCAGCGGCTGGGACGGCTGTTGCGGGTGCCCCGCTCGGCGATCGAGCGGATGGCTGTCTCGCCCGGAGACTTGGCGTGATCGCCCACCCGGACCTGCCGTTGGATCGGTGGGCGTCGAGCGACGTCTTGGCCGCGGTGGTGGATGTGGAGATCGCCGCCCTTCTGCGCCGGGAGCCGTCCAAGGACGAGGCGCTCCTTGCGCTGGCGGCGCGGCGGGAGTTGGAGGACCGGATGCGCCGTCACCGGTGGCTGGCCATGGAGACCGCCCGCAAGGCGGGTGCCAGTTGGGCGGAGATCGCCGCCGCGGCCGGCATGAAGCCTCGGGGCGCACGACGGCTGTATGAGCAGACGTTGGCCCGGCAGAAGGCGTTCGGCTACGCCGAGGCGCACCGGGCCGATCCCGGCGTCCCGGAGCTGTAGGCGGTGTCGGCAACCACCTCGCGACAGTCGGCTCGGGCGACAGAGCGCACCGGAGGCGCAAATCACGTCGATGACGACATCCGACCTGTCCTCCGCCAGCACCCCTTCCCCAATCCCCGTCCCGCCCTTCCCCAGCTCCCGTCTCTCTCCAATCCCTCAGCCTCCCAGCTCGTCACCCAACCCCCGCTTCTCTTCCACCCACGGCAGACACCTCTGCACCGGAGGTGCGTCGGGTGGGCCTCGCCAGTGGAGGCGATCGTCTGATGATGGGTCTGGCGAAGATCGCACCGGACGGCTGGGCCTATTACGCCCGGGAGATCGCCGCGGGTGTGGAGGACTATTTCGTCGGCCACGGCGAGGAGACCGGCCGTTGGGTAGGCCGCGCCGCCGAGGCTTTGGACTTGTCTGGGGAGGTCGATTCGGAGGGTCTATCCCGGCTGTTCGGACAGGGAGTCCACCCCAGTTCGGGCGCACCGTTGGGCCGTCCGTTCGGGCCAGACAAGACTGCGGTGGCCGGCTACGCCCTGTCGTTCTCGCCCCCCAAGTCGGCGTCGGTCCTGTGGGCACTCGCCCCCGCCGAGACCGCCGATCAGGTCCGCGAAGGCCACGACGCGGCCGTCGCCGCGGCGTTCGAGTTCCTGCAGGACCATGCCGCGTTCACCCGCCGAGGCCACGGCGGGGCCGTGCAGGAGGCGACCGGTGGATACCTGGCGGCGATGTTCGTGCACCGGACCTCACGGGCCGGGGATCCGCAAATTCACAGTCACGTGCTTGTGGCCAACAAGGTCCAAGCTGTCTCCGACGGGCGCTGGTTGACCGTCGATGGACGGGAGCTGTACGAGGTGCAGAAGGCGGCCGGGATGCTCTACAAAGCGGCTCTGCGGGCCGAGCTCACGGCGCGTCTCGGTGTCGCCTGGGGCGAGGTCGACGGCAACGGCGGGGCTGAGATCGAAGGCGTACCCGACCAATTGATCGGGGAGTTCTCCAAGCGCCGCGCCCAGGTCGAAGCGGCCGCCGCGCGCCTGACCGGCGAGCGCGAATCTGCGTTGGGCCGGTCCTTGACCGGCGACGAGAGGGCCGCCATCTCCCAGCTGGCCGCCTACCAATCGAGGGGGGCAAAGAGCAAAGACAGGGCGGAGACCACGGCCCAGCTGAAGGCCCGCTGGCGGGCCGTAGCAACCGCCGTCGGCTTCCCAGCCGAGGGCTGGATCGGCCACCTCCTCCGCCGGCGCACGGCCAGCGCAGCAGAGTTGAGGCTGGCCCGGATAGGGATCAAACCAACCCTAGATCTGGTCCTGGCGGAGGCGATCGACAGGCTCGAGCGCTCCCATTCCACCTGGGGTCGCGCTCAGGCGGTCGAGGTCCTCTCGGTCGTCCTCCCAGCCCACAAGAGCCAGACCGCAGAGCAGGTCCGCCGTGTGCTGGAGGCGGCCGCCGACCTGCTCCTGGCCCATCCCGACGTGGTCGGCCTATCCTGCCCGGACCGGCCCGATGCCCGCCACGGCAGCCCCCGCTACAGCACCTGGTGGACCCTGCAGACTGAACAGGCCGTCCTCGACACCGTAGAAGCCGGCCGGATCGCCGGGGTGGCGGTCGTGGCAACCCATTCGGTACTCGTCGAGGCCGGCCTCAGTGAGGACCAGGAGCACGCCGTCCACCGTCTCTGCGGCGGCGGTTAACGCATCGCCGTGCTGATCGGCCCGGCCGGATCCGGGAAGTCGCGTACCCTCGGCGCAGCCCGTCAAGCCTGGGAGCAGGCCGGTATCGCCGTGCGCGGTGTCGCCCCGTCCGCGGTGGCCGCCGGGGTTCTCACCGAGCAGGCCGGAATCCCCAGCGACACCCTGGCCAAGTTCCTCCTCGACGTCGCCAACCGGCGCACCACCCTGAGCCCGGGTGAAGTGATCGTCTGCGATGAGGCGTCGATGGTCTCCACCCGCGACCTCGCCCGACTCGTCCTGTTGGCCGACACCGCCGGAGCCAAAGTGGTGCTCGTCGGCGACCACTACCAGCTCGGATCAGTCGACGCCGGCGGCCTGTTCCGACTCCTCGCCGCCGACACCAAGACCGCGGAGCTCACCGGCGTCCGCCGCTTCACAGACCCGTGGGAAGCCCAGGCCACCCGACGGCTCCGTCACGGCGACCGTTCCGTGATCGACGAGTACAGCGGCCGGGACCGGGTCCGCTCCGGTGATCGCGACCAGGTCCTCGAAGACGCCCACCAAGCCTGGAAACAAACGCGGGAGCGCGGACAGTCGGTGGTGGTCATGGCCGCGGATCACGACACCATCGACCAGCTGCCCATGCGAGCCCGAGCCGCCCGAGTCCAAGCAGGCGAAGTCGAGACCGGCGGGATCACCGTCGGCGCCCAGACCGTCGGCGTAGGCGACGAGATCGTCACCACCCGCAACGATCGCCGCCTGGTCACCACCACCGGCGCCTGGGTCCGAAACGGTGACCGCTGGACCGTCGACCAGCGCGACGAAAGCGGGGCTCTGCGGCTGCGCTCCCTCGACAGTCGCGGCACCGTCACGCTCCCCGGTGAGTATGTCCAAGAGCATCTAGGACTGGCCTATGCCGTCACCGTCCACCGCGGCCAGGGGCTCACGGTCGACCACGCGGTGGTCGTCGTCGACCGCTCCACCAGCGCCGAGCACCTCTACGTCGGCATGACCAGAGGACGCCACCACAACCTGGCGTGCGTCGTCACCGAACCTGCCGGCGACGAACACACCCGCCGCCCCGCCCCGACCGCTGAAGAGGCCCTCGCCGCCGCCCTGCGGCGCAGCAGCGCCGAGACGTCCGCCACCGAGACCCTCCGGGATGAGCTCGAGTCGCTGGAGCCCAACGCGGCCGGCGATCCCCGGAACGCGATCATCGAAGGCCTCCGCCAAGCCCAACATCACAGCTACCAGCACACCATCCGCCGGCAAGCCCAGAGTCAGACCAACCCGTTCCCCGGCCACAGCCCCGCCCCCAGCATCACCGGCAGCGGTCCCGAACTGTGAACCCACCGCGGCGGCGTTCTGGCGTCACATTCTGCGCCGTACAGCCTGCTGGATGGCGAACGCCGACCCGTCGATCGGCGCGGGTCGCACTTTCTTGCTGGGGACTCCCGGCCACGCCGACGGAACAATCTGCGCAGTAGCCGGGCGCACGCCGCTCCGCTGCCGTCGCAGCTCACGACATCGGATCAACACCCCGTTGCGCGCAGGCGTAGAAGTGACCAATGCCGTTCGAACGTCGGATCAGCGTCCGGGCGCGTCAAACCACTCGGTGATGTCGACGATGACATGTGGATCGACGTGCTGAGCAGTCGCGAGTTCAGCGGGGTTCGAGGGTCCGGTGCCGGTGAAGAAGAAGTGGTTGTTCGCCGGATAAATCTGGAACTTCACGTCGGGCCGATGGTCCAGACCTTCCTGCCACCGCGTCAGGTCGTCGGCCACAGTGGTCTGGTAGTCGCGCCCGCCTTGGACGATGAGCATCGGCTTGCCGAGTCCGGTGCCGGTCGCGACGGGGTCGTAGCTGCGCAAGAAGAGCCAATAGGGGGCAGGGGTGCCGAACGGCAACTCGGTGTCGGCCGTCTCGGGTGATAGGTCTGGGCTATCGACCTTGCGCGCCTGTGCCTCCAACGCGTCGATGCCCGGCTGCGCAGCGGGAGCAGTCGCAGGGTCGAGGGAGGCAAGGTAGCGAACTTGCCGGACGGCCGACCAGTGCAGCGGTTGCGCGCCACCGGCCAGGATGACGAGCCCTGCGACCGCCCCGTCGTCCTTGGCGACCAGCGGAGCCATGGTGCCACCGAGACTGTGGCCGAGAACGAAGACGCGTGTCACGTCGATGGCCGGGTGTGCTCGGAGCAACCGGAGCGCAGCAAGCGCGTGCGGGAGGTACTCGTCGGCGGCGGTGAAGGAGCGGTCCCGCTTGACCTCGGACGGATGGGCGAAGGTCACCTTGTCGAAGCGGGCCACGGCAATGCCTCTCGTGGCGAGGCCCCACGCCAGGTCTTTCAACGGTTTGTTCGGCCCGATCGTCTCGTCGCGGTCGAGCGGCCCCGACCCGGAGAGGAGAACGACCGCGGGGTGCCGCCCGGGTGCCAACGGAATGCTGAGCGTGCCGCGGACTGCGAGCCCCCCTGTGCCGATCGTCACCTCGCTCTCGGTGAACGCCGAGAGATCGGCGTAGGTGGGCGGTTCCCAGGACGCGGTCGACGTCGCCGCCTCTGGCGGGGCGAGCTGGATGCCGGCCAGTACTTGTCCGTTGGCCACCGACACGAGGACCGTGAGCCCGCCTCGCTCGCAGACGACCGGGATCTTCACGACGACCATGCCGGCACCGGCGGGCTCTTCGATCGGTTCTCCGACCGAGACCACCGCACCCCACCGGTCGAGCTCTGCCTCCCATGCCGCCCGTAGGGCGTCGGCGGTGAGGAGGGCTTGCAACGGGGTGGCCAGGCGCTCGCGGATCGCGGCGAAACGCCCCTGTCGGGCCATCACCACCACGTCCGCTGCGGTCGTCCTCGGTGTCGACGACGCCATCGCGGCCCCTCCGTTCTTGCGCGGCCCCGATCGGTCGGCCGACGACCTCTTCTTTGACGCCGCCGTGTTGTCCGTCGTCGTCCGCTTCGCCCTTCTCGTCGCCTCCCTGGCTGCTTCGGGCTCTGGGACGAGGACGTTGTAGACGATGCGGCGCCGGCGTCCCTCGGCCGGTGCGTTGGCAAGACGCGGCATGAACACCGACTGGAGATCGCGTACAAGATCAGCGAACTCGTCGTCGGTGAGCCACATCGCCCCGATTCGGTACGTGGCGCCGTCTCGCAGCAGATCCGGCGTGCCCGTCATGAGGTAGCGCTCGACGTCGCCCAGCATCCCGGCGACGTAGGCCATGAAGGCGGCGAGGTGCTGTTCGGGGGTCGTGGCCGCCGCGTCGGCCATTTGGATCTGCGCGGCGTGGAGCCTCAGCATGTAGGTGCGCTCGACGACGGCCCGCACCCGACGTTCGGCGGCGACCTCGAGGACCCCTGCTTTGGTGAGGAGCGCCACGTGGCGGTAGAGGCTCGCTGGCGAGACGTCGCCGAGCTCGGTGGAGAGGTCGGCAACCGTCAGCCTCCGGTCACCGACAAATGCTTGGATGATGCGGAAGCGGACGGGATGGAGCAGCAGGTCTGCGCTCGTCACCTACTCACTCTACTCCATTGTCCTCATATCTGATACTGTTAGCTATCAAGAGAACAGCGCAGGAGGTGGCAATGGGGGAGCTGCTGGTCGAGGGTGACGAGCTCGTCGTGCACCTGAGCGGGACCGAGAAGCTCGAAGCCGTCCACGGCGACTTACGGGCACCGCGGGCGTCGTGGCGTTCAGTCGAGGTGCTGGCGAACGCACACGAGCCGGCCGACCACGAGCTCAAGGAGGGCGAGCGACTGCCGGGCTACTCGGAGGTCGCCGTCGTCCGCTCTCGGGGTCAGAAGCTCTTCGCCGTCGTCCACCACGACACGCCTCGCGGCGTCCGGATCGACTTCGACGGCACCGACTACGACGCCTGGATCGTGGGCTCGACGGATCCTGAGTCACTGAAGCGACGAATCGAGCAACCATGACGGCGGCGGCGACCGGAGCCGGCGGTCCTCCTTGGTGGTTCTGGTTCATCATTGGCCTGGCGGCGACGGTCGCTTTCAGCGGCGACGTCTACGTCTACCACGACGCCCGCTCACGAGGTCTCACCCGACGACAAACGGCAAGCTGGATCGCCGGCTGTCTCTTCATGTGGGTCATCTGGTTCCCGCTGTGGTTTGCCATGCGTAGCGACTACGGCGGTGACAACCCTGACGAACTTCCGAAGTAGACCGGAAGAGAGGTTGGCCCCCACGAAGGCCAGGGTTCGGGTCTCTGACGCAGAACGTTTCCTGTGTGAAGCCGGCTGTCAAGGGGGCTTTTTGGACAGGCTGGGCTGACCATGGTGTCCATGGTGTTTGGCCGGGTGTCGGTGGCCTGGGGGCGCCCTGCGTTTCCTAGGTGCTCGACGAGGT